>NZ_JASPGQ010000072.1:0-210 GCF_030229885.1 Corynebacterium sp. MSK204 | reverse complement strand
GAACTCAATAGTGTGCCAATGTACTTATTTTTTATTTTTGTGTGCATGGTTGTGTGTTGATTGGTCTGTTGGCCGGCGAACCTATGGTGGTTTGTTGGTTGGTGTGTGCCGGTAAGGTATGTGAAGCATGTACCTTTTTGAATACTGTTTAGTGTTTCGGCTGCATTGATGGATTGGTTGGCATGTGATTGTGTTCAACTTTTTGTCTCC
>NZ_JASPGQ010000071.1:0-216 GCF_030229885.1 Corynebacterium sp. MSK204 | reverse complement strand
ATGCTGTAGTTCGCCTTGCTCTGGCTGCATTAGCTCAAATTTTTCCGATCGCGTTGCCTCAAAGCGAAGAAGGCGGTGGCTTTTGACAAGAACTCAATTCACCATCTTGGCCTCAGCTAGCTCACGACGTAAACGTGCATTTTCGGCTCGTATATCGGCATCACTGCGGCCATCTACCGAGCCTTGGCGTTCCCGCTCAAGTTTGACCCACCTGCC
>NZ_JASPGQ010000070.1:0-231 GCF_030229885.1 Corynebacterium sp. MSK204 | reverse complement strand
TTCGTCAGAATCTTCCCAGATGTCATGAATTTTCCTGTCTAACTGGTCGAGGAATCTCTGACGCTGATTTTCACCACGAAGCCGTACTGCTTGAGCCTTTTGCCATTTATAGTAGCCAGAACGAGAAACCTCTAATAACCTGCTCATTCGTTTGATGCTGTAGTTCGCCTTGCTCTGGCTGCATTAGCTCAAATTTTTCCGATCGCGTTGCCTCAAAGCGAAGAAGGCGGT
>NZ_JASPGQ010000006.1:0-142868 GCF_030229885.1 Corynebacterium sp. MSK204 | reverse complement strand
ACTACCCCCGGTACCCGATATCCGCACCGGTCGGTACTCGATACCGCCCTACCGGTACTAAATAGCGTCGCGCGTCATGTGGCTAAGCGGATGCGCCTGATGGGAATTGAAGGGATTTCACCGCGTGCTTTTGTGCCCGTGACAACGATTCAATCTAAACGTAAGTCGAGTCTTCCTGACCTGGTAAAGCGCATGTTTGATACCGGCGAGCTCAACCGGGTATGGATGTCAGATATTACCTACCAGCGCACTGGTGAAGGCTGGTTGTATTTATGCGTGGTCCGCGATGGTCATTCCCGCAGGGTACTGGGCTGGGCTATGGATAGCGTGCAAGACACAAGTTTGGCCGAACGGGCCCTGCGGATGGCGCACACGCTTCCGCGGTGACGTTCCTGATGGGCTGGTGTTTCACGCCGACCGGGGGACGCAATTTACCAGCGAACAACTCTGGGAGGCGTGCCGCAATTTGGGCATTGCTCAATCCGTGGGGCGTACCGGGGTGTGCTTCGATAATGCGATGGCTGAGTCGTTCTGGTCGACGCTGAAAACTTAAGTTCTACGACCGGAAGCGCTGGCCAACCCGCGATGCTGCCCGCAAGGCCGTTGCCTACTGGATTGAAGTCGTCTACAACCGTCGACGCTGGCACTCCGCCCTCGGGATGGTCAGCCCCGTCGATTTCGAAAACCACACCACCCAAACCAGAAACGAAGAAGAAATAGCTGCCTAACCACTAGGTAGCTTGACTAGGTGTCCACGATTTGCGGGCAACCCCATAGGCTCGAGACGAATGCTAGTAGAGCACGGCAGTCATCGGGGAGTTGTTAATTATGGCTGTCTTGGCTTCTAACTCAGCATGTGAAGGGGAAACCTCGATAGGGGAGCTCTTACATCTAATTTTCGTATCATGGAAAATACGATAACTAAATCCAACCGTAACCGTCCCACCATCCCTCACTAACGCTTTGTCTCTTCCCCAGTGACAATTGCTTACGATCCCATCGCACTCAACGTGCGGGAACGTAAAAATCTTGTGGAACCACCAGCTCACCCAAGTTGGTTTGAAAACCGTGCGGATTTCACGGCAGTCCACAAAGTTCTCTACGTTTTTATCGTCTTCCAACTCTAGGTACCCTTTCTCAACAGGAATGGTTGAAGCAGGGGCCTGACCCCCGGACAGTGGACACGTCGGGGGTCAGGTCCGTCAGAGTAAGCTCTTCTACCGCAATATCGCTCTATATAGGAGCGGCTTGAGGTAACTCTGCTACTTGCCCGCGTGATTGCTACGGTGGCTGAAAGGTCATCATTACAACAGGATGCCCCATAAGAGTTAGAGTATTTCATGGATTAGTAATCCAGTGAATTTTTGCCAACACCACCTCAACATCAAAACCGACCGACGCGTTAACTACACCATGGACTCAGCAACCGGCACCGTACCTACCAAGTAGACCACACGAAGGGACCACTGGCCACCCACAACACACACTGGCACTACACCTGGAAGCAATTCTTAGACCACAAAAAGAAAAAGCACCAGAAACAATCTGGTGCTTGAGAGTCCTGCCTAGAGAACGAGCAGGTCATAGCGGGTGGCTTTGACATCGGAAAGCCGCTTGCGGGCGCGCTCTAGGCGCTGCCATTGCTCTTGGGGGATGGATTTGCGGGCGATGGTGACGGTTTCAGCATCGGGAGTTCCCCAAGCAATGGGCATGGGGGAGATTTGCTGCCAATGCTCTTTATCGGAGGTGGAACGCTGGCCGGACACGGCGGCGACTGGAACCTTGGTGCCCACGGTGCGTTGGACGCCGGGAATGGAGGTTACCGTGCGCAGGCACGCGCCCCAGCGTGGGGGAAGGGAGGGATCCACATTGGTATTCACCAAGGCAAGAAGGATCATGTCCCGCTCGTTGACCTGTGCGATGACGGCGGGAGCGAGCGGATAAGAATCATAGAGGGATTGGGCCGTTCCTACCTTGCTTGCGGCGGCGACGCCGACAATGGCAACAACGATGCCAAAGAGGATGAGCCCTAAGCCCAGGGTGATTCCCCAGGAAAAGCTCCACCAGACGGCGGCGCCGGCGATGATTAGGATGAGGCCGAAGATAAGCCCGGATACGCGAAGCCGGTTGGAATCGCGCAATAACTCGTTATTGGCCTTGGCAAAGGACTCGTCAACGTCGAACTTAAAGATCTTCATTGGCCTAAGTCTACTGCGTCCATGAGCCGGTAGGCATATCCTTGCTCGGCGAGGAAGCGTTGGCGGTGCATGGCGTAGTCCGCATCTAGGCTGTCGCGGGTGACCAGGGTATAAAAGAGCGCCTCGGTTTCCTTCGGTCGCAGCAGGCGGCCGAGGCGTTGTGCTTCCTCTTGGCGGGAACCAAAGGTGCCGGAGACCTGGATGGCCAGTGCCGCTTCGGGCAGGTCGATGGAGAAGTTGGCCACCTTGGAAACGACGAGGATGGCCAGCTCGCCCTCGCGGAATTGCTGGAAGAGCTTTTCGCGCTTGGCGGTAGAGGTGGTGCCATCGATGACGGGGGCATCGAGGTGCGCGCCTAATTCGCGCAGTTGATCCACGTATCCGCCGATGATGAGGGCTTGTTGGTCATGGGAGGCAAGGATCTTATCGACGGCCCGGAGCTTGGCCGAGGCTTGTGCGGCGATGCGGTAGCGGTCGCGCGGCTGTGCGGTGGCATAGAGCATGCGTTCTTCCGGATCCATATCCACGCGGACTTCGATGCATTCCGCGGTGGCGATATAGCCGGCCATTTCCAGCTCTTTCCACGGCGCGTCGTAACGTTTTGGCCCGATGAGGGAGAAGACATCGCCTTCGCGGCCATCCTCGCGCACGAGGGTGGCGGTAAGCCCTAGCCGGCGCCGCGATTGCAGGTCCGAGGTCATGCGGAATACGGGTGCGGGAAGCAGGTGGACCTCGTCGTAGATGATAAGGCCCCAGTCGCGGGAATCGAAGAGCTCGAGGGCGCGGTACTCACCCTTTGTTTTCCGCGTGACCACTTGGTAGGTGGCGATGGTAATCGGCTTGATTTCCTTCTTCTCTCCGGAGTATTCGCCGATGTCGTTTGGAGAAAGCGTGGTACGGCGCAAAAGCTCGTCGCGCCACTGGCGGCCGGCGACGGTATTGGTAACCAAGATGAGGGTGGTGGATTGCGCCTTTGCCATGGCGGCGGCACCGACGATGGTTTTGCCGGCGCCGCAGGGCAGCACGACGACGCCTGAACCGCCGGACCAGAAGGCGTCGGTGGCGTATTCCTGGTAATCGCGCAGGTGCCAGCCGTCCTCGTTGAGCGCGATGGGGTGGGATTCGCCGTCGATATAGCCGGCAAGGTCTTCGGCGGGCCAGCCGGCCTTGAGAAGTTCCTGCTTGAGGCGGCCGCGCTCAGAGGGTGCGACGGCGATGGTGTTGTCATCGATGCGCGCACCAAGCAGTTTTCCTACCTTGCCGCGGGAGAGCTCGGTAAGGATGGCAGGCTCTTCTGATTCGAGGATGAGCCCGTGGGCAGGGTGGGCTTGGAGGCGGACGCGGCCGTAGCGGGACATGGTCTCGGCGACATCGACAAGCAGCGATTGCGGTACCGGGAACCGGGAGTAGGTTTCCAGGACATCGACGACCTGCTCGGCGTCGTGCCCGGCGGCGCGGGCATTCCAGAGCGCCAGGGAAGTAATGCGGTAGGTATGCACGTGCTCGGGGGCGCGCTCCAGCTCCGCGAACGGCGCGAGGGCGGTGCGCGCAGCGGCGGAATCTGGATGATCGACTTCCAGCAAGACGGTCTTGTCCGACTGCACAATCAGTGGTCCGTTCATGCGTCTAGCGTAACGGAGGTGATGCGGTGCAGGGGAAACCGGATGGTGGAGCCATCGGCGGCGCGGGCATCGATTTGGCCACCGGCGACGGTCAGTGGGGTGACGGTGCGGGTCTTGGTATTGCCATTTTTATCGGCGTAGCCAATGGTGATGGGGCGTGCGGTGCGCGCGGCGGCGTGGACCAGATCCAGGTTGGGCAGGCTCGGGGCCTCGCCGGTGGTGAGGTTGCGCAGCGCACGCGCGATATTCGGCGGCGCGGCCTGGGCGCGAGGGCTGGGCGTGGGGAGCGTTGCGGGCTCGGGCGCGATGGACAGGCTCGCACCATTTTCGTCCTCAGCGGCGGGGGAGAGGCCGTGCTCGCGCAGGCGTTCCAATAACTCGCTGACGCGCAGCTGGGAAATCGCGACCGTGGGGGCCAGCAGGCGCAGCGGGGCGGCCTTCGCGGCGATCTGCAAGAGTGCTGGGTCCTCGCTGCGCAGGTAGGACAGGGCAGGACCGGAGCGCAGGGTGCCGTGGCGCTTGGCGATGTCCTCGATGTGGAACGCCAGCGTATGCGGGACATCACCATGCGCGGCGAAGAAATCGCGGATCTCCGTGCCCGTCATCCCGCGGTCGAGGCCGCGGCGCAGGGAGGCATCGCTAATGCGGTAAACGCTGGCGAGGCCGGGTGATTCCAAGTCCGCGAGGGACTCCAGGGTGTGGTGGGCCGCGGGCTCGAGGGGGCCTGGCACGAGCACGGTCATATCCGCCTGGACCAGGAAATAATCGATGGTGTCGGGGGTGAGGGAATCGGCGGCATCGAAGCCATCGATAAGCACGCTGGTGGCTCGCCCGAGCGCGATGGCGCCTATCCATTCGGCCTCGCGGTGCAGCTCCTCGATGGTCTCCGGGGAGGTATGCGTGGCAAAAAGCGGGAAGGAAAAATGCAGATCCGCTTGAAATTCGGCCGCGGACAGCGGCTGCGCGGAGTGGAGGTACACATCGAGGATGTGCCGGCGAAATTTGGGTAGGCGGTCGGTGCTGGCAGAAAGCACCCGGCTGGATTCCCACGGGGTCCAGGGGGAGTTTTCCCAGGCCGCGAGGAGCACGCGCCACTGCGCGGCTAATCCTGCATCGAGCCACTCTTGGGCGGAATCGGTGGGCGCAAGGAAGTTTCCCTCGTACCCGGACGGCTCGCCGCGGTTGATTAGCCGCGCAGATAGGCCAAGCGTAATCAGGCGGCGCAGCTCTGGTTCCGCGATGTCCAGCTGCTTGCTGAGCTGGGCAAGGGGGCGCACGCCGACGGTTTTATCCTTGAGCAGTTCGATCGGCCGGGCGCCGAGGGCAGAAATCAGCTGTTGCATGCCGCGCACCACGGACAGGCCCGCGGCGGTGCCGGCGTCATCGGCCTTGCGGTCCGCGGTGGGCTCGCCGCGGCGCGTGGAGGGCTCGGTGGGAATATGCGGGACGGTATGCCCCTTCATCGCGCGGTGCACCTCGCGCGGCAGACGAACGGTCTGGGAGTCCACGCGCTGCAAGAGCTGCTTGGCAATCAGCCGTGGCACCGGGTGGGACGGATTGGTCTCGCGGGTGGTACCGATGCCATTGGAGCGCGCCAGGGTGGCGAGGACGTGGCGTTCGTCTTCAGAGAGGGCATCGATTGTCGCGGGCGATACCTCGAGCTGGTTGAGTAGCGACCAGCCCGTGGGCAGCGCGGGCATGACCTCCGGCGGAATCTGCACCGCGCCGAAGGCGAGGCCGCGGTCCTTGAGTTCGCGGGTGATTTCGGGGTTGTGGTCTTCTACCTCTGCAAGCTCGCCGCCGCGCTTGGCGATGTCCTCCAGCTCCGCCAACTGCTGCGCGTTACACTCCGCTAGCGCTTGGGCGATCGAGGTGCGCAAGAGGAGCCGCGTGGCCAGCGCCGCGATGGAGGGCGGCAGCGGGGTTAAAACATCGGGGCGGTGGTGGAGGATGGTGGCCAGTTCCTCTTCCGAAAGGGAATTAAGCCAGGTGCGAAAATGCGGGAGGTGGGAGGACTGAGTCATGATAAATCACAATTTTAGCGCCGGATTGAGTTACGTTTTTGCCCGAGGTTTGAAATAATAAGGCTATGTCGAATGAAAAGAATGGCTTTGTTTCCCCGGCGTGGCCGGACAATGAACACCGCGAGCATGCAATTACGGAAATTTCTGCGCCTTTTGCTGGTGCTTCCAGCCCCTACGGCGACGATCTGGTGCTGCCGATGCCGGCAGAGAAGTTGAACTACGTTCACCCTTATACCCGCATCAATCGCTAAAAAAATCCCCTTGCCGCGGACGGCGAGGGGAATTTTTATGTGCTTATTTAGCGGCTGAAGTTCTCAACCAGCTGCGCAACCGGGTCGATGACGTTGCGGTTTGCGGAGTAGAACGCGTTAAAGTCGTGGCGGTTGGCGTGGTAGAAGTCGGTGAACTGCGCCGGCAGCTGCAGGCCATAAGCGTTAGCGGTGTCCTTAACAAGGTTGTAGACGGCGTCTACGGCGAGCTCATCGGACTTGTTTTCTACTGCCTGCTGCACTGGCTGCGGTGCCTCAGCGGGTGCGGAAGGAGCGGTGCGCTCGGTCGGCGCGGAGTTCAGGCCGAGGGAGGCCGAGCATGCGGGCCATGCGCCCCAGCCCTGGTTAGCCAGGGTGCGCTCAGCGATGACAATCTGCTGCTCGCGGGTTGCCTGGTTAGCGGTAGGGGCGAATTCACCGCCGCCGTATGCCTGCCAGGTCTGCGCGTTGAACTGCAGGCCGCCGTGGTAGCCATTGCCGGTGTTGATGTGCCAGTCGCCGCCGGACTCGCACTGTGCGAGGCGGTCCCAGTCGGAGTCAGGGGCAGCGGCAGCGTTCGGTGCCATGATGGCAGCGGCTGCGCCCAAGGCAACGGTGCCCGCGGTGAACTTAGCGGCAAAGTGGTTAGTCTTAGCGGAGTGGCGTCCCATAAAAGTAGTCCTTTCCGTGGTGCCCGTTTTCGTGGAAATGTTTTGCGCCTAGAAGAAAGGATGGGCGGGAAACCTTCTTTGCGGCGACACTGGGGGCCAGCGTAGCGGTTTATAACGAAATAGTCACGTTCTGGGCACTAAATGGGAAAGAATTGAGACTATTGTGGTTCCGTCCGCAAAGTTTCCGCAGGTAATTGCGGTGGTGTGAACTATATCACACGACACGTGGAACTTCTGTTCTGTATAACTTCCAGCTAAACTTAAGGATTTACCCAAGAGAAGAGGTGGATACCTATGCCCATTGGCAAAGTGAAGTGGTATGACGCCGAGAAAGGTTTCGGTTTCGTTAGCAACCCGGGCGATGAAGACGTCTACGTCGGCCGGAATGTCCTGCCCAAGGGAGTAGAAGAAATCTTTCCCGGCCAGCGCATCGAATTCGATTTCGCGGCGGGGCGCCGCGGGCCGCAGGCGCTGCGGGTGCGCGTGCTGGATAAGCCGCGCCGGCGCACGCCGTCGCGCAAGCCGGAAGAGCTCGGCAGCATGGTCTCTGATGTCATGACCCTGCTGGAATCCCAGGTGCAGCCGGTACTGAACTCGGGGCGCTACCCCGAGCGCAAGACCGGGCGCCAAGTAGCAGAAATCCTCCGCGCGATTGCGAAGGATTTAGATAGTTAATTATCCATGGTGGATAGGGACCACACGGTGGCGAGGGGGGTTTCTTCGCCATCGTCGTCGGTGCCAATCATGAGGGAGGAGACCTCCACCACCATGAGCCGGGGGCGCTCGCCAGTCGATGCCTCGATGGGATCTACCGAACCGGGGATATCTACCTCGGTCGTTTCATTCGCACCGTGAGAGGTCTCATCATTGGCGGCGGGGTCATCATAAATGGACAGCACCTTCCATTCGTGATTAGAAATCTCCTCGGGGATTTCAAGATGCAAGGTGTCATCCTCGCCCACGGTTAGCTGGGGGACATCGCCTTCAGGGCAATCGGTTCCCGGCTCGCATACGAGGTAGGGCGTGACCTCCTTGGTGTTATCCCCCACGGAGGCGGTAATCGCAATCTCGCTCGGCTCAGGGCCTGGCCGCGAATTGCGCCAGCTCTGGAAGATCACCGCGGAGGCGACGATGACCGCCACGACCACGATGAGCGCGAGGATTTGCAGCAGCGACTTTTTCCTTGCTTCCTTACGGGTTGCCATGGCCCATTACTTTACTCGAACGCGGTAGAGCTCATCCCACCGCTTGCCGGTAAGCCAGAATTCATCGGTGCCCTTGATATGGGCGATGCCATTTAAGACATCATCAGGATCGGTGTATTTCGATTTATCGATGGCATCGGTAGAAATCACCGCGGTGACCTCGCCAGAGGAGGGATCGATGCGGTAGATATCGTTGGTCTGCCACACGTTGGCATAGACATCACCGTCCACGCATTCCAGCTCGTTGAGATCCTCTACGGGCGAGCCCTCGAGGGTGACCTCGGTGGTGGAGCGCTCCGCAAAGGTCTCCGGATCCATGTGGCGCAGGGTAGAGGTGCCATCGGACATGATGAGCTCATCCTGGGTGGCACAAAGCCCCCAGCCTTCGCCGGTATAGGTGGCGGTCCCAGTGCGCTGGAAGTCGCCGTCATAGCGCAGGGCCTGCCCGCGCTTCCAGGTCAATTGCCAGATGGAATCGCCGTATTGGGTAATGCCTTCCCCAAAAAACGAGTCATCCAGGGCATGGTCTTGGAGGACCTCGCCGGTTTCAGGGGAGAAGCGGATGAGTTTAGATTCGCCCCATTGCCCGGTGCCGAGCAGGAGGTTGCCCTCTCCGTCTTCTTCTAGGCCTTGCGTAAAGGAGTTCTCTGGCAGCGGCGCGGTATCGAGGACCTCCACTGCAAGGTGCTCGGGGGAGGAAGCTTCAGAATCATCAGAAGAGCAGGCGGTTAAGGCGCAGCAGGGCACGGCAATGAGCGCGGCGCGGCGGAGAAACGACATGCACCATATGTACCACTGTTGGCTGGCCATCATGAATAATGAGGGGCGTGAGTAAGCGAAAAGCAAATCCGTTGATCGATTCCCGCGCCGTGCGCATTGCGCGTGAGGCATTGGAAGAGGTGGGGGAAGGGGGCATCGGCAAGCATAGGGGCGTCGCCGGAATGGGCCGCAACGTTGTCACCCATCGCTTTGCGGCGGATATGCCGGGCTACCCAGGCTGGGAATGGCAGGCCGTGCTCGCGTGCGCGGATGGCTCGCGCTACGTCACCGTCAACGAGGTGGCGCTGGTGCCGGGCGGGGAGGCGCTGCAGGCCCCAGAGTGGGTGCCGTATGAGGATCGCGTGCTGCCGGGGGATTTGGGCCCGGGAGACCTCATGCCGCCGGCTATCGATGATGAGCGCCTGAATGGAGATGAGCTTTCCGCCAAGGGCCTGGCGGATGCCAAGCATCGCTGGCAAGAAGAATATGGCCCAACCTCGGAGATGGCGGCCAAGGCGCACCTGCAGTGCCGCACGTGCGCTTTTTATATGCAATTCATGGATAACTTTGGGGTATGCGCCAACGAGTATTCCGCCGATGGCCGCGTTGTACATGCGCGCTACGGTTGCGGTGCGCATTCGCAGACGCGGGTGAGCGAGGAGAAGGCGCCGGCCGCGGCCTTCGATGATGAAAAGCCCATTTACCAAGATTTTGATTTTGAGGATTAAGGCAGCACACTTAGGGCGTAAAAATACCGCTCTACGTGAAAGGGCACGGCGTGAAAGCCACTCTCGATCGCTATTTCCACATTTCTGAACGCGGTTCCACCATCGGAACCGAGCTACGCGCGGGAACGGTCTCGTTCTTCGCCATGGCATATATTATTTTGCTCAACCCGCTGATCCTGGGCACGAGCCCGGACGCGGAGGGCTATACCTTGGGCGTGCCGCAGGTTGCGGCCGCCACTGCGCTGGTCGCCGGCGTGATGTCCATTGCCTTCGGTGCGATTGCGAAGTACCCCTTCGCCATGGCCGCGGGCCTGGGCATGAATACCTTCGTCGCCGTCAGCATGGTCGCCACCAGCGGGCTGACCTGGCAAGAAGCCATGGGCCTCGTGGTAATCGAGGGCCTTATTATCGTCCTGCTCGCCGTGTCCGGCTTCCGCACCGCGGTATTTGACGCCATCCCACAGCCCATGAAGGCCGCGATGGGCGTAGGTATTGGCATGTTCATCGCGATGATCGGTTTCGTGGACGGTGGGTTTGTTACCCGCGTGCCCGATGCCGCGCAGACCACCGTGCCGGTGGGGCTGGGCATTAATGGCTCGATTGCCACCTGGCCGGCGGTGGTCTTCGTCATCGGCCTTATTATTTGTGCCTTCATGGTCATCCGCAATGTGCCCGGTGGGCTATTTATTGCCATCATCCTCAACACGGTGATTGCATTCATCGTCCAGGCGCTCACGGACTCCGAGGACTGGGGCATGGCCGCCCCGGAGAGCCCGGAGGCGTTGGGAGGCCTGCCGGATCTGTCCATCGTGGGCGATGTGAACCTGGTGGGCGCCTTTGCCAACATTGGCGTGATTTCCACGGTCCTGCTCATCTTCACGCTGCTGCTGACCAACTTCTTTGATGCCATGGGCACCATGACCGGTCTGGGCAAGCAGGCCAAGCTCGTGGATGACAACGGCAACCTGCCGGGCATGAAGAAGGCGCTGGTTGTAGAGGGCGCCGGCGCGGTGGCCGGTGGTCTGGGCTCGGCATCCTTGAATACCGTCTTTGCGGATTCCTCTGCCGGCATTGCCGATGGCGCGCGCACCGGCCTGGCCAATATCATGACCGGCCTGCTGTTTATCGCCGCCATGTTTTTCACCCCGCTCTATGAAATCGTGCCCATCGAGGCCGCTGCGCCGGTGCTGGTCATCGTCGGCGTGATGATGGCCGCGCAGCTCACGGATATCCCGTGGACCCGCATGGAAGTGGCCATCCCGGCGTTTTTAACCATCGTGGTCATGCCGTTTACCTATTCGATTGCCAACGGCATCGGCGTGGGCTTTATTACCTTCGCGCTCATGTCCACCTTTGCTGGTAAGGCCAAGCAGGTGCACTGGATCATGTGGCTACTGGCGGGCTTGTTCGTCATTTACTTTGGCATCGATCCGATTTCGGAGGCCATCGGCTAGCCTGGAAGGCATGCATATTTCTGATCCCCGTGACCCTCGCCTGGACGATATTCGGAACCTCAATAAATCCGATAAATCCGGCGAGGGTTTGGTCATTGCAGAAGGCCCCTTAGTGGCAGCCCGCCTCATGGAATCGCGGTTCCCCATGCGCTGTTTGGTGGGCTTTCCCCAGAAGCTGGAGGCCTTCTTTGCCGAGTACGGCGAGCCCGAGTGCCCCGTCTACGAGGTCTCGCGCGAGACCCTGGCGGAGGTCGCGGGCTTTGATATGCACCGCGGTTTGGTTGCCGCAGCGGACCGCGCCCCAGAGCCGGAGGTGGGCGAGATCCTGGAGCAGGCCCGCACCATCGCCGTGCTGGAGGGCGTGGGAGATCATGAAAATATCGGGGCCATCTTCCGCCACGCGGCCGGCATGAACGTGGATGCTGTCTTGCTCGGCTCGGGTGCTGCGGATCCGCTCTATCGCCGCTCGGTGCGCGTATCCATGGGCCACGTGCTGCGCGTGCCGTTTGCCCATTTGGAGGGCGGTTTCACCACGTGGCAGCGCTCCTTGCAGGCGCTTGCCGATGCCTCCTTTACCCTCATTTCCTTAACCCCCAACCCCCAAGCGGTGCACTTGGCAGAGGCCATGCACGGGCAGGACAAGGTGGCCATGCTCGTTGGCGCGGAGGGCCCCGGGCTTACCGAGCACGCAATGAAGGCCACCGATATCCGCGCGCGGATACCGATGGCCCCAGGTACCGATTCCCTTAATGTGGCAACCGCCGCCGCCATTTCCTTTTATGAGCGCCAGCGTTCCTTAAGCGATTTGAACGTCTGACGCAGCCAGTTGCCAATCAACGAGCCGAGGTGCTTGGCGGTGGAAAGGATCTCATCGCCGGTGGAATCCGGCTCGGCATCGTGATCCTCGTAGTCGTCATAATCATTTAGACCCAGCTTATTCGCTGATTGGGCGGCGAACTCGCTGACCGGTTGCTTTGGCTTGGGCGGATCGATCTTGGGTTCTGGGCGCCCGTCCACGGCATAACCCACGACGTCCAGGTCTGGGCCTTCCTGTCCCACGGTGATGCCCAACCAGTGTTCTTGGGCGGCCTCCATGATGCTGTGGGGCCGAAACGGCAGGGAAATGCCGCCGAGGGATTCGTCCTTTTCGCCGGCCCAAAACGGTGCCTCGAAGGGCTCGGGCAGGCCGGTGTCCTCGTAGAGGCGGTCGAGGGTGGCGCACAGGCAGCGCTTGAGCTCGCCGCCTTCCCACAGCGCGAAGCCCGCATAATCCTCGTCGGCATTGCTAACAAGCGCGATAACCCGCTGGGCGGGGACTGCGTTTAAGAGGTCTTGCGGCAGTTGGGAGAGCAGGACGGAATCGCCCTCGCAGACCGTTTGCACCACGGTAATGCCTGGGTAGCCGCCGATGTAGTACTCATTCGGATCCGTCTGCGCGGAGCGGTTCAGGGGGAATTGCCCGATCGGGGTGACCGGGAATTTCGGGTTGAGCTGGGCTAGGAACTTGCGGCCGAACCCGCGGTCAGCCTTGGGCTCGGTCTTGAGAACTTCTTCGGCGCCGGGCTTGGAGATGTACCACAGCGTGAGAACGGCATGAGAGATGTCCACTGTTTAGTCCCTCGGGCGCTTGGTATTGGAGCGAACGCCCAAGAGCACGTCCTCCCAGTGTGGGGTGACGGCCTTGCGGCGGCGCTTCGAGGGCTTGGGCTCGGAGGAAGGATTCTGCAGGAATTCCTCTTCTTCCGTTTCCTCGCTGGAACCGGAAATATCGGTGACATTGGCGGGCTGATCGCCGTCAATGGCTTCGTCGTAGCGGCCGCTGCCCAAGGAAGTTAGCGAGCGTACCGGCTGCACGAAGTCCGGGTCCGTAAGGTCTGCCGCGACCGAGTTGCGGGCCTCGACCGTAGCGGGGGAGGACATGGACTGCTTGAAGGTCCATTCCGCCTCGTTTTCAGAAAGGCCAGCCTTCCAGGTCACGCGCACAACCCACGGCTCGCCCTGATGGCGGTAGGCGTCCCACGTGGACTCCGAGAGGGAGTGGCCGCGCGCAGCAAAGGAGCTCGCCAGTACTTCCCACAGGGTGAGCTTGGCCGGGCCGTCTTCGCGCACCGGGTGGGCCTGCTTGGCCACCTCAGAAATGCGGTTGCGCTCCAGCATGACCGGGTAGGCAAAGGGCTCGATGCGCGATTCATCCACGTGCATCTCTTCCGCGAGCTCTGCCGTGGAGGCGCCGGCGCGGATGCGGTTTTGGATCTCTGCCGGCCGGATCTGCTTTTCTTCCTCTTCGTGGGAGGGCTTGGGCATCGGCGCTAGCTTCGGTGGCTCCGGCTTGCTAGCGGCGGGCGTGAGGGCGGAACGCAGCTCATCGGTGATGGGAAGGGAAAACTCTTCGCCTCCTTCGGTGCGTAGCACCAATGAGTCTTCGCTCGATTCGCTGTCAACGAGAAACAGCTCGCGCATAGTGTGGCGCTCCTTTGCCTATCGACGGAAGGACGGATCTGTGATGCAGTCAACTATAACGCGAAAAGGCCCCGCGCCATGCGAGGCGGCGGGGCATGTTGATCACTTAGTTGGCATCCAGCACGTAGTCGATACACTGCGTGAGCTTGGCGATGTCCCCAGGCTCAATCGCCGGGAACATACCCACGCGCAGCTGGTTGCGGCCGAGCTTGCGGTACGGCTCGACATCGAGGATGCCGTTGGCCCGCAGGGTCGCGGCAAGGTGGGCGGCATCCACGGAGTCATCGAAATCGATGGTGCCCACGACCAGCGAGCGCGCTGCCGGATCGCTGACGAATGGGGTGGCTTCCGGCCGGGCTTCGGCCCAGTTGTACAGCGTGGAGGAGGACTCGGTGGTGCGCTTGACCATGCCGTCGAGGCCGCCATTGTCATTCATCCACTTGATCTGGTTATCCAGCATGAGCAGGGTGGCAATAGCCGGGGTGTTATAGGTCTGGTTCTTGCGGGAGTTATTCACCGCGGTCTGCAGGTTCAAAAACTCCGGAATGAAGCGATCGGAGTTATTGATCTTTTCGATGCGCTCTAAGGCCGCCGGGGACATAGCGGCGAGCCAGAGTCCGCCGTCGGAAGCAAAGCACTTCTGCGGCGAAAAGTAGTACACGTCGGTCTCTGCAATATTGACGGGAAGGCCGCCGGCGCCAGAGGTGGCATCGACAAGCACGAGCTGCTGGTCGTTGTGGGGGTGGGGGCGAACGACCTCCGTCATCGCGCCGGTCGAGGTTTCATTGTGGGCCCAAGCGGCGACATCGGCATCGGCCGCAAGCTCGCGCGGATCCGGGGCGGTGCCGGCTGGGGATTCGGTGAGCGCCGGGGCATCGAGCCACGGGGCCTTGGAGGCTGCCTTGGCAAACTTGGTGGAGAACTCGCCAAAGGTCAGGTGGGCCGACCGGCGCTCGATGAGGCCAAAGGTGGCCGCGTCCCAAAAGGCGGTGGCGCCGCCCAAAGACAGGACGATTTCGTAGCCTTCAGGAAGCGAGAAGAGATCGCTTAAGCCCTCGCGCACGGATCCCACGAGGTTTTTCACCGCCGGCTGGCGGTGCGAGGTGCCCACGATAGCGGGGTCTATGGCCTCGATTTGGGCGGGGCGCACCTTGGAGGGGCCGCAGCCAAAGCGGCCATCGGAAGGCAAGAGATCTGCTGGCAGGGTGATTTCTGGAGTACTCATGCCGCCAGTGTAGAACAGTTCCGGTTGTACGGCAGGTATTTTGATGCCCGTAAACTTGTTGGCAGAATCACAAAGTTTGCTAGAGTGTGAATAGGTATAAGGCTGACTTGTCTAAGTTAGTGCCTTAAAGAACTCTTTAACAGGGAAAGGAAATTCCGTGTCTACTGAAGAAAACAAGGTAGTACTCAAGCACGCTGGCAACGAGTACGAGATGGATATCAAGCAGTCCACTGAGGGCGATTCCGGCTTCGATATCTCCAAGCTCCGCAAGGAAACCGGGCTTGTTACCTTCGACCCCGGCTACACCTCCACCGGCTCCACCGAGTCCAAGATTACCTTTATTAACGGTGAGGAGGGCATCCTTCGTTACCGTGGCTACGATATTGCTGAATTGGCAAATAACGCCACCTTCAATGAGGTTTCCTACCTGCTGATCAAGGGCCACCTGCCGGATGAGCAGGAACTCTCACAGTTCAATAACGCCATCCGCCACCACACCCTCTTGGACGAGGACTTTAAGGCCCAGTTCAACATCTTCCCGCGCGATGCTCACCCGATGGCCGTGCTTGCGTCCTCCGTGAACATTCTCTCCAGCTACTACCAGGATCAGCTGGACCCACTGGATGAGGAACAGCTGGACAAGGCCACCGTTCGCCTGCTGGCTAAGGTGCCGATGTTGGCTGCTTACGCTTACCGCGCATCCCAGGGCAAGCCTTATATGTACCCGGATAACAACCTGAACGCGCGCGAGAACTTCCTGCGCATGATGTTCGGTTACCCCACCGAGGAGTACGAGGTTGACCCGGTTGTCTCCAAGGCACTGGACAAGCTGCTCATCCTGCACGCTGACCACGAGCAGAACTGCTCCACCTCCACCGTCCGCATGATTGGTTCCGCACAGGCCAACATGTTCGTCTCCATCGCCGGCGGCATCAACGCCCTGTCCGGCCCGCTGCACGGCGGCGCTAACCAGGCCGTGCTGGAGATGCTCGAGGACATCGAGAAGAACAACGGCGGCGACGCTACCGACTTCATGAACCGCGTGAAGAACAAGGAAAAGGGCGTTCGTCTGATGGGCTTCGGCCACCGCGTGTACAAGAACTACGACCCACGCGCGGCCATCGTCAAGGAAACCGCACACGAGATCATCGATCACTTGGGCGGTGACCCGATGCTCGACTTGGCCATGAAGCTGGAAGAGATTGCGTTGAATGATGACTACTTCGTCTCCCGCAAGCTCTACCCGAACGTGGACTTCTACACCGGCCTCATCTACCGCGCCATGGGCTTCCCGACGGACTTCTTCACCGTCCTCTTCGCCATCGGCCGCCTGCCGGGCTGGATCGCTCAGTACCGCGAGCAGCTGGAGATGAACACCAAGATCAACCGTCCTCGCCAGATTTACACCGGTGAAACCCTGCGCAAGGTTACCCCTCGCAGCGAGCGCTAAATAGCGCTTTTGGTCGCCCCAATTCAGCCGAATCGGGCTTGAGCACTATAATTGGTGCAGCTCGGTTCGGTTTTATTGCGACCGCACGAACAAACTAGATTTCCCAAGGAGAATAATCCCCATGGATAAACCTGTTATTGAAGCCCAGTCTGGCCCGGCGCCGACCGACCTCGTCATCGAGGACATCGTCGTAGGCGATGGCGCTGAAGCCCAGCCTGGTGGCGTAGTGGAGGTCCACTACGTTGGTGCCGAATATGAGACCAACCAAGAATTCGATTCCTCGTGGGACCGTGGCCAGTCCATCGAGTTCCCACTGACCGGTCTCATTGCCGGCTGGCAAGAGGGCATCCCGGGAATGAAGGTAGGCGGTCGCCGTCAACTCATCATCCCGCCGGAAAAGGCCTACGGCCCCGCCGGCGGTGCGCACCCGCTGTCCGGCCGCACCTTGGTCTTTATCATTGACCTCATCCGCGCCGACTAAACTGCGCTAAAAACGTTGAACCGGCTCCCGAAAAAGGGGAGCCGGTTTTCGTTATACTGGGGCCTTAGTTCTTTCAAGTGCCCGCATAAGACGGGAAACTGGGGCACAATGGGAACTATGACTGTGCCAACTATTTCTTTCAATGATGACCGCGAGATGCCCCAGCTCGGTCTGGGCACCTACAAGCTCAATGATGATGAATGCATTCGCGTAGTCCGCGAAGCCATTGACCTGGGCTACCGCCACTTTGATACGGCGACGCTGTACAAGAACGAGGAGGCCTTGGGTACTGCGCTTAACCAAGCCATTGACGCGGGCGATGTCAGCCGCGAGGACCTGTTTATCACCTCCAAGGTCTGGCACTCCCACCACGGCGCGCAGAAGGCGGAACAAGCCTTTCAGGAATCCATGGAGAAGCTGAAGCTGGATTACTTGGACCTGTACCTCATCCACTGGCCGTGGCCACAGGGCGGGCTGTACGTGGAGACCTTTGAATCCATCGCCCGCCTGCAGGGGATGGGCCAGATCGCTTCCATTGGTGTCGCTAACTTCTACGAGGAAGTCCTCGAGGACCTCATTGACAAGACCGGCATTACCCCTGTGCTCAACCAAGTAGAGCTGCACCCTGGTTTCACCCAGCCAGAGCTGCGCGAATTCCACCACAAGCACGGCATCGTGACTGAGGCGTGGTCGCCGCTGGCGCGCGGCGTGGTGCTTAATAACCCGGAGATTGAAAAGATTGCCGCCGCGCACGAGGCTACCGAAGGTCAGGTGGTATTGGCGTACCTGATGGCCAAGGGTATTTCCGTTATTCCGAAGTCAGCCCGCAGCGGGCGGCTCAAGGAGAACCTGGCTGCCGCGGAGCTGGAGCTGGGCAAGGATGAAATCGCGGCGATTGACTCCTTGGAAGGCCAAGAAGGCTTTGGCCGCATGTTTAATGATCCCCGCGAATTCCCGGGCGCGGAGGGCTAAGAACACACCTCGGGTGAAGGAGCCACCGGCGACGGCGTCGTCGGTGGCTTTTGCTGTGCAGGATGGCTGAGTGGGAGGTACGTGCTGGTTAAGGCGCTAGCCACGCTGATAGGTGGTTCCTTTCACACTGCCTTTACTCATTAGTTAATGTCTAGTTAACAAAATTTGCGAAGGCGTTAAATCTGGGGTGGAGGGGGTGATTTGCAAAGAATATTAGCCCAGTTCACCGGAACCTATCGGGCTAAAAGGGGGGAGTTTTTGTGGGGCGTATTGGCAATATTTACTGCTTTGCAAAGATTGTTCTGTATCTTACATAGCAACGCGGGTAGTGATGGACAACACATTGCGCCTCGTTTGTACAGAACCTCTCTCACCCAAGGAGACAACCCTTCTATGAGTGATACAACTGCTCCAGTCGAGCGCCGTGAGCTTACGGCAGCCGACTACATAGAAATGCGCGATAGCGAAGAGTTTGGCGAGCTGCGCAGCGCTTATCGTAGTTTCACCTTTCCCATGACCGTCGCGTTTTTCGTGTGGTACATCGTCTACGTGCTCACCGCCGTGTTTGCGCCTGATTTTATGGCCATTGAGCTTGGCGATGGCGGCTGGAACGTCGGCCTCGTCTTCGGCCTGGCCCAGTTCCTGACCACGTTCATCATTACCTGGATTTACGTGAAATACGCCAATAAGAATATTCAGCCTAAATCGGTTGCTATTCGCGAGAAGTTGGAGGCCAAGTAAATGACTACCACTTACCTTGCACAAGAAACTTCTGCCGGTAACCCGATTCTGAATATCTCCATCTTCGGCATCTTCCTCGTGGTTACCATGGCCGTCGTGTTGCGCGCCGGCAAGTCCACGAAGAAGGCATCTGACTTCTATACCGGTGGTGGCTCGTTCTCCGGCCGCCAGAATGGCTTGGCCATTTCCGGTGACTACCTTTCTGCTGCGTCCTTCCTCGGTATCGTCGGTGCGGTGGCGCTGAACGGTTACGACGGATTCTTGTACTCCGTCGGCTTCTTCGTCGCCTGGCTCGTAGCCCTGATGCTCGTGGCCGAGCCGATGCGTAACGTGGGCCGCTTTACCATGGCGGACGTTTTGTCCTTCCGCCTGAAGCAAAAGCCGGTGCGCGTGGCCGCGTCCATCGCCACGCTCTTCGTGACGCTGTTCTACCTCATCGCCCAGATGGCCGGCGCCGGGTCCCTGGTGGCCGTGCTGCTGAACATCCACGACTTTAAGTGGCAGGCAGTCGTCGTCGGCATCGTCGGCGTGCTGATGATCCTCTACGTCTTGGTCGGCGGCATGAAGGGCACCACCTACGTGCAGATGATTAAGGCCGTCCTGCTGGTGACCGGTGTGGTCATCATGTGCATCATGGTGTTTGTCTCCCTGCGCGGTGGCTTCAGCAACATGTTCAGCACCGCGATTGATATGCACGCGTCGTCCGATTACCTCCATGAAAAGGGCTATGAGGCCAAGGAAATCATGGAGCCGGGCCTGAAGTACGGTGGCTCTACCGCCGCTAAGTTGGACTTCATCTCCTTGGGTATGTCCCTCGTGCTGGGTGTGGGTGGCTTGCCACACGTTCTGATGCGCTTCTATACCGTGCCGACCGCCGTCGAGGCACGTCGTTCCGTGACCTGGGCCATCGTTATCATCGGTGCCTTCTACCTGATGACCCTGATCCTGGGCTACGGTGCAGCCGCACTGGTTGGCCCGGACCGCATCCTGAACGCACCGGGTGGCGCGAACGCCGCGGCACCGCTATTGGCGCTGGAAATCGGTGGCTCCATCTTCATGGCCATTATTTCCGCCGTGGCCTTTGCCACCGTGCTCGCCGTGGTGGCGGGCCTGGCGATTACCGCCTCCGCATCCATTGCGCATGATATTTACCACGCGGTTATCCGCAACGGTGAGTCCACCGAGGCAGAGCAAGTGCGCGTCTCGCAGGCCACCGTGGTAATCCTGGGTATTGTCTCCATCATCTTGGGCATCTTGGCGATGACCCAGAACGTGGCCTTCCTGGTCTCCCTGGCCTTCGCAGTGGCGGCATCGGCTAACCTGCCGACCATCCTGTACTCGCTGTACTGGCGCCGCTTCAACACCGCAGGTGCCGTGGCCTCCATGTACACCGGTGTTGTCTCCTGCTTGGTCCTCATCTTCTTCTCCCCAGCGGTATCCGGCACCGAAAGCGCCATGTTCCCGAACGCGGACTGGGCTATCTTCCCGCTGACCTCGCCGGGTCTGGTCAGCATCCCGCTGTCCTTCTTCGTCGGTTGGTTTGTCTCCATCGTGACCAAGCCGGACAACTTGGATGAGTTGGCGGCAGAGATGGAAGTTCGTTCCCTGACCGGTGTGGGCGTCGAGGCCCCAGTCCAGCACTAATTGCCCGAAAGGTAGCAATTACCGGTAATATGGTTCGACGTGTTTAATCCGTCCTCTCTCAACGCGGCGGCATCAGTAAAGGCTGGTGCCGCCCTTGCCGTGTGCATGCTTGCCTGCTCTACGGTTGCTGGGTGCAGCAATAGCGAGCGAGACAGCACCGCTAAAGCCGAAGACACCACGATTACCGCGCATAGGGCGACAACGGTGCCCCCGCGGATCAATGAGTTCCTCAAGGGGGATGAGGACCATTCCATTAGCTATATTCGCCTGCACGATGGCATGTATATGGGCTCTGCTGCAGAACACGATCCCCGCCCGGCGCTTAGTCTCATCAAGCTCTACATCGCCACCTACGTCATTGAGCAGGGCGAGTACGAGGATAAATACGAGGCGCTCGGCATGATTGCCAGCTCTTCTGATAAGAGCGCCGAGGAGCTGTTTAAGAAGTACCCGGATTCCATCGATAAGATTGCCAAGGAATACGATCTGGAATCCACCAAGGCGGGCGAGACCTGGGGCTATTCGGAAACCTCCACCTATGACGTGGCCAGCTTCATCTCTCAGCTCATCAAGCGCGATGAAACCCACCCCGTGCTCGTGGCGATGTCGCACGCGGATCCCGTCTCAGAAGATGGCTATGACCAAGACTATGGCACCGCGAAGCTCTCCAATGTGGTGGGCAGCAAGTGGGGCTGGTCCAATGACAAGTCCATCAATTCCTCGGTGTCCTTTGGCAAGAACTTCGTCGCCGCAGCCTCCATTAACGGCTCCGCCGATGACCTCACGGACTACGTGAAGAGCGAAATCACCGGCGAGAACCTAGGCAAGGCCACCGAGCGGTTCCTCAAATACAAGGACGGCGAGGACGTTCCGCCCATCGAGACGGCCTCGGAGAAGCCGACTTCTAGCGAGAAGAAGGACGAGGGCAAGAAGGACGAAAAGAAGTCCTCCGAGCCCAAGGGGAAATAGGCCTACTTAAAGGCCTTGGCGATGTCTTGGGCGGCATCGGCAAGCCCGCGAATTTGCTCGTTGCTTAGCGATGACCCCTTAAAGCTCACCCCATCCGCGTTGAGCTGCGGCAAATCCGGCATATTGGGGATGGACTTGTCCAGGGTGGAGCTGAGATCCTGGATGCCTGGCTGCTTGGAGCCGGGCGTCCATTGGCCCCAGTCGCTGGCGTAGACCTCGTTGACATCGACGATGACGTTCTCGATGGTTTGTTGGCGCGACTGCGGTAGCTGGTGAATGGTGGCCTTGGGGTGGATTTTCCCGTTGGAGCCCCAATCGTGCATCCAGTAGAAGGTGCCAATCCCATCCTGGCTGGCCCATTCGATGGTGTTGTAGTTGCCGTAGACACCGGTCTGGTAACCGGCCACGGACAGTGCCTTGGAAAATGCCTGCAGGTACGGCCGGATGAACTGGGTGTAGTGCTCGCGGGTGGGGTTATCGTCGATGGCGATGTAAATGGGGCGGTGCGTGGGGCCACCGGCGGCCTTGTGCAGCGAAATGGCCTGCGGGGCGTGGATGGCGGCGCCGGCGGCGCCCTGCTTCCAATCGGCGGTTTCGGCCCGGCCGAATTGATAGACCGAGGCCGTGGGCAGGCCGGCGGCGGCATTGGCCGCAGCCTCTTGAAGGGTAACCGGCTTGCCGGTCATCCAGGCCGCGCCGGGGCGTTTATTGGAGACGTAGCGAATGGCACCGATGTGTCCCGCGCGTTTGATGGCGGTGGGGGAGGGGATACCAGAGGAAAAGTCGATGATGGTGCCGCGCACCGGGCCGAGGGCGGCGGCAGAGGGCGCGGCGGTACCGATGGTGCCGGCGGTAAGGGCGAGGGCGCTTGCCTTCAAGAGGCCGCGACGAGATAGAGACGGTGACATGAAAAGCTCCTGCAGTGATCGCATTAGTCACAATAGTTAACAAATGCACCATAGCAGGAGATAGTGGGGGAATCGTGTTTATTTTGACACGTTGCTAAATTCCACGTTCGTGGTGTGTTCCACGGTGCGCGATACCGTGCAGTCCTTCTCGTGGGAAATGCGGATCAGGTTATCCACGAGCGCGCGGGCCTTATCGCCCTCCGGGGTGGAGGGGAAGGCGAGGTCGAAGGCGACGCGGACATCGGAAAGCCGCGAGGCGCCATCCTCATCCACGCGGTCGCCCTCCGCGCGCACCTGGAAAGACTCCGGCTCGGTGCGCCGGGAGGTTACGACATCCACGTCCACCGCGGTGCACCCTGCGACGGCGGCCAGCAGGAGCTCTACCGGCGATAATAGGCCCTCCCCGCGGCCGAACTCGATGCTGGCGCCGTCCGCATTGGTGGCGCGGTACACCGAATTTTCGACGCGGTTAAGGTCAACGGAATACTGCTTAGTGATTTCACTCATGGCTTAAAGCTTAAGCCAGGCTCGGGATATAGGCCACGCTGCCGCCCAAGGACATGGTGATAAAGATGGGCGCGATAACCAGGGGCCCGAGCCATACGCGGCCGGTATTGGCATAAAACATCTTGTTCAAGATGGGCAGCAGGATCATCATGGGCAAGATGGACTGCAGCATATTCACATAGAGCCAGTCATCGGTCCAGTGCACCGTGCCGGTGGCGGCGAAGACGGAATATTGGATAACGAAGATCATCGCCAAGCCGACTGAGTTAGCCAGCGCCGCAATGAGGTAGGTCTGCCACTTGGGCGTATCGCTATAGCGCGTGCCCACGCCGGCGCGAATGGAGTTGGCCAGGTAGAAGATGAACATCGCTGGCACGTACATGAGAGCCACCAGGAACCAGCGCAGCGTTAGCGGGCGGGAGGCCACGACCAAGAAGCGGTAATCGCTGTGGAAGGCGAGATACACGATGGATAGCACGGAGAAGTACACGAAGAGCAAGATGAAGGCCAGCAGCAGCGTGCGCCAGAAGGTACGCCAGCTCATCGTGATGCCCCACGCGCGGGCGCGCTCGCCGCGGGCATAGGTGGACTTATCCCGGGTGATATAGAACAAGATAAGCCCCACGATGCCGTTGACGATGGCCCACAAGACCACCGAGTTGACCATGCGCGCCGGGAAGAACCAGGTGCTGACCTTATTCGCGGCATCGTAGAAGACGTCCTGCGAAAGGTTCGCCAGCGGCATGAACGTGAAGAATGCGATGGCCGCCGAAAGCACGAAGAACGCCCAGAACTTCGCGGCCTCTTTGCCCCGCGGACGCTTCGGTACCGTCGGGAGAGCCTGTGCCACCGGGGCGAAGTAGCGGGTGCGCAAGAGCATGCGGGTCAGCGGGAAGAGCATGGCAATGCCGCCGATGAGGGACAGGAGGTTAAAGACCTCCTTGAGCCACCAGGTCTGGTTGCCGGAATCCATCTTCACCGGCGCATCCAGGGTGTCATCGAAGAACTCGAGGATACTGCCGATGGCACTGGGGGTAAGCGGCTGCAGCGGGTGCAGCGTTTCATCGTTATAGGCAATGCGGTAGGTGCCCTTGTCGATGTCCCCGTAGCCCCGGCCGATCTCAATGCGGTCCACCTGGTCTTGTTTCTTGAGCCCAGAGTTGACCATGGACAGGGCCTCCGGCGCATCGCGCAGATCGCCATCGCCGTTGATATTGCGGTAACCGCCTTCATCGTAGCGGGCATAGCCCAGCGCCATATTGGAGTGCACGTGCTCGAACTTCTTATCGTTTAAGTTCTTGAGCCAGCCAGAGATAAAGACCGCGGAGATCTTATCCAGGTCCTCGGCGCGCTTGCGCTCGCCATCTGTGATGGTGGTGCCGCCTTCGCTATCTGGATCCTTGGCAGCTTTGAGGGCATCATCGACCTTCTTGCCGTATTTATTGGCCGCGGTGCGCACCGCGGTACCACCGGCGGAGTGGCCGGTAATGCCGATGCGATCCTCGTCGACGTAATTAAACGTATCCAAGTGGTCAGTGACGTAATCAATGGCGGTTACGACGGCGGTATCGCCATCGTCCGGGTGTTGCGAGCTCGATTCGCCCTGGTTGTATGGGTCAACCACCAAGGTGACAAAGCCGCGCCGGGCCAATTCCAGTGAGTTGGAGACTTGGGTTTCCTTGGTGCGCTGGAAACCTGGCGAGACGATGACCATCGGCGCTTTATTCTCTGGCGTCGCGTCCTTCGGCCGGAAGAGATCGGCGGTGACCGTAGCGCCGTGCTTGCCGGCGATTTTGAGGTCAGTGACTTGAATCTTGCCGCCATCGGTTTGCACTAGGGACGAGCCCAGGGCACCGACGAGCACGATGACGATGCACACGAGGAGCTTCCAGCCATCGCTAAACCTGCGCTTTTTGGATACTTCAGCGGGCAGCTGCTTTTCCTGCTGCGCTAGGGAAAGGGACGACCGTTCTTCCATAGATGTGGAGGACGGGGATTGGGAGTCGGACATATACGCGTTCCTTGTAGGTGGTGCTTAATTGAAACGAGTGGGCTTAAAGTCCGATAGTGGAAAACTTAAAGTCCAGCGTGGAAGCACATTAGGCCCGGCCGAAGGCGGGTGCAAACGGTGCACTTTCCAGGGGTGGTACGCAGGCGCTGAGCTGCTCAAAGTCTGCTCGGTGCGGTGAATTAATTACGTGAGGAGGGTTAGGGGTGCGGCAACCCCACATTGGGGGATTAACCTATAGTCCAATAGATATTTAGATACCTGTAGTACTACCGTTATGAAAAGCAATGAAGGAACCCTACAAGGAGAAATAATGGATTCGGTGATCGCAGGCAATGCGAGCTGGATGCTCATGAGCGCGGCTCTCGTGCTGCTCATGACCCCAGCCCTGGCACTTTTTTACGGAGGCATGACAGAGCGCCGCGGCGTGCTCAATATGATGCTGATGTCCTTCGGCTCACTAGCGGTAGTCAGCATCATTTACATCCTCTGGGGCTGGTCAATGAGCTACGGAACGGAGTCCTGGGGCGGCATCGTTGCCAACCCCTTTGAGTTCTTCGGGCTGAAGGACTCCATCTTTGATGCCAATGGTGAATACCTCGAAGGTGCGGAAGGCTACGCCAATATCATCGATATCGGCTTCCAGCTCACCTTCGCCGTTATTTCCACCGCGATTATCTCCGGTGCACTCGCCGGACGTGTGAAGTTCGGTACCTGGATGATTTTCAGCGGCCTGTGGGCAACCTTTGTCTACTTCCCGCTGGCCCATATGGTCTGGGGCGGTGGCATCCTGGGTGAGGGCGAAAGCAGCGTCACCAGCTGGATCTTTGGCAGCGAAGGTGGGGAAGCGCTCGTCGCACCCATTGACTTTGCCGGTGGTACCGTCGTCCACATTTCCGCCGGTACGGCAGCACTGGTTCTGGCGATTGTTGTGGGCAAGCGCCAAGGCTTCCCGAAGAGCGTTCAGCGCCCCCACAACCTGCCCATGGTCATGCTCGGTGCCGGCCTGCTGTGGTTCGGTTGGTTCGGTTTCAACGGCGGTTCCGCCTTCGCTGCCGATGGCCTCGCCGGCCTGGCCTGGGTCAACACCACCGCCGCTACGGCTGCAGCAATCCTGGGCTGGTTGCTCGTGGAAAAGCTGCGCGATAACTACTGCACCTCCCTGGGTGCTGCCTCCGGTGTGGTCGCAGGACTTGTCACCATTACTCCGGCCGCGGGCGACCTGAACCCGGTCACTTCGCTCATCATGGGTGCCCTCGGCGGCATGCTGGGTTGTTTGGGCGTGGGCCTGAAGTTCCGCTTCGGCTTCGATGACTCCCTCGATGTCGTGGGAGTCCACCTGGTCGCCGGCCTGTGGGGCACCGTGGCAGTTGCCTTCTTTGCCAATGACCGCGGCATCTTTACCGGCGGCGGCGTAGAAGGTTGGAAGCTGCTAATCGTACAGATTCTCATCGCCGCTATCGCCGTAATCTTTGCCGCAGTCATTACCGCCATCATCGCGGTGATTTTGAAGGCGACCATCGGCTGGCGCGTGACCGACCAGATTGAAACCGACGGCATTGACTTTGGTGGTCACCGTGAGACCGGCTACGACATTGGCGGCCGTGCGATGCGCGGTACCACCAGCCGTAACTAAAACGCCCAGCGATACCTAGGAGCAACAATGAAACTCGTAACAGCCGTGGTCAAGCCCTTTACGCTTGATGATATCCAGCAAGCACTACAAAAGCTCGGCTCGCCCGGCATGACGGTCACCGAAATCGAAGGCTTTGGCCAGCAGCGCGGCAACAAGGAAATCTACCGCGGCGCCCAATTCGCCACCTCCTTTGTCCCCAAGGCCAAAATCGAGCTCATCGTGGCAGACGATGACGCCGAAGCGATTGTCGATGCCATCGTCGACGCCGCCTGCACCGGCGAAATCGGCGACGGAAAGATTTGGATAGCCCCCGTCGAAGACGTCATCCGCGTCCGCACCGGTGAGCGTGGAGAGAAGGCTATTTAAGCGTTCCGCGCACCAACGCCCCAGGCCTCCAAAGAGGGGAGGGCTGGGGCTATTTGCTGCGGTGCGCATACCCTGGGACTTTAGCTTTCGAGCTGACCTGTTTCTTTTGCCGAGGCCATAATATTGGCCAAGGCATCCACCAAGCTATCGAGCACGTTTTTATCACTGGACACCAGAGCATCGCGCTGCTTGCGCTGTTCGATGCCGCTAAAAATTGCCCGCGTTGCTTCCGCCTTGAACCGCTTAGAGCGCTTGAGTTGTTCCTTGGAGTTTTCTTGGCCGAGTTTCACGGCCGCGGGCTGACTCGAGAGCGTACCCCATGCAGCAACGATCATCTGAGCAGTATCACCGCTGTCAACGTCCACTCCCGCGAGCGAGAAAAGATCGTTGACCTTTTCTACTGCCTCATCAAAGGCACTACGCAGGGGTGTCTGCGGCTCGCCAAGTCGGACCGTGAACTCCGGCACTTGCAAAGCCTCGGATTCGCTGCCGCTAACGCTATGGTCTTCTTCAACTTCACCCTGGGCAATTGCGACGCCAGCCAGTGTGACACCGGTGAGGAAGTCTTCGCTGTCATCCAGTTCGGTGATATGCAGATTCGGCTCTAGGACGCTGCACAGCATTGCGCGCTTCGAAACGTCAGCATCGGCATAAGCAATGATCTGGGATAAAAACTCGTAGGCGTGGCGATATTTCAGCACGTGGGCCTTGAAATCCTTGGCGTGCTCGAGAGTGCCTTTATCGGTGGAGTTACGGTCTGCACGCCAACGGCTAAGGATCGCATCAGCCGCACCGCGCAGACGTTCAGAGTCCTCGCCAGCCATGTAGGCTTCTGCCACCGCATTCATTTCATCGGGGTCATAGTAGCCGGCGGTATCTAGCTCGTCTGCAAGTGTGTGCAGTGAGTTCGGATCTACGTCGGTATCGATGGATGCGCCTTGGTAGTAGCGCTGAAAATCGGCAACGATCAGCTGCGGATCGTTGACAAAATCCACCACCATAGGTGCGGGCTTATCCGGATGAATTCTATTTAGACGCGACAAGGTTTGTACCGTGGCTACGCCGGAGAGGTGCTTATCCACATACATGGCGCATAGGCGCGGCTCGTTGAACCCAGTCTGGAATTTGTTGGCCACGATGAGCACGCGGTAGGAAAGATCGTCGTCCTTGAATGCTTGCTCCACATCGGACTCGCCATTGAGACTTACTTCGGTGACTGGCTCCGGTTCATCTTCCATGCGCACCGCGTCAGAAAACGCCACGAGCGAGTGGAAACCGTATCCCTTTTCGGTGATATAGCGGTTCATCTCGCGCGCCCAGTGCACCGCCGCTTTGCGAGAGGAAGTTACCACCATGGCACGCGCCTGCCCATCCAAGTGATGCGCGACGTTACGGCGATAATGCTCAACAACAACCTCGACTTTTTGGGCAATGGAGGTCGGGTGCAGGCGCACAAACCTCACCATATCGGTGACCGCTGCAGACTGGTCTACCTCTTCGGTCCGTCCTAATTCATCGCGAACTTCGGCCCACATGGAATACGTGGAGTAGTTGGTTAGCACGTCCATAATGAAGCCCTCAGCAATCGCCTGACCCATGGGATAGGTATCAAAGGCTATGTAATGACCGTCTTGGGTCTGCGAACCAAATAGGCGCAGCGTCTTGGCCTTTGGCGTGGCGGTCAAAGCCACAAAGGTCATATTCGACGCATTAGCCACCGCTTCTTGGCGCAGCTCTAGCAGGTCATCAGCGGTGTATTCTTCGTCCTCATCTACGTCAACGTCGGACAACAACTCGCGCAACGCAGACGCGGATGAGCCAGTCTGGGACGAGTGTGCTTCATCTGCAATAACGCACCAGTTCCGTCCTTGAATTTCTGGGTTGTTGTCCAATAAGGAGAGTACGTGCGGGAACGTCTGCAACGTGCAGGTAATAATGTGTCCGCCCTCGACCAGTGCCTTGTGCAGTTGCGGTGACTTTGAACCAGAGTTTTCACCCACTGAGACCACCAGGCCACGTGATGCGGCCAATGCCTGCATGTCCTGGCGGATATTGGTATCGAGCGCGGTGCGATCAGTGACGACAATGACCGAGTCAAACGTCTTCGTACCATCCGCGGCCACTTGTCTAATGAGCCGGTGGGCAAGCCACGCGATCGTTTTGGTCTTACCCGAGCCAGCCGAGTGCTCAATCAAATAGCGCCCGCCAGCCCCGCGTTCGGCCACGTCAGTGGTGACTCGCTCCACCGCGCGCAACTGGTGGAAACGTGGGAAAATCAACGTCCCGTTGGCCCAGCGTTTGGATTTCTTATCCGGTTCCCACACGGCGAAGTCGCTCAAGATACGCAGCAACAACCGTGGCTGCAGTACCTGCTCCCATAGATAAGAGGTCGCAGACTTGCCCGCAATTGGCGGGTTGCCGCCTGCGCCGTCATGTCCCTGATTAAATGGTAGGAACCTAGTTTCGCTGCCATTGAGCGCCGTGGTCATGTACGCCTCATCGTTCGATACCGCGAAGTGAACGAGTGCGCGACCTGGCAGCAGGACGCGCCGGTTCTTCGACGGCACACGATCCTCGCGATACTGCTTCATTGCCTTCTTTACGGACTGCGTGTTGTCCGTCTTTAGCTCGAACGTGGCAACCGGAATGCCGTTGACCGTAGCAACGAGATCCAGTGTCTCATTGCTGTCGTCGTCGAAATGTACCTGCCGGATAATGCGCAGGCGGTTCTCCTGAGAACGCTTGGCTGCAGTCACACTCAGCGGATTGGCTGGTGGGAATGCCACCATAGAACCAAAGGTCGCCGAGCGTGCATTGGTCTGCGCGTATTTAAAGCCCTCGCGCAGCGTTCCCAACAGACCACCCCGGATACGTCCGGTTTGTGCGTCCTTACGCGTTGCGGACTCTAGCCGATTGGCGACGTATTCCAGCAGTAGACGCTGCGCGTTCTCGCGGGTGGTATCCGTTGCGTCCTGCGGCACAGCCTTGGCGTAGTTCTCTGGGTACTGGGTCTCCAGCCAGTGCAGCACGTCACCCGGAAACAGGCCGAGCCGTGCATCCCAGCCAGTGTCCTTCATGCCCGGTTCATAAATCCAGCCGTTAGCTTGTAAGGATTCGCAGATAGTTTCTTCAAAGCGTTCTTCACGCATGATGTCACGTTTAGGCATGAGATTCGTCCTTGCTAGTAGGGGAGGCAGGAATATCAATCTGACCGGTCACCGCCGCCGAAATAACCGCTGTACGGCGCTCTGCAAGCAAATCCCGCAATTCTCTAATGTCCTCCAACATCGAGTCAATCTCCGCGGTCTCACGGTCGATCTCGTCTGCGATACGGCACTGTTTGGCAAGAGGCGGAACTGGAATACGGAGCTGACTCAAGATTGTAGAAGTCATACTCGGCAGCGCGGTATCTGTGGAGTATTTCTCAAAGGGAATAGTTGTCGCCCATTTGTGGAGAAATGATGGAAGAACATCTCGGCTTAAAACCGTGTAGTACATGGTGTCTACTGTCCAGAACTTGCCATTGACCAATAAGGGTTTATCTAGTGTCCCTTTTCGACCAAAGAGCACCGATGGGCCATCAAAAAGAAAAGAATTTGCTCGTTTGAACACGCCACCAGAGCCATAAACTGGATAATCCCCGGACATGTCCTCAACTCCTTTGGTGTCTTGACCATTACGGAATTGAGCCACATAACCTAATTTCTGGTAGTTGCACCCAGATTCCCGCAAATTAGAGAAGACACTTTTGGCAATGTTTCGGCATCGTTCCTCCAGTAGCTGTTCCATGTCGTCCAAGTCGGCACGCATATCGTCGATCTCGACGGTCTCACGGTCGAGATAGCCAGCAATCGCTCGCTGTGTCGGCAGATCATCAATGGGTATCTCCATTGACTTTAGAGAGCGTACATCGAAACGAGAAAAGGCCGATGAATCAGGATCCCCGCTTCCCATGCCGCCCATGTCTCTTTTGATTACTTCTGCAGAGGGCTGTGCGTGGAGAAAATATTTTATGAATTGCGGGTCGGCAACTTCATTATTTACTTTAGCGACAAAATAGTCAGGACTGACTACACCGTGGCCGGGAGCCAGCCCAAGTGCTCCTTTATAAGCGTTGAAGCGGTTAAGGACAAGATCATTTCGGGAGACGATCTTATAATTTTCCAGTGACTTCGCTTGCATTGTTCGGTTTTCCAGTTCCGAAGAGGGGATAACTCCGAATCGCTGACTTACGCTGTATTTAGTGACTGGAGAGGAGGGAGATATTCCTAATCGCTCATTGGTTTCTGTGATCGCTACTTGTAGTCGCATTACTTCCTCACCTGTCCGAACTTATCCATAAGTCGGCCCATCACTTCGGCTACGTCGGCGTCGATTTCGGCTAGGGGGCGCACGGGTTCGGGCTTATAGAACACGCGCTTAAACGGGATCTCGTAGCCGGTGACGGCCTTGTCTGCGTCCCAGGTAATCTCGGGTGCGAATGGGAGCACTTCGCGCTGCATGTGCTCGTTGATGTCTTCGGTGAGTGGGACGCGTTCGGTCATGGTGAACGACGGGTCGAGCACAGGGTTGCCCTTGCGGTCTACTGCTGGTTCCGCGTCTGGGTCGTTGACGGCAATGACTTTAGAAATGGCATCGATAAGTGTAGCGGGCATTTTAATGCCGTATTCCTTGGCTGCGGTTTTAAGGGCGTCCGGCAGCTCGTTGTAGGAGGTGCCAGCTACCGCGCGCATTACGTCGGCGTGTTCGTTAACGGCCTGCCTGTGCTCCAGAACCTCTGCGATGGTTTCGTCGGTGACTTTCACGCTAAGGCGTGCCTGCTTGGTGACTTTAACGTCTCGGAAGCCCAAGTCGTCTGGCGTGAGAACTTTGGACATATCACTATCGGCGAAGGCGCTGTAGGTTTGCAGCACTTTGTTTCGGTCGGCTTCGCGCATCTCGCGGCGCTTGTCACCTAATCCCTTATCCGGGACAGACCAGCACTCGGAGGCATCAATAAGCTGTATATAGCCCTTGCGGTGGTCTTCCTTGTTTGTGTCAAGAATCCATACGTAGGTGGAAATGCCGGTGCCGTAGAACATGTTGGTGGGCAGCTGGATAATTGCGTCCACGAGGTCATTCTCTAGTAGCCACGCGCGGATCTGATCAGGGCCTGAACCTGGACCACCTGTAAACAGTGGCGAGCCGTTGGATACCACCGCGCCGCGTCCCCCAGAACCGTTCTCGCCTGCAGGCATGAGCTTGGAAGCAACATGGGCAAGGAACAGCATCTGGCCGTCACCCTTATTGGGCAGGCCATGGCTAAAGCGGGAACCAGGTATCTTGGCCTGCTCCTTGACTGACGACAGCTGCACCGACCAGTCGGAGCCGAACGGCGGGTTGGACAGGATGTACTCGAATTGCTCGCCCTCATAGAGGTCGGTCAGCAGAGTGTCACCGTGGCGAATCGCGTCCGGCTCACCGCCTTGAATAAGGAGGTCAGCTTTGCCAATGGCGTAGCCGGTGGGCATGAGTTCTTGGCCGGCGAGGTTAACTTCAATGTCAGGATTAAGCTCTTTTAACGCACGTGCTGCAACCAGCAGCATACCGCCCGTACCAGCGGTGGGATCGTAAACGGTACGTGAAGCGCCAGAAGAGGTAAGCCCAGCGTCATCGGAAGCGAACAGAATGTCTACCATGAGACGAATCGCATCGCGCGGGGTATAGAATGCACCTGCAGCTTTGCCTTTGGTATTGAATGCGCGGTACATGACGTTCTCGAAAAGGTCACCCATCTGTGCATCGGGAAGAGCTTCGAGAGACATGTCAATAGTGGAGAAGTGCTTGACCACTGGCCACAAACGGCCTGCTTGGTCGAGTGTTCGCATTTTGACTGAAAAGTCGAACGCATCCCAGATGTCCCGGACAGATTGTGAGAATGCGCCCACATAGTCCATCAATGAGTCGTAGACGTGGTCATCAGTTTCAGCGATGCGAGTGAGGTCCAGCCGCGAAGAGTTATAGAAAGAAAGCCCAAACTGGGACTGCACTTCCCAGTCCATATAGGCCTCACTGACCCCGTCTGCGTGCAATGAGCTGACCAGCTCAAGCACCTGGTCTTTGGTCGGTGCCAGAATGCATTCGAGGCGACGGAGAACTGTTAGCGGCAGGATGTAGTCGCCGTAATCTTCGGGTTCCACGATGGACCGAAGGTACTTATCAGCGGTATTCCAGACAACAGACTGGTTGAGGTTAGCGGTGCTCAATCTGGGAGGTCTTTCTAGCAAAGCGTGGGGCAGTACCTTTGTAACCTTAGTTCTCCGAAGCAAAGAAGTGGTGGAAGCTAGGCCACAGAATACAGTGGGACGAAAGGAGGTAATGCGGCCAGCAACGAACGCGCCTGAGCTCAGGCTATTATTAGCTGTATATACTTACGGGATGTTTCTAAATTTTCTTTCGAACGTGGTAACAGGCATATTTTCCGGAATAGTTGTTGCAGTTGCGCTTTGGTTCTTTAGTTCTTTGCGGAAGCCGACTCTAGAGCTCTTTTATGTCGGCCCACAGCGCGCCGTAATCAGAAATAATCGATTCCGTGCCGTGCTACTAGCAGGAGCCTGGGAAATTGGAAATGGAGAGGGTTTCTTCCGCCCCGATGGTTTTAGAGGTGGAAATGGAAGTTTCTATATACCGCGGTATGGGGAAATAATCGTAGGAACGTCTTACTTTGCTCCAGGGCAAACTGCGGACGCCGCGTATAAGCATGTTAAGAATACGCGGAAAGTAAGTAAGCAGATATCTCTAGAAGAAGAAAATAAGGTCGACGTTTCGCAAGTAGTAGTTTTCCCAGAACAATTTCCGAAGTGGAAACTTATTACGTTAAGTTTTAAATCAGGAATGTGATGGCGAATCTCTAGTACGTAAGGCTTCTTTTGATTAGCAGCACGGCAATCAAATTAGAATGCTAGTGGGCTCGTTATTCAAGGAGATAAACTTAATGCCTTGGGTAAAGCGAATGGCGAACTTTGTGAGAGGAGACGCCAGCTCCTTAGCTTGAGCTTGCACATGCATTTTGACTGGAAGCGGAGGTAGCCTGAGAACCATGAGAAGCTTGTGGAGGCATTTCCGGCCATTCGGCGTCTCCGCCTTGATAGCCATCGTGCTCGGGTTTCTGTTTAATGATCATCACTGGGCACTGATTCTAGTGGTCACAATTTTGCTCATAGGAGTCGTTCTATCCTTGGCGGATTATGCTTCCGGGCGGCGTCGAAAAAATGAGGATGAGCGATGAATCAGAAATTGCAGTTATCGTTGGCTATCGGATTCGTCGGCGTGGTTTTGGTTATCGCAGCGCCTATTTTAATTAGCACCGGAATTGATGCTGCCGATTCTGGGCAGCAATCAGGCAATGCTGTGGTTCCATTGCTTTTAGTGGGCATCGCAACCGTACTAGTGATCCTTGCGCCGGCCCGTTCCGATCCTGTATTTGAAAAGAAAAATGTAAAAGCCGAGCGCTAGAACCGCTAGTTTTCGGGGCCACACTCCTTGCGGGAATGCAGAGGACACGACGTTAAGCGCCTCCAATCAACCTACTGGTTGATTCAAGGTTCAACCGCCCCTGCGATTCAAAGCCAGAGAAGTCAGGGCAAGATATGTATTTAGAGAACTTGGTCCCCTCGGCTATCCAGTCACGGTGATGACTAGGAAGGAGTAATGACATGAAGGCTTTGTATAGGGCAGCGATTTTCTATCTCGTCTTGGGCTTGGTCGCCGGTTTGTTTTATCGGGAGTTTACGAAGCTACAAGATTTCCCGGAAGGCGAATATACGCAGCTAAGCGTGGCTCACACTCACTTGCTGGCATTAGGCTTTATGCTGTTCCTCATTTTCTTGGCGCTGGAAAAGGTCTTCGCACTGTCGCGGTACCGCCAGCTATTCAACTCATTTTTCTGGCTGTACAACGTGGGCGTTGTGCTAACCGTCGGCATGCAAATTTCGCACGGCATATTGACGGTGCTGGGCAAGGAATCCAATGAGATGATTTCGGGTATCGCTGGTTTGGGCCACATCTTCATCACGGTGGGGCTGACGGTCTTCCTCGTGAATTTGGGCCGGGCGATCAAGGAACCAGATGAGGGCAGCACCAAAGCTTCGGTGAACGCCTAACAATTAGCTAGTACAACGCACAAGAAAACGTCACGGTACCTACTCGCTGCGATTGGATTAACCTAGCGGTCCTTTCCGTCGGACTGGGTGTCATTGTCCTTGATGGCACGATCGTCGGCGTGGCATTGCCGTGGATCATCACTGACCTGCAGTTTAACCTGACGCAGGCGCAGTGGGTCAGCAGCCTCTATGCCGTGCTACTGGCGGCGCTGCTGCTGCGACGGGCAAGATTGCGGATACCTGGGGACGCAAGCGTGCCTTCCTCGCCGGCTTCACGATATTCGTGGCTGGCAGCGTATTGGCGGGATTTTCTACCTCCGCCGCCACGCTGATCTCCGCGCGAGCCGTGCAGGCAATCGGCGCCGCGTTCATCATACCGTCCACACTTTCCACGGTTAATGCCGTATTCCGCGGCAAATACCGCGCAGCAGCCTTTGGCGTGTGGGGCGCGGTGATTTCCGGGCCTGCAGCGGTCGGGCCGCTTGCCGGTGGTGCACTGACGGAATGGGTGTCCTGGTATTCGCGATTATCGAGGGCCCTGATCTAGGCTGGTGGGAATCCCAATCCTCATTCAGCATCTTCAGCTGAACGTGGTCAGAAAACGCGCCCATCTCACCGGTACCGGTGGCGCTGGCGATTTCGGCCGTGGGCTTCGCGCTCTCAGACATGGCAATCGGTGCATCCTTCTCCGGTGCGGCAGCCCGCCGCGTCGCGGCACGGTACGGGGCGCCTGGCAACGTGCTCATCGGGCTCGGCTTGGAAGCCGTCGGCGTCCTTATCCTCGTCCCGCTTATGGGGCCGGATACGAATGGTTGGATCATCGCCGCGCAGTGGTCGCTCGTCGCCGCCACCGCGTTCCTCGCGCTGAGCTTTGTTGGTGCACTTCGGGTGCGCCGTGCTGCGGGGGAGAAGGGTGCCGCCGCAAGCGATGCCGATCTCGGTGCTCGCGTTAATCGCGTCCCGAACTGATTTTCCACCCGCGTGCTGCTTTGCGTTGCTGCCAGAAGTGACGGTAGATACCGGGGACATCGGAAAGCTCAGCGTGGGTACCAAGTTGGCTGACATGCCCGTGTTCATCCAAGACTACGATTTGATCAGCAGATTTGATTGTATCCAGCTTATGGGCGATGACGATAAAAGTAGACTTCTCCCGTAGCTCGTCCATTGCGGCAAGGATATTTGCCTCATTTTCTGCATCGAGCGCGGAAGTTGCTTCATCAAAGAGGACAATCGGCGCTTGTTTGAGCAGCGCGCGAGCAACAGATACGCGCTGGCGTTCACCACCGGACAGAAGCCGTCCTCCTTCACCAACCGGAGTGTGCCACCCTAGCCGGTTGGCAATAGACGTCACGCCTGAAAGAGCAGCTGCGCGGAAGACTTCCTCATCGGAGGCATCGGGACGACCAACGCGGATATTTGCCATCAGCGAATCATCGAAGAGATAGACGTCCTGAAAGACCATGGATAATCTGGACATTAGCTGTTCGCTTCCAAGGTCGCGGATATCTACGCCGTCAACCATCACCGCCCCGGAATCTACATCCCAGAATCGCGAAATAAGGCGCGCAATTGTGGTCTTTCCGGAGCCAGAAGGACCGACAATGGCGGTAACGGTGCCCGGTTGGGCGTGGAAGGCGACATCGACCAATACCGGCTTATCTCCGTATCCAAACGTGACATTGCGCAGCTCAACACTGCCCGAACCGTCTCCTGTGCGCGGAGTAGTGGGTTCTGGCAGGGAAGGGGCATCGGTGATGAGCTCGGTTTCTGCGAGTGCGATACGGCCGACGTCTAAACCGACGAAAGAAGAGCCCAGCTGCTCAAGCGTGCGGGTAAACCTCAAGCTGATTCCGATGATCGCAATTGTTTCTAGTGGCGATAGGGCGCCTTCAACGGCAAGATCCGCGGAGACCATAATGAGAGCCACGATGAAAATCTGCACTACTACGCCGTTGAGTAGCAAAGCTAATGTGGATACCCATAGCTCGCGTATCCGTGCTTTATGATCGATTTCTAGTGCTTGCTCAAGTGGCGCAAACCCTTGTGATTTTCCCGCCGCGCGCAAGGCCGGCTGACGGTTAGCAAATTCTACGATGCGCTGGGAGAGCTCTTTACTCGGCCCGAGTGCGCGGTTCGATGCTTTCTCACGAATCCTCGCAGCCAACTGCATCACCGCCAGCGCCACTGGTGCGATGATTAGAAAGACCAATCCCAACCGCGGATTCCAGAAACACGCTCCTACTAACAAGGTGACAAGTGCCGCGCTATCGCGGTATATCGTGCCTTGAATGTGCGCAATGGTCTCGGCCGCCGCCATAAAGCGATCTGAGACGAGGCGAGATAGGCCGCCGGTATTAGCCGGTACGAACCAGCCGAGCGGTAGCGTTGCTAATTTATCGCCCACAGTCGTGTGCGCGGTTCGGATGAAATCCAAAGCCGTGTGGTAAGAGGCCATGGTTGCGAAAAAGCGTAGCGCAAAAGCTACGAGCGCAATTGCCAAAAGCGTCCACATCCATGGTGCGATCGTCGTATCCCCATCGAGTGCCTTTGTAAGTGGCACGAGCGTGAGAACGGCGAGGCCGTCAAGCACGCCAACGATAAGCGATAGACAAGCATGCCTTTTATTGAGCTTATGGCCTACAGGACTTTGCAGCTTTTTGACACTGCGAGTGAGTAGCGGATCACGAAGACGCGAACTAGCAGGTGTGGTGGCATTAGACATGAGAATTATCCTTCACAGGCTCGAGGCGGATTATTTGGTCTGCGCCTTGGATTGACTCCGGTTTGTGGGCGATGACCAAGACGGTCTTGCCTCTAACGAGTGTGGCCAGAGCCGCTTGAATTTCTGCTTCGCAGTCAGGATCCGTTGCCGCAGTAGCTTCATCCAGGATCAAGATTGGAGCATTGGTAATAATTGCCCGGGCAATAGAAATGCGTTGCTGTTGTCCACCGGATAAAGAGGTGTCCTCACCAACAACGGTGTCGATCCCAGCCGGTAAAGCGCGAATATCAGCAGCTATGTGCGCGGCCTCTGCTGCTTGCCAGATCTCTTCATCGCGAGCTTCTGGGCGTGCAAGGCGAATGTTTTCCCGAATACTCATGCGCAGTAAATGGGGATCTTGTAAGACGAAAGCCACAGTGCGGTACAAACTGTCGAAAGTGAGATCACGGATATCCACGTTATTGATAGTGATTGTGCCCGAATCTGGATCCTGGAAACGCGCCAGCATCGTTGCTGCTGTGGATTTGCCAGACCCGGAGGGGCCAATCAATGCCGTGACAGTGCCTGCGTTTAATTGCGCAGAAAAGTCTTGGAGGACTGGTGCGTCTGGGCCGTAACTAAAGCTGACATTGTGGTACTCCACTTCCATGTCTTGACTACTGGCATCGAGGCTCTTTGAGCCTTCTTTCACGTGGGAAATTGTCATGACTTCATCAAGGCGCAACGCTGCATTGCCAGCGAGCTGGTAAGACCACATCATTTGGCCGACGGTTTGAATTGTGCCTGGGATCACCAGCGCAATTAACGTTGTTGCGATGACTTCAGCAACCGTGACATAGCCACCGGCTATTAGCAGAGAACCGACTCCTACATTGATAAGGATGAGCACGGGAACCGCCACCACGGATTCTGAAATTGCGCTAACGCGAAGAAGCGGACGTACCCACTCGTAATAGAAGTCAGCGAATTGTTTAGCAGCTTCGCGGTACCGAGCGTGGGCTTTGCCAACGGTTCCAAAAGCCTTGACGACGGAAATACCTTCGGAGAACTCCACCGCAGTCGCAGAGACCTCACCTAGATAATTATCCATTTCCGCAGTTTTTGTGCCCATATCTTTCATTGAATACGCCTGGATTGCTAGGAAAATGGGCACAGTGGCAATAGAAAGTAGGCCAAGGCGCCAATCCAAGATAAAGGCATAAACCAGAAGCGCAAGAGGCGTAAAGATCGCGGCAACTTGATCTACAGGAGCGTGGGCTGTCAGGGTGTGCAGCGTTAACGTATCGTCCTCGACAGCTTTGCGGACTTTGCCGGAATTAGTCTGGCTAAACCACGAGAGTGGTGCTTTCGCAATAGCGGTAATAATTCGGCGCCGGTTAATCCCCACCAGCTTTGCATCAGCGAAGTGGGTGATTGTAAGGGCAAGGAAATAGAAGAATAGCTGGCCCAAAAATGCAGCAAGTAGCCATTTCACAATGGACGCGACGTCATCAGTATTGCCTTCGATTAGAGCATTTCCCAGTGCCACCAACGCGACGTAGGGTGCTACGGCGAGTACCGAGGATATAAGCGCGAGAAACTGTGCGAAGTAGATGGTTGTTTGCACTGGGGCCAGTAGCTTTTTTAGAGCGACCTGGCCGGCTTTCTGTTTTGCGCGAGCCTCTTCTTCCGGTGACGCACCGTGTGATTCTGGTGCGTGGGTTCCGCTTGATTCTGTGGAACTTTGTTTTATCTCAGACATTTCTTTCTCAATTCTTGTTGATGTCAGTCATATCGATGATTCTGGTGACTGATTCTTGGATGAATTCGTGGTCATGGGTGATAACGATGACCACTGCGCCGCTTGCTGCAAGAGAGCGAAGCAGCGCAGAGATGGATTGCAGTTGGCGCCAGCCCACCCCAGAGGTAGGTTCATCGAAGATGTATACCTCTGCTTGCTCGGCTTGGGCTGAAGCTATGGCTAAACGTTGCCGTTGCCCACCGGACAGAGACTGCGGATGCCGTTGGGCCATCTCTTCCAGATCGAGGCGATGGAGAATCTCGTTGACATCGATGTGGTCCCGCTTCTTTTTTGCCAGTCCGAGCGTGACCTCTTCTTCGGTGGTAGCAGCGAATAGCTGGCGGCCAACGTCCTGCATCACCATGTACGCGGTACGTCTGCGGGCAGCCGCTCCTACGCGTTTGCTGTTCAAACGGAGACTACCGCCGCGTTTGGGAGCAGCAAGACCACAAATGATCCTGGCGAGGGTGGTTTTGCCAACCCCGTTGGGCCCGATTAAGGCGGTGACTTCGCCGCTGAAGAAAAATGCGTGGTCAATGTTGAGCACCTCATGCGTGCCATAAGAAAAACGGATATTGCTTAACTCGAGTCCGCTCCGCTGGGGATCGGCGTTTTCGGGCGTGGGTGGTACCGGCACGCTCGCGGGCAGGGGAACGTGGTGTAAGCTGCGTAGCCCCAATTGTTTGCGTTCGGGTTCGTCTAAGGCATAAAACTCTTGCGCGTGGAAACTCCGCGTTATTTTTCCCTGAGTCAAGTAAATAACTTGGTCAGCGATATCTTTTAAGAAAAAGAGGCGATGATCAGCGATAATGATCGTTGTGCCTAATTCCTTCAAGCGGTCTAGTACGCGTGCGAGAATCTTGATGCTTTCCATGGAGAGGTTGGACGTGGGTTCATCGAGAAGCACGAGACTGCCCGGGGACACAAGCGCGCATGCGCATGCCACGGTTTGTAACTGTCCACCGGATAATTCTTTGAATCGCCGGCCCCGAAGCTCGTTAATGCCTAGTAGCTCGACCGCTGATTGAATCCTAGATTCAATTTCTGCGGGATCCATACCAAGGTTTTCTAGCCCGAAGGCTAATTCCGCATTGACGCTTTCAGTGAAAAACTGCGTCCGTGGATTCTGGAATACTGAGGCGCTGAACTCGATGGCGCGGGAGAGCGGTTCTTCCGCAGGGCTAAAAGCCTGGTCATCCTTTGTAATAGTGATGGTGCCTAGTAGCTCTCCTGGATTGAAATGGGGGATGAGTCCGTTGATCAACTTGAGTACCGTGGACTTTCCCGATCCGGAATCACCGGTAATCAGTAGGCACTGTCCTGGAGAGACAGAAAAAGACACATCAGATACACCTTGAATGCCTGGCCGAGCGCCCAATGGATATGTAAAGGAAACATTGTGGGCGTTTACACTGGTTGCGATACTGCGTTCGTTCATAAGCGGACCTCCGTGGGAAGCCAGGCAGAGGCAACAACGAGGCCCAACCCAGCTATTGCAGTGGCATCGACAAGCTTGAAGGAAAGGTTGGCGGTGGTGGTTGGGCGTGTGGGTCCTCCCAATCCGCGGACAAGAGCAGAGGCAGCGAGCTCATCACCAGCGCGGACGACGGCGCCTAACAAGGGGATGATCAGCATCGCGGACGATTGTGTGGGCTGTGTGAACCAGCTTTTCGCTCCAGGTTGGAGACCCCGAAGGACCATGGCATCGCGGATGGCTTTGGCTTCTGTCACGATGATCGGCAAAACGCGCAGGAATACCGCCGGTGGAATGGTGGCCCAGCCTGGTAAACGCAGGTCCCGCAGTGCTGAGGTCAACGTGGATGGTGTGAGAGTGAGCAAGCCGAATGCGCCGATGGACATGCTGATGACAAAACGGCTTAGCCACGAAAAAATTGCCGCCGAAAAAGCGAAAAATGTGGATCCAGGAAGCTGTAATAGGCCCAAATACCCTAGATAGGATAATGCAAAAGCGCACAGGCAAATAAGACCATAGTGTGGCTTTACTGTAGCTAGTGCGATGGAGCTGAAAGCGATAGAAATCAGCAGTGTCGGTAGGTGGCCGTGGCTGAGAGCTACCGCATTGATTACTAGAACAGAAAGCAGCACGGTCCGTGGATCGATCGAAGCTCGACGAAGCACGCCCTGTTTCTGCAGGCTCACAGGAGACCAGCGCTTTCAAAGTGTTTGCGGCTGACGCGAACTCCGACCTTTCCTCCGATAAAGCCGACGATGAGCGCACAAATGGCCAGTACTCCAATGGTCCATGGCTGGAAGATATCCGACATAGCATCGGCGTATTCTTGGCCCATTTGGTCTGCGATATCGACGTAGTATGAGTCCGTATCCATAATCAGCGGGATAAAAGGCAAAGAAACCCAGGCACAGAAGACGCCATAGGCAATAGGGAAGGACTTGGCAATCCCGAGGTGGCTTTTTGTGATAATCAAATCCGCGATAAACCCAAGAATTATGCTTCCCAGCAAGGTCCAGAAGTAGTGCCCGGTGAGCATGAATGCTAATCCGTTAATACCGCCGACAAGGGTGAAAGCGCCCATTTTGGGCGTGCGGGCGGCATAAAGCGCTAGCACGATTCCATTTGCGATTGCCGCGATGAACCAGCCAATGAACATGAATTGTGGTCCTGCGAATCCAACCATCCCGGTTACAAAAGTGATTACAAAGTAAAGTGCAGCAAAGATGCCAGCGTTGATGAGATCTCTAGTGTTTAAACGTGTCGTCGACCCACTGGATGAGCTTGTATTCCGTGCGGGCGTAGAGGACTGTTGGGTCATGGTAAACCTCGATTCATGAACAGTAAGGAAAGTAAGGCTTACCTAAAACGTATAATACTGTTTATAAGGTATTTCTAGCTAGATCTGAAGATTTACCCTTAATGGGGGCGAATGCAGATAAGCGATTTTTAGGGATCATAAAATAACTATTTATTGATATGAGGGAACCAAGGTGTACCGCTTCTGCATGCTTGGACCGAATGAAATCAGACAGCAAACGGATCGTTATCGGGATTGCTGTTGACGATGAGCTCAATATGATTGGTGACAGAGGATGCTGTTTCTTCACCGAAGAAGTGAGCAATGAATGCCACCGCCATATCAATTCCTGCCGCCACACCGGATGATGTCCAGAGATTGCCGTCGTGGACCCATCGAGCTTGCTTTTTCCATTCAATTTTCTGGCCGTGCGTTCTAACCCAGTCGAACGCGTTCTTATTTGTGGTAGCGCTGTGGTTTTCTAATAAGCCTGCGGCGGCGAGTAGCGCCGACCCAGTACAAACTGAAGTGATGATGTCCGCCGAGCCTGCAAGGGCAGCTAGCTGGCGGAGGAATTCTGGATCTTGAACAAGTGAGCGTGTACCGCGTCCTCCTGGTACAAGCAGAGTATCTCCAGAGAAAGTTTCAAAACGCATTGTCGGAACTATGCGTACCCCTTGAGCGCTGCTTACCGGACTGTCATGTTTTGACAGATAGTTGACTTCAAGGCCTGGTGTATTTGCGAGTACTTCTGCGGGGCCAAAAACATCGAGTAACTCGAACCCATCAAAAAGTACGATGCCAATGTTGTGCGGACGCGTCTGGCTCATGACTAAACCGTATCAAAACCAAATTCGACGCCTTAGAGTTTTGGTGCTTGGGTCAATAAGCAGAAGTGTGGAAAAATTTACCCCTCTGATGCAGGTCAGAGGGGGTACAAATTAGTGCCCCAGAGAAGATTCGAACTTCCGACACCGGCTTTAGGAGAGCCGTGCTCTATCCCCTGAGCTACTGGGGCGGGGATGTTGCTCATGCAACTCGGATCATCATAGCAGTGGGGCGCGAGTGCGCCCCAAAAGGCTGCATGCGCGGCTATTTGTATAGGTCCGGCCAGCAGCCTTAGCTATGAGGTTTAGGCGCCTGCCAGCTCTTCCTGCTTATTGCGCACGGAGGATGCGGGCGGGTTGGTCTCGTGGGTGCCGTCGGAGTACAAGACGGTGGGGATGATGCGGTTGCCGTCGTTGACGGACTTGATCCACTCGTTGATATCGTCGGCATTATCGCCTTCTACGTCCACGAGCTCGTATGGGGTTTCGGTGCGGTCCAAGTTCTTGATGAGCTTGGCGCAAAATGGGCACCAGTCGGCGTAGAAGATGGTGACATCGGCATTGGTTTCGGGTGCTTGTACAGTCATTAGGCTGCGTCCTTTCTATCGTAAGTTAAAAAGCGGTACTTCATGGGTAGCTCGCTGGCCGGCTGCTCGGGAAGCTCTAAATGCCCCGTGTCAGAGGTGAGCCAATCCGTGCTGTAGGCCAAGCCGAACGTATCGGGGATATCAGGGGCAAAGACAGCGTCAGTGCCATAGATATCGCCGATGTTTACGCCCATGAGAGTGACCTCGATGCGGTCCACCTGGTCCAAGGCGGCGGTGTAGATTTGGCCGCCGCCGATGACCCAGGCATCAGCAAGCGCGGGCATCGTTCTGCCCACCGTAGCACCAGTTGACCACGTGCCGGGCGCGCGCGAGGAGAGCACGTAATTCTCCCGGCCGGGCAGGGGGCGGAACTTGGGGTTGAGGGACTCCCAGGTCTTGCGGCCCATGATGACCGGCGCGCCCATGGTGACGTCCTTGAAGTGCTTGAGGTCCTCCGGCACGTGCCAGGGCATCTGCGCGCCATCGCCGATGATGCCGTCCAGGGACTGCGCCCAGATCGCGCCGAGCATTAGACCGACACCTGCGCCTTGATGGCCGGGTGCGGGTCGTAGCCTTGCACCTCAAAATCGGCGAAGTCATAGGAGAAGAGGTCCTTCGCCTTATTGAGTCTCAGCTGCGGGTACTCGCGCGGCTCGCGGGAAAGCTGCTCTTGGACTTGCTCCACGTGGTTGTTGTAGATGTGGCAATCGCCGCCGGTCCAGATGAGATCGCCCACCTTGAGGCCGGCCTGCTGGGCAAACATGTGGGTCAGCGCCGCATAAGAGGCGATATTGAAGGGCACGCCCAAGAACATATCCGCCGAGCGCTGGTAGACCTGTAGCGACAGCGTGTCATTGGCCACGTAGAGCTGGAAGAGCAGGTGGCAAGGCATAAGCGCCATCTGGTCGAGCTCAGATACATTCCACGCGGAGACCAGGTTGCGGCGCGAGTCCGGGTTATTCTGGAGGGTATCGAGCGCCTGCTGGATTTGGTCGATGTGGCTCCCATCCGGGGTGGGCCAGGAGCGCCACTGCACACCGTAGACCGGGCCCAAATCGCCATTCTCATCGGCCCACTCGTTCCAAATGCGCACGTTATTATCCTGCAGGAATTTCACATTGGAATCACCGCGCAGGAACCACAGCAGCTCGCCGATGATTCCGCGGAAGTAGACCTTCTTCGTGGTCAGCAGCGGGAAGGATTCCGCCAGGTTATAGCGCAGCTGTGCGCCGAAAATGGAGCGCGTGCCGGTGCCAGTGCGATCGCCTTTGGCCGTGCCTTCTTCGAGGACGCGGCGGAGGAGATCCTCATAAGGAGTCTCAATCATAGGCACCAGTTTAGAAGCCGCCATTCTCCTCGGCAAAGGCCGCGGCGTGCTCTAGAATCTCGTCTTTCAGCTCGGGGCGGCAGATGAGCAGATCGGGGATGAATGTGTCCTCGTTATTGAAGGTAATAGGGCTGCCATCGAGGCGGGAGCAGTGCAGGCCAGCTGCCATCGCAACGCCTACCGGAGCGGCCTGGTCCCATTCGTATTGGCCGCCGGCGTGAATATAACCGTCATAATCACCAAGCAACACGTGCATGGCCTTAGCACCGGCAGAGCCTATGCCCTCGGTCTCGTAGCCCATCTTGTCTGCGATATAGCCGGCCACCTTGGGCGGGCGATTGCGGGAGATGACGAATTTCTTGGACAGAGGGCCGTCGACGGCGCGCACATCGGAAGACTTGAAGGTCACGCCGTAGTCCGGCAAGCCCACCGCGGCGTGGACTGGGGTGCCGTCCTCAATGAGCGCGATGTGTACCGCCCAGTCCTGGCGGCCGGTGGCAAATTCCTTGGTGCCGTCAAGCGGGTCCACGATCCAAACGCGCTTCTTTTTTAGCCGGGCAAGATCATCGGAGGCTTCCTCAGAGAGCACGCCATCGCCGGGCCGGTGCTGTTCTAATACGCGGGCGATCCATTCTTGGGCGGCGTCATCGCCGGCATCGCCAAGCGAAAGGCCCCGCAGCAGGCCACCATTGCGCACGCCCTTTAAAATCTCGCCGCAGCCTTGGGCGAGCGAATTGGTCAGGCGGGAATCAGAAATCTCGACGGTCATGGTGCCCACATTACAACGGGGACTAGAGTGTGGTCATGCCAGAAAACATCCTCGAGCGCTTTCGCCCCCAAGTGGCGCAGTGGTTCCAGGACGTTTTTGCCGCTCCCACCGCGGTACAAGCCCAAGCCTGGGACAAGATTTCCCGCGGGGATCACGCACTGATGGTTGCTCCCACGGGTTCTGGTAAGACACTCGCGGCGTTTTTGTGGGCGTTGAATAACCTGGTGGAGCGCGAAGGACAACTGGTCCTGCCGGTAGGAAACGCCGCAGGCTCCGCCACCGGCGTGCGGGTGCTGTATGTCTCGCCGCTGAAAGCGCTGGGCGTGGATGTGGAAAATAACCTGCGGGCGCCGCTGACCGGCATTGCGCGCACCGCGGAAAAGCTGGGGCTGGAGGCGCCGAATATTTCCGTGGGCGTGCGTTCGGGCGATACGCCCTCGGCAGAGCGCTCCCGGCAGGTGCGCAAGCCGCCGGATATCCTCATTACCACCCCGGAATCGGCATATTTGATGCTGACGTCAAAGGCGGCGGGGATTTTGAAAACCGTCGATACCGTCATCATCGATGAAATCCACGCGCTGGCCGGCACCAAGCGTGGCGCGCACCTCGCCCTGACGCTGGAGCGACTGCAAGAGATTGCGGGCGATGTTCAGCGCATTGGGCTTTCTGCCACGGTGCGCCCGCTTTCGGCCGTCTCGGATTTCTTAGGCGGCAATCGCCCGGTGGAAATTGTGGCGCCGGAGGCCCACAAGAAGTGGGACCTGGACGTGCGCGTCCCGGTAGAGGATATGTCGGATCTTCCCACGCCGGAGGCGGGCTCGACCATCGGAGAGCTCACCGTCGATGATGCCATCGGCATTACCGGCGGGCCGGAAGGCAGCGGCGACGGCGGGGAAGAAGACACCGCGCTGCCCACCGCGAACTCCATCTGGCCGTTTATTACCCAGGATCTCTACGCGGACATCATGGCGCATCGCTCCACGCTGGTCTTTGTAAATTCGCGGCGCAGCGCCGAGCGCCTGACCAGCCGGCTTAATGAGCAATACGCGCAGGAATATGACCCGGATTCGCTCTCGCCGGAAACTCGGCGCGATCCTGCCCAGCTGATGGCGCATTCGCACGTTGCGGGCAAGGCGCCGGCGGTCATCGCGCGGGCCCACCACGGTTCGGTGTCCAAGGACGAGCGCGCCATGACGGAAACGATGTTGAAGGAAGGCACGCTGAAAGCCGTGGTGGCCACGAGCTCGCTGGAGCTGGGCATCGACATGGGCGCGGTGGATTTGGTAGTGCAGGTGGAATCGCCGCCCTCGGTGGCCTCGGGCCTACAGCGGGTGGGCCGCGCCGGGCACCATGTGGGCGCGGTCTCGCACGGCGCGTTTTATCCCAAGCACCGCGCGGACCTAGTGCAGTCCACGCTAACCGTTTCGCGCATGCGCGGCGGGATGATCGAGAAGATGCATACCCCGCGCAACCCGCTGGACGTGCTCGCGCAGCAGACCGTGGCGGCGGTGGCCGCCGCGGGCGAGGAGGGCTTAAGCGCGGATGATTGGTATGACATCGTCAAGCGCAGCCATCCCTACCGCGAGCTGGCCCGCGAGGTTTATGACTCCGTCATCGATCTGGTCAGTGGCGTCTACCCGTCCACGGATTTTGCGGAGCTGAAACCCCGCGTGGTCTATGACCGCGTCTCCGGCGTGATGACCCCGCGCCCGGGGGCGCAGCGCGTGGCCGTGACCAGCGGCGGCACCATCCCGGATAGAGGAATGTTCGGCGTATTCCTCTATAGCGGCGGCGAATCCGGTAAGGCCCCGCGCCGGGTGGGCGAGCTCGATGAAGAGATGGTCTATGAATCCCGCGTGGGCGATGTCTTTACCCTGGGCGCGACCAGCTGGCGCATCGAGGAGATCACTCGCGATCAGGTTCTGGTCACGCCCGCGCCGGGGCATACCGGCCGGCTGCCATTTTGGAATGGCGATGGCGCCGGGCGCCCCTATGAGCTGGGGCTGGCCTTGGGCGAGTACCGCCGCGAGGTAAATACGGACCCGGCCATTATCGCGGATGCTGATGAGAATGCCCGCAGCAATATCTTGTCCTACCTGCGCGAACAGCAGGAAGCCACCGGCATCATTCCGGATGAAAAAACGCTCGTGCTCGAGCGCTTCAAGGATGAGTTGGGGGACTGGCGCGTGGTGCTGCACACCCCCTTCGGCCGGCCGGTCAACTCCGCCTGGGCCCTGGCGGTGGGCGCGCGCGTGGGGGAGCGCACCGGCATGGACCCGCAGGCGGTGGCCGGCGATGATGGCATCGTGCTGCGCCTGCCTGAGGGCGAGGCCGATCCCGATGGCACGATTTTTTCCTTCGACGCCGACGATATTGCCGATGTCGTGGCCGAGCAGGTGGGCAATTCCGCCCTTTTTGCCTCCCGCTTCCGCGAATGCGCGGCCCGCGCGCTGCTTTTACCCCGCCGCAATCCCGGCAAGCGCGCCCCGCTGTGGCAGCAGCGCCAGCGCGCCGAGCAGCTTTTGGACGTCGCCCGCAAGTACCCGTCCTTTCCCATTATTTTGGAAACGGTGCGCGAGTGCGTCCAGGACGTCTACGACGTCCCGGCGCTGCAGGAGGTCATGCGCGATCTGGGGCACCGCCGCGTGCGCATCGCAGAGGTCACTACGGATCAGCCCTCGCCCTTTGCCTCATCGCTGCTGTTTAATTACACCGGCGCCTTCATGTACGAGGGCGATTCCCCGCTGGCGGAAAAGCGGGCGGCGGCCCTCGCCCTTGACCCGGCGCTTCTGGCCAAGCTGCTGGGCACGGTGGAGCTGCGCGAGCTCTTGGATCCCGCGATCATCGACGAGGTCCATACCCAGCTGCAGCGCACCGCACCCTCGCGCCGGGCGCGCACCACCGAAGAGGTCGCGGATCTCCTGCGCGTGCTCGGCCCCATCCCGGTTGAGGAGCTGGGCGAGCATACGGACGTTCCCCTAGCCGCCCTGGATAGCCTGGGCACGCGGATAATGCGGGTGCGCATCGGCGGGCGCGAGCACCTCGCCCAGTCCCAGGACGCGGCGCTGCTTCGCGATGCCCTCGGTGTCCCCATTCCTCCCGGCATCCCCGCCCAGGTAGCCACGCTTGCCGATGCCCTCCCACAGCTCATCAACCGCTGGGCGCGCACCCGCGGCCCGTTCGTGCTCGCGGACCTAACCGCTGCCTTCGGCATTTCCGTCTCCGCAGCACACACCACCCTGGCCGGCCTAGATTCGATTGTGGAGGGCCACTACCGGCAGGGCATAGAGGAGCAGGAGTATTGCGCCGCCGAGGTGCTAAAGACCATTCGCTCGCGCTCGCTCGCAGCCGCGCGCGCGGATACCGAGCCGGTCTCTGGCGCCGCCTTCGCCCGCTTCCTCCCAGAATGGCACGGTATTGCGCCCGCAGGGAAGCGGCCGGCACTCCGCGGTGCCGATGGCGTATTTTCCGCTATCGAGCAGCTCGCCGGGGTGCGCCTGCCGGCCTCTGCCTGGGAATCCATTATTTTGCCCGCCCGCGTGGGGGATTATTCGCCCCGCATGCTGGATGAGTTGACCGCCAATGGCGAGGTGATGATCGTCGGCGCCGGAAAGGCCGGGGCCGCCGACCCGTGGGTGATGCTGCTGCCTGCCGATTACGCCGCCCAGCTCGCCCCCGAAACCGATCCGGAGGGCGTGAGCATGTTGCAGCGGGCCATTATAAGCGTGCTGGAACGCGGCGGCGGCTTCCTCTTTTCCGATATCGCCGCCGAGGTCCCCGGTACCGCCGAAGAAACCCGCGAGGCCCTTTGGGGGCTGGTGGAAATAGGTCTGGCCAGCCCGGATTCCTTCGCCCCCATCCGCACGCGCTTATCGGCAGGCGGGCGTAGTACCTCCCGCACCGGTCGCGGCTCTACCGCCCACCGCTCCAAGCGGCGCCCCACGCGCTCGCGACTGCGCATGGGCCGCACCTCGTTCGCCCAGCCCCAGAACGCCACTGGCGGCGCCGGCCAGACCCCACCCGATATGCTCGGCCGCTGGTCGTTGGCGGTGCCCGCCGCCCAGGACGCCACCTCGCGCTCTGTGGCGCACGGCGAGGCCTGGCTGGATCGCTACGGCGTGGTCACCCGCGGCTCCGTGGTGGCAGAAGACGTCCTCGGCGGCTTCGCGCTGGCCTATAAGGTCCTGTCCGGCTTCGAGGAATCCGGCAAGGCCATGCGCGGCTATGTCATCGAGGACCTCGGCGCCGCGCAATTTTCCACCCCGGCTATTATCGATCGCCTCCGCGGCCTAGCGGATTCCCCCGATGTCACCGGCTGGCCGTCCGGCACCACCGATCCAGAGACCTTCGTGCTCGCCGCCGTGGATCCCGCCAACCCCTACGGTGCGGCGCTGCCTTGGCCGCAGCGCGACGAAGCCGATGGCAAAGCTACCGGCGGCCCCGCCCGCTCCGCCGGGGCACTGGTCGTGCTGTGCGATGGCCTCCCCATAGCCCACCTCACCCGCGGCGGCAAGACCTTGACCACGTTTATCGATGCGTTGCCCGATGGAATCGAGACCACCGACGTCTACGCCCGCCTCCTATCCGCGCTCACAGAACTCATCGCCGCCGGGCACATGTCGCCGCTGGTGATTGAAAAGTGCAATGGCAACCCCATCCACCACACCCCGGCCGCTAGCATCCTGCGCTCGCTGGGGGCCGGAATCACGCCGAAGGGCGTGCGCATTGCCAGGCGGGCCGCGCCGCCGGGGGTCCCGCGTCACGGGGCGCGGGACGGCTCACCGGAGGATTCGCGCGATGATTCGCGCGGCAGCCTGCGCGGTGGCCGGCGTGCCTCCGAAGCCATCGAGGAGCTCAGCTTCGACGATCCGCCTCCGCCACCCCGCAATTCCGGTGGCTTCCGCCCGCGCGGCGGATACCGCCGCTAGCGCTGCCTGCGCGTAGGTGTATTTTGGTGGGGCCACAGTGTCTGATGCCCGCGGAAGGAGGCCATTCTCATTCCCGAAGGCGATTCCGTCCTACAACTTTCGCGCCGGCTGCAGTTTATGACCGGGCGCGAGGTCACCGGCTGTTCCGTCCGCGTGCCGCAGCACGCCACCGTTAACCTCACCGGCACCATCTGCGAGCGCGTGTGGCCCTATGGCAAGCACCTCTTCATGCAATTCGACCAGACCATCGTGCACACCCACCTAAAGATGGAGGGCACCTGGGCCATCCACTACACCGGCGACCGTTGGCGCAAGCCCGGCCATAGCGCGCGCATCGTGCTGCAATTGGCTCATTCACCGCGCGATATTGAACTCGTGGGCCACTGGCTGGGTTTTGTCGATATCTTCGACGCGGATCAGTACTTTAGCCGCATCAACCACCTTGGCCCGGATATCTTGGATCCCGACTGGGATCGCGAGGAGGCGATGCGCCGCTTGCGCGCGCGACCCGAGCGCAGCATCGGCACGGCGCTTTTGGACCAGAAGGTCGTGGCAGGCATTGGCAATGAATACCGCGCCGAAATCTGCTTTCTCGCCGGCGTGCACCCAGCCACCCCGGTGGCAGAGGTGGATGTGGAACAGGTGCTGGACATCGGCAAGCGCATCATGTGGGCCAACCGGAACTCGCCCATCCGCGTGACCACCGGTGTGCGCCGCGCCGGGGAGACCACCTATGTCTTCGGGCGCAATCGCAAACGTTGTCGGCGCTGCGGCACCATCATCCAGAAGGATTCCCTGGGCGGTGTTGACCGCGGTGGGGATGAGGGCGAATTAGAGCGCATCATCTGGTTTTGCCCGCACTGCCAGCCGCTCTAAGGTTCCTTTACGCTTTTCGCGCTAAGCTGGCGGGCATGCGATCACTACTAAATCTTGTTTTTAATATCATCTGGTTACTCTCCGGTGGCATCGTTCTTGCGCTGGGCTACTTCCTCTTCGGCATCATCGCTTGCATCTTCATCGTGACGATTCCGGCGGGCGTGGCCTCGTTCCGCATGGGCCAGTTCGCCCTGTGGCCGTTCGGCCGCTCCGTGGTTGAGCCCCGCAAGGGCACCGGTGGAATGTCTTCCATCTCCAATGTCATCTGGTTCGTCATCGCTGGCCTGTGGCTATCCATCGGCCACATCGTTACCGCCGTCATCCAGGCGATTACCATCATCGGTATCCCCGTTGCCTGGGCCAACCTCAAGATGATTCCAGTGACCTGCTTCCCGTTCGGCCGCAAGGTTGTTAGCTCGAAGAACATCCCGTCCGGCTGGCAGCCCATGGTGAAGCTGTAAATTCACCAAGCCTGAGAGCGCCTAGCCCGAAGCGACATGTCGTTTCGCGGCTGGGCGCTTTAGTGATCTGTGGTGCTTAGGCACGAAAGTATCCACAACAACCGCGTTTGTCTGAATGTGAGGGCAGATTTTTCAAGAACGCGGTTGTTGTGGACACTTTTATGTGCCCGTGCCCTGGGGCATATGACCCGGGCGCGGCGCGGGCCGAAGCTAACGGTTGGCGCGGTACCAGCCGATGAGCTTGTCGGTGGACTGGTCGCCGGAATCTACCTCTTGGCTGCCGGAGACGGCAGGGGCTAGGTCGTTGGCCTGTTGCTTGCCCAGCTCCACGCCCCATTGGTCGAAGGAGTTGATATCCCAGATGGTGCCCTGGGTAAAGACGATGTGCTCGTAGAGCGCGATGAGCGCGCCCAGGGTGGAGGGAGTAAGTTCCTCGGCCATAATCGTGGTGGTGGGGCGGTTTCCCGGCATCACCTTGTGCGGCACGAGGCCTTTGTCAACGCCCTCGGCGGCGATTTCTTCGGCCGTCTTGCCAAAGGCCAGCACCTTGGTTTGGGCGAAGAAATTGCCCATGAGCAGGTCATGCATCGAGCCGGTGCCGTCCGCGGTGGGGAAGTCTTCCTTGGGGCGAGCAAAGCCGATGAAGTCCGCCGGGATGAGGCGGGTGCCCTGGTGCATGAGCTGGTAGAAGGCGTGCTGTCCGTTGGTACCCGGCTCGCCCCAGTAGATCTCGCCGGTATTTCCAGTGGTGACCGCGGTGCCATCGCGGCGCACGGACTTGCCGTTAGATTCCATGGTCAGCTGTTGCAGGTAGGCTGGGAAGCGGCCGAGGTCCTGCGAGTAGGGCAGGACAGCGTGGGTTTGGGCGCCAAAGAAATTGGTGTACCAGATGCCCAGCAGGCCCATGAGTATGGGCACATTGTGCTTCAGCGGGGTGGTGCGGAAGTGCTCATCCATGGCGTGGAAGCCTTCCAACAAGCGCATGAAGTCCATCGGGCCAATGGTGCACATCAGGGACAGGCCAATGGCGGAATCGAGGGAGTAGCGCCCGCCCACCCAATTCCAGAACGGGAACATATTGTCCGTGTCGATGCCGAATTTCTCCACCTGCTCCGCATTGGTAGATACGGCCACGAAGTGCTTAGCTACGGCGGATTCATCGCCACCGAATTGATCGATGAGCCAGCGGCGGGCCGCGTGCGCATTGGTCAGGGTTTCCTGCGTAGTAAAGGACTTGGAGGAAACGATAAAGAGGGTGGAGCCGGCATCGAGTCCGTCCAAGGTAGCGGCCATATCGGAAGGATCCACGTTGGAGACGAACTCCGCGGAAATGCCGGCTACCTCATAGGAGCGAAGGGCCTGTGCGGCCATGGCCGGGCCGAGGTCGGACCCGCCGATGCCGATATTGACCACCTTTTTAATGGTGTGGCCGGTATGCCCCAACCAAGAGCCGGAGCGCAAGGCGGTAGCGAAATCGCGCATGCGTCCCAAGACCTCGTGGACATCGGCGGCGACATCTTGGCCATCGACGTGCAAGTCATCTTCTACCGGCAACCGCAGGGCGGTGTGCAGCACGGCGCGATCTTCGGTGTTGTTGAGATGCTCGCCTGCAAACATGGCATCGCGGCGGCCTTCCACATCGGCGGTGCGGGCTACCTCGACCAGATGCTGGAGGACTTCGTCATCGATGAGGTTTTTGGATAAATCCACGTGCAGGCCGGCGGCGTCGAAGGTGTAGTTCTCCGCGCGGTTTGCGTCTGCGGCGAAGAGTTCGCGAAGGCGCATGTCCTGCTTTTCTTCATAAACCTTGACCAGGTCTTTCCACTGGGACGATGCGGTGATATCCATGGCAATTGGCCTTTCTGGCGACGAGCGCATTGGCAATGTGTACCCCTCCCACCGTAGTCGAGAATGAGTGCCAACGGCACCGCGAAGAGTGTGGCATTTAAAGGATGAGGGCGCCTATCCAGCCGGCGATAAGTAGTGGGATATTGAAGTGGATAAAGGTCGGGATGACGGAGTCACGGATGTGATCGTGTTGGCCATCGGCGCCGAGGCCGGCGGTGGGGCCGAGGGTGGAATCGGAGGCGGGGGAGCCGGCATCGCCAAGCGCGCCTGCCGTACCAATGAGCGCCACCGTGGCGGCGGGGCTAAAGCCGAGCGAGGCGCACAGGGGAACGTAGATTACGGAGATAATGGGCAGGGTGGAAAAGGACGAGCCAATGCCCATGGTGACCACCAGGCCGACTAAGAGCATGGCGCCTGCGGAGAGGAACTTATTGGTGCCAAAGAGGTTGGCGGTGGCATCGACAAGCGGACCGACTTCCTTCGTCGCCGTCATGACGGAGGCAAAGCCCTGCGCGGTGATCATGATAAAGCCGATAAGCGCCATCATTTTCATGCCGTTGGTAAAAACGTCATCGGCGTGCTTCCAATCCACCGCGCCGGAAATGAGCAAGATGCCCAGGCCGGTCAAAGCACCGACGAGCAGGCCATCGGATTCGAAATCGAGCGCCTGCATGATGATTTGCACGGCGAAGGTGGCGATAATCGCCAGGATGGAGACCCAGATTTTATACCGCGAGGGCGTTTCCTGGTGCTCTTCGGCGGCAATGGGACGATCCTCGTACTCGCGCGGTGCGCGGTAACTGATAAAGATGGCGATGAGCAGGCCGGCGAGCATGCCCAGGGCGGGGATGGCCATGACCTGCATAATATTGATATTGGAGGTATCCAGGCCGGCCTCTTCGATATTAAAGAGCAAAATATCGTTCAAATAAATGGACCCGAAGCCCACCGGAATGAACATGTAGGTGGTGATAAGGCCGAAGGTCAGGCACGTGGTGATAAGGCGTCGATCCAGCTTGAGCTTATTCATCACCGCCAATAGCGGCGGGACGAGTAGCGGGATGAAGGCGATGTGGACGGGGATGAGGTTCTGGCTCATCACGGCCATGGCGATAAGGCCAATAACGAGCATCCACTTGGTGGTGGCCGCGGCCTTGGGATCTAATTCGCCGGTGCCGCCGAGCTTGGCGATGAGAAAGTTGGCCAGGATCTGCGGCAGTCCAGCGGAGGCAACACCCATCGCGAAGGCACCCAAGAGGGCATAGCTCAGGGCAATCTTGGCGCCGCCGCCGAGCCCATTCTGGAAGGCGAGCATGGTGGCATCCAGGCCCATGCCGGATAGCAGGCCGCCGACGATCGCGCCGATGAAAAGCGCCACCACCACGTGCACGCGCAAGAGGGCGAGCGCGAGCATGACGATGACGGCGATGAGTACTGCGTTCATGCCCCGAAAGCGTACTGCATAGTATGGGTTAGTCCGTAATTAATCCGAGGGTTGAAAGGGTGGCCTTACCCCAGGCGTCCGCGGCCCATGCGCAGCAAAGCAGAGGCGATGGTGGGGCCTTCCTCGCCAAGCTCCGCGCGGAATTCATTGAGGATGGCGATCTCGCGGGTGTGTACCAAGCGCGTGCCGCCGGAGCTCATGCGGGTGCGGCCCACCGCGCGGGAGACCTCGGTGCGGCGCTTGACCGCATCCAAGATGATCTGATCCAGGCGGTTGATTTCCTCGCGATACTGCTGGATTTCCGCATCAGATAGGGGATCATTCGTGCCGGTGGGCATGCGGATATCCAAGCCATTGTTAACGATGGATTCATTATCTTCAGCGGTCATGGTCCCTTATTGTGCCACTTCGCCGTGTCATCGTGCTACTTGGTCAGGGTTTTGGAAAGCGCAGTGTATGCCGCAAATACCGGCCATGTCCGGTGGGGCTAGTAGGTTGGTAGGCATTATGACGAATAACTCTCCATTTAGCCCTTCTTCCACCCCGCGCGAACCCGCATCCGGCACTACCTCCCGCGGCGGCTTTTCCCCTAGCCAGCCCGAACAGCAGAACCCTTTTGGCAGCACGCCCAGGCCCGCGGAATCCGATCCTTTAACCCAAGGCCTGAACCCGCAGCAATTAGAGGCGGTCACCCATACCGACAGGCCCCTGCTGATCGTTGCCGGCGCGGGTTCCGGCAAGACCGCGGTGCTTACCCGCCGCATCGCGTACCTCATGCGCCACCGCGGGGTAAACCCGTGGGAAATTCTCGCCATTACCTTTACCAATAAGGCCGCCGCGGAGATGAAGGAGCGCGTGGGCTCCTTAGTGGGTTCGGTAGCCGAGCGCATGTGGGTGTCCACCTTCCACTCCATCTGCGTGCGCATCCTGCGCCAGAACGCGCAGCTCGTGCCGGGCCTTAATACCAACTTCACCATTTATGATGGCGACGATGCCCGCCGGCTTTTATCCATGATTGCCAAGGACATGCAGCTGGATCTGAAGAAATACACCCCGCGCGTGCTGGCAAACCAGATCTCTAACCACAAAAACGAGCTCGTGGGCCCGGTCGAGGCGGCCGACAAAGCGCAGCAGACCAAGAACCCCTTTGAAACCACCGTGGCGGATGTCTACGCCGAGTACCAGCGCCGCCTGCGCGCGGCCAATGCGGTGGACTTCGACGATCTTATTGGGGAAGTAGTGCGCATTTTCACCGAGCACAAGCAGGTGGTGGAGTTTTATCGCCGACGGTTTAAGCACGTGCTTATTGATGAGTACCAGGACACCAACCACGCCCAGTACGCGCTGGTAGCGGCGCTCGTGGGCAAGGGCGAGCTAGGTCCCGATGCCCCAGAGCTGTGCGTGGTGGGCGATTCCGATCAGTCCATTTATGCCTTCCGCGGCGCCACCATCCGCAATATCGAGGAATTCGAGCGCGACTACCCGCAGGCGCACACCATCTTATTGGAGCAAAACTACCGCTCCACGCAGACCATCTTGAACGCGGCCAATGCCGTGATTGCGAAAAACGAGAACCGTCGGGAGAAAAACCTGTGGACCGCGCATGGCGATGGCGAATCCATCGTGGGGTATGTGGCGGATAATGAGCACGATGAAGCCCGCTTTATCGCCGCGGAGATTGATGCGCTGGCGGATAAGGGCCATAGTTACTCCGATATCGCCGTGATGTACCGGACGAATAATGCCTCCCGCGCGCTGGAGGATATCTTCATTCGATCCGGCATCCCCTATAAGGTCGTTGGCGGAACGCGCTTTTACGAACGCCGCGAAATCCGCGATATGGTGGCCTACCTGCGCATTATGGATAACCCGGACGATACGGTGAGCCTGCGCCGCATCATCAACGTCCCCAAGCGCGCCATTGGCGATAAGGCCCAGGGCCAGATTGCCCTGCACGCGGAAAACCAGGGGATAAGCTTTGGCAAGGCGCTTGCCGATGTCCCCCGGGGCGACGTCCCCGGTCTTGGCACCCGCGCCGTAAATGCCGTTACCAAATTCAATGACATGATGGACAGCATCCGCGCACAAATCCCAGGCATGCGCGATGAGGTGACCGGCCAGCCCGATTTGGGCGAACTGCTCACCGCCATCCTGGATGCCACCGGCTACAAGGCGGAGTTAGAAAATTCCAACGATCCGCAGGACGGCGCGCGTCTTGATAACCTCAATGAGCTGGTCTCCGTGGCCCGCGAATTTACCTCGGAGGCCGCCAACCAGATGGCCGCCGCTGGTGCGGATGCCGTCGATCCCAATGAGCTTTTAGAAGAAGGCGAAGCCGCGCCGGGCTCGTTGCAAGCCTTTTTGGAGAAGGTCTCCCTAGTCGCGGATGCGGATCAGATTCCGGATTCTGAGACCGGGGTAGTAACCATGATGACCCTGCATACGGCGAAGGGCTTGGAGTTTCCCGTCGTCTTTGTCGCCGGTTGGGAGGACGGCCAATTCCCGCACATGCGCTCGCTGGGTAACCCGAAGGAATTGAGCGAAGAGCGCCGCCTGGCGTATGTGGGTATCACTCGCGCCCGCGAAAAGTTGTACCTCACGCGCGCCATCTTGCGCTCTGCGTGGGGCAATCCGGTAACCAATCCCGCCAGTCGCTTCCTCGCCGAGATCCCAGAGGATCTCATCGACTGGCGGCGAGAGGATTCCGATAGTGACCTCACCGGTTCCTGGGGAGCCGATGACTATCAGTATGGCCGGAGCTATCGCCGCGGTTCTAGCGGCGGCTATTCCGGTGGTGGGGGTGCTGGGTTTGGCCAGCGCGCTACGTCTTCCCCTTCGCAACGCACTCGCCAGCCTGCAGCTAATTCCATGCCGAAGAATAAGAACCTCAACCTTGCGGTAGGAGACCGTGTCAACCACGCGAAGTACGGGCTCGGAACCGTGATTGAAACGGCCGGTTCCGGTGCCCGCGCCACGGTGACCGTGGACTTTGGTTCCTCCGGCAAGGTGCGGCTCATGCTCATCGGCGGCGTGCCGATGGAAAAGCTCTAGACCGAAATCCCGCGTTCGTCGAACCAGCCCACTGGGTCAACGGCTGCGCCGCCGCCTGGGTGAATTTCGAAGTGCAGGTGCGGGCCGGTGGAGTGGCCCTCACTGCCGATATCCGCAATGTGGTCGCCGGCCGAAACGTGGTCGCCCACGTTGACGCGCAGCGAGTTGGCGGGCATGTGGCCGTAGACAGAGATGCTGCCATCGACGTGCTGGATGCGAATCCAGTTGCCAAAGCCTTGTGCCGGGCCGGAGTTAATGACTGTGCCGTCCATGACGGAGTGGATTGGGGTGCCGACTGGGTTAGCGACGTCGATGCCGTTGTGCATCGCGCCCCAGCGCATACCGAAGCCCGAGGTTAAGGTGCCGGAGGTGGGGAAGACCACCGTATTACCAGCGGCGTCCTTGCCACGCTCAGGGGTGAGCCCGGAGCGGTCTCCCTCGGGAGTGAAGGCTTCTCCCAGACCAGGAACGGAGGAGGGGTCTAAGACGATGTTGACCCCGCCGGAGTCATTCTGGCTAAGTTTCGGGGTGGCATCGCCGTTGAGTACACCAACGGCGGTATTCGCGAGGCCGACGGCGGCGTCGATAACGCCCGCGTTATCAACGTTGGTGGCTTGGGGCTCAGAGGAGCCATTCGAAACGTCCACGCTGGCCACTGGATCAGCAGCAAAAGCGGAGGTGCCGGTAGCAAAAACGGTGCCAAGCGTGATGATGCTTAGCGCTACATTCCTGCGTGCGCGGTTCATGCGCTTCATAAGTTTAAGTCCTTTTCATGGCTGTGCATGGTCTCGAGGCGAGCAAACCTTGAAGGTTTGGCGTCTTTCAACTGCCCTGTGCGACACGCCGAGGGAATGGAAATACCCCATTTGGCGTTCGCTTGTGGCAACGAGTTAAAAGTTAGCCTGCCCATGGGTGTTGCGCAATCTGGAAAACTGCTGGTAGAAACCATGATTGTTCGAAAAGTTTCGAACATTCCAGCTTGTTGCGTGTGTTACGAAAGTGGCTAAAGTTGCGGGTTTGAAGTACTGGTTTAAGCTCTGGGGGTGGCTAGTGGGGGTGGCCGGCTGAGCTTGTCGGTGTCGGGGTAGAAAACTGCCATTCACCTGCGACAAGGCCCTGTACTGGACTCGGCTGAAAGCGTTTTGAGCCCCTGTCGGGCAGGGGCCTCTCGAACGGCACTAGAAGGGGAGCTGGCTGCTGAATTTCTGCAGTAGCTGTTGAATTTGTGGCCCGAAAGCGTTGGCCGCACCGATTCCTATACCGATGGCCAGTGCACCCGCAATGGCACCGATGATCCCCCAGAACTGCGGCTTGGAAGAGAGGGAATCATCAACCGGTGCTTGGTGATCCGCAGCGTCTTCAGCGTCAATAAGGTGGGCTTGAGAGTGATCTGAGGTGGAGCCTAAGGGCAGGCACTCGGCCAGTTCCTCGATGGTATAAAACGTTGAGTTAACGGCAATAGGCTCACAGCCATCGTGGAATGGGATTTCCTTTTCGTTGTAGAGCATCCGCACGAGGGTCTCGCCGCGATCATTTTGGAATGCGTCCCATTGGATATTCGCGCCCATCGGTGAGACAGAATCACCACGCCATGCGGAGTTATCCCAGCTGTATAAATCATCTTCCGGGACACCTTGCTCGGACCCTGGCAGCTTCAGTAGCGCGGCAAGCGGGATGATGGTCTCGGCGTGACCGAAGCGATAATTAGCCGCTACGTCGCCGCCAGCAGCGCGGTCCTGAACGTTTCTAATCATCTCTTCAAGCAGTGGTTCATAGTTGTCGTAGGCAACCGTCTGCCCCTTGATAGTCGGGCCTTTCTCATAGAAGTCTTCTACGTCAAGCAGGTACGCGAAGGTTGGTCCGCTGGTATCGTCCATGTACTTATCAAAGATCCAGCCCTCCGCTGGGGCCTTTTCCTCATGCTCTAGAGCTGGAGCGATGATGTAAAGGTTGTAGAACTGTAAGGCAGCATCGACGATGCCCTCAACGGATTTATCGTCCTTTTCTCGGGCGGAAAAGTGCACGGAACCATCTGCTAAACCGTCGATAAACTCTGGCGCAAAAATCTTAGCCAGCAAGCTGCGTGCAGCCTGCTGCGACTCTGGCTTGGCGTAGGCCTGCTGTACTTTTTCCTGTAAGGCCTGAGAGTCCTTCCACTCTGTATAGCGCTCATAGGATGCAGCTTTTTTTATCCTTGTGTGCGTACATCAAGTCAGGGCGTGCGGCGATGTTAACGTGGCCATCTGTCATTTCATCGCCCAACTGCTCGGCCAGTGCCGGGGATTGTTCCAGTAGACCTTCCCCGAAATTCCACCCAGAGTCATTGGCACGGTCCTCTCCTGAGGAAGTAAAGCTCACCTTGAGGTCATCGTTAGCAATCGATCCCAGTAGTTCCGCATTGCGCTGTGCATTGCGCTTGCCGATGCCCCTGAGCTCTTCTCGTCCCACTTCCGTTAGATTTCCATAACCGGCCTCTTGGCCAGGGCCACCGGATAGCTCTCGGTTTACCGCTATCATGGCCTCTACTTGCGGGATGAGCTTTGTACCGAGCTCGGTGAGCTGATCGCGTTGTTGGGCATACTCCAGCATCTGCTGCGCGAGGTCATCGTATTTAAAGCTTGATAGCCCGCGGGATCCGTGGCGATCTACCGTTGAGGTGTAAATCTGGTGAAACCCACTGGGGGCTTGGGCGTAGCTTGAGCCCTGTGGTTGGTAATGCTGCTTGGTGGAGTAGTAGGTAGCACTTTCGGAAGCTAGAGCTGGTGCGGGTGCGAGGGCACAGCTAAGGGCGGTGAAGAGGGAGAGAGTGCGTGTACGCATATAAAGGTATTCCTTGCTGGAGAGCTTGATAAAAAGACAGCTGACAGCTTAAGGGCCGCATCTTGCGGCCACATGGCATATAGGTAAATTGCAGGAATACTTTTCGGCGCTTTGCGGTGTGTTGGCGGATTCGGGTCCCAGACCCTGCAGCCGCAACGCTGCGTTGAATGATTGTGATTGCGAGCTAGCGGAGGTGCCGAGGCGGAAGGCATAGTTAAAGCGCCGCAGAGGATATCTGCGGCGCTTTAACAAGAAGGAAAGAAGGCTCTTAGAGCTGAATGCCTCGCTCGGCCAGCCATGCCTGTGGGTCAACGGCGTCACCGGAGTTCGGGTGAACCTCGAAGTGGAGGTGGGAACCGGTGGAGAAGCCCATGGACCCCATGCCGGCGATCTTCTGGCCTGCGTGCACGTGCTCGCCCACGGCAACGTCGAGGGTCTGCATGTGGCCGTAGACGGTCATGGTGCCGTCATCGTGGAGGATACGAATCCACTGGCCGTAGCCGGAGGCTGGGCCGGAATCGATAACGGTGCCGTCCATGATGGAGAGGATGGGGGTTCCAATGGCATTGGCGATGTCAACACCCGAGTGGAACGAACCCCAGCGCGGGCCGAAGCCAGAGGTGAAGGCGCCTTCAGCGGGGCGAGCAATGGAAGGGGCGCGAGCGGCAAGGTCCTCGGCGGCGCGGTCAGCGGAAGCTTGGATGGACTTGCTCAGCTGGTCAACCAAGTTGGTGACCGGCTTTGCCTCAGCCACGTTGAGGATCTGTGGTGCAGCATCGGAGGAGCCTTCTGGGGCGTTGTTAACCTCGGAAGTATCAGCGGCAAGCTTGTAGTCAACAGACTGCGTCTTGGTGGTGGTAGCCGCAGTGTTGTCGGACTCAACGTTAGCGGCAGCTGCGCCGCCTACGCCGGCGGTGGACACGGCACCGGCTGCAACGGTCATGACAGCGATACGACCCTTGGTGGTCTGCGAGGTGACAATCTTGCGATGGCGACCGGCGCCACGCTGAACTTTGCTTCGCATTAAATCTTCTTTCGTGTCTTTCACAATCTTCAAAAAGAGCGTTACAGCGTCTTTAGGTTAGTTACGAGATTGTGACCTTCTTGTTACCAACGAGATGTAACAGTAGCGTCTCAAAAAGATAACAGCAAGCCAAAAGTGAATTTTTTCTCGCGCCGGTTTGGAATAAGCCTACATGCAGGCAACTTCTGGAGAATTTTACGCATAGTGCGATATAAATCTCTCAAAGCCAAACCCTCGCGGTAGCCCCGAGGCTGTAATAGTGCACCTGAGGGGCCGGTTGCGGAAGCGTCCCAGTGTGAAATTACTGTGACCAGTGGGGAATAAGGGGGAAAACTTTATTCCATATATATGTCTACAGTAGTTACTGAAGAAGTCCACGGTGATTTTGGAGGCGCCTCGTCGCGCCACCCCGCTACCGCGCGCAAAAGGTGGCAAAGTGGACGCCGATGAACAAAAACACCAGCCCCCAATCTCGGTCAACGCCTCGCCCGCGTAGCCAGGCGCGGGGCCGGACAGTGCAGACAGAGCGCGCCCCTCGTGCACCGCACGCCACCGCGACGCAGAAGCCACATAATTCTGCAGAACGCGTCGCTCGCAAAGCCGGGTCGAAGGCGAAGGCCCGTCGCACGCCGGCCCCGCTGACGAAGGCCGGGCGCATCCGCCAATTATTCATGTCGGCGGCGCTGCCGAATATTATTGTTGTCCTTATTATTGTGGCGCTCGCATTCGGCACGCTTTTGCTTTTCGGCTCACCGCTCGCGTGGCTGCCCACCATCGTGGCGGAAGCGTGGATGGTCTTTAACCTCGCGCCGGTATCTGCGGCCGGGGTGGATCTGTCGTTCCTCCCAGCCTTGCCCGCGCTTATCCTCGCCACGGTGGTGGCGGTGCGCGTGCGTGCCGCGGTAAAACACAAAGTCAGCGTGAAGGACCTGGCTATTCTTGTCGCCTGTGTGGTTGGCGTGCCAGTGGTACTGACCTGCATCGCCTGGGTGATGCTGTGGGATGCCGGCAAGGTCTTCGATGTATCCCCGCCGAACCTCGCTGCTGCGCTTGCCCGGGTCATCGTGGTGCACCTAGCGGCGATGGCGGCCGGCATGGGTACCCGCCTGTGGCGCGCCTTGGCCAAGCGCTATGGTGCCCCGCCGCTGCTTGTTGATGCCGCCCTTATCGCCTTGCGCTATCTCGCCTACCTCGCCATTGGCGCGACCGTGGTCTTCGTGCTCGTCTTCATCGTGAACTTCTCGCGCCAAGGGGAGACGATGGATGAATATCCGTCCATCTCTGGGCTGGGCGTTTTCACCCTCATCCTGTTGAGCTTGCTGTATATTCCCAACGCCATCGTCAGCACCGGGGCAGTGCTTGTTGGTTCGGAGTTTTCGGCGGGGGAGGCACAGGTCAGCCTCTTTAGCACCCACCTTGTTCCGCTGCCGCCGCTGCCTATTACCGGTGGCATCCCGGCATCCTCGCCCGGCTGGGCGGTCGTCTTCATGGTGGTTCCCCTCATCGCGGCGACGATGTCCCTGTATAAAAAACGCCCGTCCTTCCAGAAGGTGCTCGCGGCCACGGTGGCTACCGCGGTCATCATGTTTTTCGCGTGCTATCTGGTTAGCGGCACGCTTGGCTACTACGGTCACACCGGCCCGCACCTGTGGACCGCTGCTGGCCTCGCCGCGCTGTGGATCGCCGTCGTGGGCTTGGCCGTTGCGGCAGCCTTTGCGCTTATGAACTGGCGGGATACCCGCGCAGCTGAAGCGGAGTCGTCGGCGGCGGAGGCCTCCGAAGAGGATTCAGAAGATGCTGCAGAGTCGGCAGAAGATACCGCTTCCGAGGGCACCGCTGACGCAGAGCAGTCTGATGCAGACAAGGCCGAAACCGACGAGGCTGACGGCGACGATGCTGATGCCGATCCGAACGAGATCGAAACGGACGAGGACGAGGATAATTCGGAATCTGGCGACGGTGAGGGCTCCGAGTCAGCAGCGAATGACGCGGACGACGCAGCCGACGACGAAGACGCTGCCGCAGAATCCACGGCAACCGCAGACAACGCCGACGAGGTCATCGAAGGGGAGGTCGTCGAAGACAGCGACGACGGCGATGACGCGGAGAGTACCGCGGGAGATGGTGAGGACGAGGGGGCATCGGCAAGCGGCGAGCGTGAAGCGGCAGCCCCGGCCGAGGATGCAGACCCCGAGATCTTGGAGGGCGAACTCGTGGAAGAATCCGAAGAGAGCGACACAGGCGCGGCAGAAGGCGGCGAAGCAGCACAATCGGAAGCGGCAGATTCTACTGAAAGCGGTAGGAGGGACTAGGCTATAGCGCGTGACTTCACCGATGCCACCACGCGCTACTGCTGCCACTGATCGCCTACGAGTTGTTGTGCTTGTCTCTGGGACGGGCTCGCTTTTGCAAGCCATCTTGGATGCCCAGGATGAGCGCTACCGTGTGGTGAAAGTGGTGGCGGATAAACCATGTCGAGGTATTGAACGCGCCCGAGAACGCGATATCGATACCGAGATCGTGGAAATGGGCGCGGACCGTGCCGAATGGAATACATGTCTGGCTGATGCAGTAGATGCTGCGCAGCCAGACATTGTTGTTTCCGCAGGCTTTATGAAGATTTTGGGGGAAGGGTTCCTCCGCCGCTTCGAAGGCCGCACCATCAATACCCACCCGGCGTTATTGCCTGCGTTTAAGGGCGCGCACGGGGTGCGCGATGCGTTGGAGTATGGCGTGAAGGTCACAGGCTCTACCGTCCATTTCGTGGACGCGGGCGTGGATACCGGCTCCATCATTGCGCAGCGGCCGGTGGCCGTGCGGGCAGACGATGATGAAGGAAGTCTCCACGAACGCATTAAGAAGGTAGAGCGCGAACTCATCGTCGACGTGCTGCGCGCGGCGCAGCCCCGCGGCGAGGAACTTTTTATTCAACTCGCAGACTAAGACTTTTCGAAAGGCTTAATCCTCCTCATGAGCGAAGACCGCAAGCAGGTAAAACGCGCACTCATTAGCGTGTACGACAAGACGGGGCTGGAGGATCTGGCCCGCGCACTCGATAAGGCGGGCGTAGAGATCGTCTCTACCGGCTCCACCGCCAAGAAGATTGCTGACCTGGGAATCGAGGTCACCCCGGTAGAAAAGCTCACCGGTTTCCCCGAGTGCCTGGAAGGCCGTGTGAAGACGCTCCACCCGCGCGTGCACGCCGGGATCCTGGCCGATACCCGCAAGGAAGACCACCTGGCGCAGCTCAACGAGCTTGAGGTAGAGCCCTTCCAGCTCGTCGTGGTCAACCTGTATCCCTTCCAGGAAACGGTAGCCTCCGGCGCGGACTTCGATGGATGCGTGGAGCAGATCGACATCGGTGGACCGTCCATGGTGCGCGCGGCCGCCAAGAATCACCCGTCCGTTGCCGTGGTCGTGGATCCGGCGCGCTATGGCGAGGTGACCCAGGCCGTTGAGGAGGGTGGATTTAGCCTTGACCAGCGCCGTGGGCTCGCCCGCGATGCCTTCCTTCACACCGCTAACTACGATGCGGCGGTCTCCGCATGGTTCGTGGGCCAGCTCAGCGATGGCGAGGAGACCACCTCGCTGCGCTACGGCGAGAATTCCCACCAGGCCGCCACCGTCACCCGGATTGGCACCAAGGGTCTGGCCAATGCCCAGCAGCTCAACGGCAAGGAAATGAGCTACAACAACTACCAGGACGCCGACGCTGCGTGGCGCGCGGCCTGGGACCACGAGCGCCCCTGTGTGGCGATTATCAAGCACACCAACCCCTGTGGCATCGCCGTATCGGACGAGTCCATCGCTGCGGCCCACCGCGCGGCGCACGCCTGCGACCCGATGTCCGCATTCGGCGGGGTTATTGCCGTCAACCGCGAGGTCAGCGTAGAGATGGCCGAGCAGGTCAAGGGCATTTTCACCGAGGTTATCGTCGCACCCGCCTATGAAGATAAGGCGCTGGAGATTCTGCAGTCCAAGAAGAACCTGCGCGTTCTTTTGGCCGAGCCAGAGGAACAAGGCGAGGAGCGCAAGTACATCTCCGGCGGTGTGCTGCGCCAAGAGCCGGATACTTACCAGGCCGAGGGTGATAAGCCCGAAAACTGGACCCTGGCAGCGGGCGAGGCCCTGAGCGACGAGGACTTGGCCCAGCTCGAATTCGCCTGGCGCACGGTGCGCGCGGTCAAGTCCAATGCCATTTTGCTGGCTAAGGACAACGCGACCGTCGGCGTGGGCATGGGCCAAGTTAACCGCGTGGATTCCGCCAAGCTTGCGGTCGAGCGCGCCAATACGCTTGCTGATGCCACCAACCGCACCCAAGGCTCCTTCGCCGCCTCCGATGCCTTCTTCCCCTTCGCCGACGGCTTGCAAGTGCTTCTCGATGCCGGCGTCAAAGCCGTTGTCCAGCCCGGCGGCTCCATCCGCGATGAAGAAGTTATCGAGGCAGCTAAGGCCGCTGGTGTTACGATGTATCTCACCGGAACGCGCCACTTCGCGCACTAGCGATAGCGCCTGACACCTAAGGATTCTGATCATGCTCGCACCAACCCACACCGCACCGAGGCGTACCGCCCCGAGGCGCATGGCGCTCGGCGGCCTAGTTATGGCCGGGGCGCTGTGCCTTAGCGCGTGCGGGCAGGGCGAGCAGGAGACGGAATCAGAGCCGGACATCGCCAAGCAGGAAACGTCGCGCTCTACGGAGAGCGCAGCGGATAGGGCGGATAGCCCTCGCGATGCCGCAGAGAAGGCCGAGGCTACGCCGGCCGATGCCCAGCCAGATGCCCCAGCCGATGCCAATGCTGGAGCCGGAGCTGGTGACGGTGAGTTGGCGTCGGCCGGCGACCTGCAGCGCGAACTCGACCGCATCGCCGCCAACTACGGGAATGTAGGCATCGCGGTATCGGATGGCAACACCACCGTTGCCGCCGGGCGCACCGCGCCCGAAACCGCCTGGTCCACCTCCAAGGTGCCGGTGCTCATCGCCGCCCATCGCGCAGGGCTTATCGGCCCGGATGTGGTGACATCTGCGATTACCTATTCCAATAATGAAGCGGCGCAATCCGCCTGGGACGCACTCGGCGGCGGCGCACAAGCCGCCCAGGCCGCGCAACAGGTATTAGCTGAGGCCGGCGATACCACCACCCAGGTACAAAGCCAGGTCACCCGCCCGGAATTTAGCGCCTTCGGGCAAACGCAGTGGAGCGTGGGCGACCAAGCCGCGTTCATGGCGAAGCTGCGCTGCGTCAACGGTGCCGAGCCCATCCTCACCGCGATGTCTACTCCCGACCCCGCCCAAAGCTATGGCCTGCGCAACCTAGAGGGTGCCGCCCTTAAAGGTGGCTGGGGCCCAGATACCGCGGGCGGCTATGATGTGCGGCAGATGGGTCTTGCCACCATCGGCGGCCGAGAGGTGGCGGTAGCGCTCATCGCCTCGGCCCCCGATGGTCAATACGCCTCCGCCCAACCAATACTTTCGGGCATGGCGCTCGATCTTTCCAAGGCCGATATTGCCTGGCCCACCCCAGCTTGTTAGCCCCACTTCCGGCTTATGAGAAAGGACTTATCATGCCGCACTTTCAATTAACTTTTCGTGTGCGTTGGGGATTGCACCTCGGCGTAGTAGCGACCGCGGGCATCGTTTTAAGCGCCTGTAGCAGTAGCACGGATGGGAATCAGCCCGACTTTTCCGGCGATGGCGGTATGACCACCGTCGAAAGCACGACGGAGACTTCCACCGAAGAAACCTCGACGGCAACAAAGTCCCCGGAAACCCAAGACAAAGAACCACCCGTGGTCACGGTGACCGAGACCGAACAAGAACAGGCACAGCCGCCGAAGACCACTAATGGCGGCGGAGGCGACTTCATCGACGGCCTGGGTGAATACGGCTGGACCGATATTAATACCTACGCCGATTGTCACCGTTTTGAGCGCGTCGTCTTCGCCGGTAAAGGCCCAGACGGGCGGGCCATTGTCTGCGAAAACACGGGAGGAACGCTGACCTACCGGTCCACCATCTTCGGCGGCGAATTTACCGGATCCATCATTGGCCAAGACGGCGGTAACTACTACGTGGATGCCTCGCCCTCGACCATCGTTGTAACCCCCAGCGGGATTAGCGTGCGCGAGGGCGGCGGGTTGGCCGCAACGGCGGACTTTACCGATTCCTGGCAACGTTAACCACTGGTTAGTGGTTAACGATTCCACAAGGAAGTGGTTAGCGAGACTTTTTCTTCTTGCGGTCTGCAGCAGCCGCCGCAGCCGCAGAGATCGAGTCATTGCGGTTCTTTAGTAACTCCAGCGTCATGGCTTCCGCGTTCTCGGGGACGGTGGCGCCGAGGACTGCAAGGGCGGCATCGGCAAGCATGGCAGCGGTCTCCGGAACCGACTGGGCCGCTGCATAGGGAGGCGTGCCATCATTGGGGCGCATCTCGATGACAGATAGTGCGATGTGGAAAGGCAATTCGATACGCGGGTCCGCGTCTCCCACAATGGCAGCGGCGGTGGTACGGAAGTGGCTCTGCAGCCGTTCGCGAGAGCTGTGGTACTCCGAAAACTCCGGCGAATTGGCCACCGGCAACTGGTACAACCGGCCGACGTTCCAACCACTGGTGAGCAAAAGGCGCGATTCCGCGGCGACCAAGGACCACAGGCGCTGCTCCGGCTCGGCATCAGAATCCACCAGCTCATCGGCTAGCTCCAGCGAAGGCTCAATGGTGGAATTAAGCAGCGCGAGGAAAATCTCCGTCTTGGAGGGAAAGTGGTAGTACAGCGATGCCTGACGTATGCCCACCGCGTCCGCGATTTGGTGAGTCGACGTTGTGGCAAAGCCCTGGGTGGTAAATAACTCTGAGGAGGCGTCCAAAATCTCTTCCCGGGCGCTATTGCCTCTGCGGCGGGGGCTATGTTTACGCGGCCTACCGACGTTTCCTGACATGCGGCGGACGCCTCCTTTCTCTCAGCAGAAAATGCTTTTACTCAACAACTCTACAGCCCTGTAGCCCGCTGGCGCGGACCGCATGCGTGGCAGAAGAACTTTGTGGCGATTCTAATTCGCGCCATCCGCGGTGCGTCGGGAGATGGACTCGAAGGTCGCAGACACCATGCGGCAGGCCGTTCCGTAGGCCGTGCGCTCCAGCGGTGGCAGGTCTTGCAGAATGGATTCGCGGCCGTGCACATTATCGAACCAGCGCCGCATTTCTACCGAATAGCCCGTGCGCCATGCAAGGTCCAAGGTCTCTGTGTCCTCTGTTGTGAGCATCCCGCGCTCTTGGCCAATGGCGAGGCGATCGACCGTGGGGCGCGGTCCCGGTGCCGCCCAGCGCGCAATCGCGGCGATGGGGGATAACAGCATGGACTTGATATCCACGGCCGCGCTGCGATCGGGCAAACCGCCAACGCGCTGCAGAAGCGGCGGGCGCTGGGCCAAGGCCTCCTCCAATAAGGCCTGCTCGCCGCCGCGGCCTAAAGGCAGGCCGGCATCGACGCGCGCTGCCATGGAATCGGCTGCTTGATGTACCTCTAGCCCGACATCGCGAAAAACGGACTCCAAATCGCCGTCTTCTCCCATCCACTCGATGGACATGCTGGGCAGCTGATCACCGCGCGCGGCCGCGCCGGTTAACCGGATATCCGCGTCCACGCCCGGTGCGCGCACGATATCTGTCAGCAGCCGCGAAAACCAATTGGCTAATTCAATCTCATCGTCCTGGTGTGCTACCGCATTGCGCAAGACATCTTGTGCCTCCGCCAATAAGCCGCGAGCGGTTGCCCGGGACTGGCAATGGGGAGCAAGCTCCGAAAGATCGAGAAGGGATTGATGCAGGGCCATACAGTCACTGCCTTTCACTCATTGCAAAGCGGTGCGCATCTAAAAGTTGTGCGGCGCAGGATTGCTATAAATGTAACACTTATGCAATAGCACAGTAGCGCTTGGGGGAGCGTGCGGCGGGTGCGTCGCGTCCGGGACTGGAGGCGTGCGTGGAGGAGCTGTGCGGGTGGTGTTGCCGCGAGGTGGAGCGCGCTTGCGGTGTAGCGCTCGAAAAGACCCCAAAACGACTTTCGCCGCCTCACCTCGAAAGGTAGGCGGCGAAAGTTTATGGTTCTTTTACCGTGTCACACTTGCCAGCGGCAAAAGTGCGCTGTTGATACCCAGCTACTGTTTAGCGGGTGGTGAACGGCAGGAGAGCCATTTCGCGTGCGTTCTTGACTGCGGTAGCAACCTGACGCTGCTGCTGCGGGGTCAAGCCGGTGACGCGACGGGAACGGATCTTGTGGCGATCCGAGATGAATAGACGCAGAGTCTTGGTGTCCTTGTAGTCCACCTTCTCAATGCCCTCAGCCTTCAAAGGGTTCTTCTTCGGGCGACGGCTCTGCTCCATACGGAACTTCTTTTGGTTATTGCGCTTATTAGCCATTGTGCAATTACCCCTTTACCAGCTGGACTTGCGAACGCCCGGCAGCTCACCACGGTGAGCCATGCCGCGCATACGGACACGGGACAGGCCGAACTTGCGGAGGTAACCGCGCGGACGGCCATCGGCTGCGTCGCGGTTACGAACGCGGGCTGGGGAAGCGTCACGGGGCTGGCGGTTCAGCTCGAACTGAGCCTCCAAACGCTCCTCATCCGGGGTGTTCGGGTTCTTGATGATCTTCTTGAGCTCAGCGCGACGCTCCGCGTAGCGGGCGACGATTTCCTTGCGCTGCTCGTTCTTAGCGATCTTGGACTTCTTAGCCATGAATTATCGCTCCTCGCGGAATTCGACGTGCTTGCGGGCGATCGGATCGAACTTCTTCAGGGAGATGCGATCCGGGTTATTGCGCTTGTTCTTACGGGTCACGTAGGTGTAACCGGTGCCCGCAGTGGACTTCAGCTTGATGATTGGGCGAATATCGTTACGTGCCATACTTAAATCTTCTCCCCACGTGCGCGGATCTTGGCAACAACGGACTCGATGCCGTCGCGGTCAATGATCTTCATACCCTTGGTGGAAACATTCAGAGTAATGGTACGGCCCTCAGAGGGCAGGTAGTAGCGACGACGCTGCACGTTGGGGTTCCAACGGCGCGAAGTGCGGCGGTGCGAGTGCGAGACCTGCTTGCCGAATTCCGGCTTGCGGCCCGTTACCTGGCAAATAGCCGACATGGGTCTTCTTTCTCCTAGCCGCCCACATCGTGGCTATAAACGACTACGTGCCGACTGCCGTGTGAGGGTGGCAGTGCTCAAAAAGTGAGGTGTGAGCAGGTGCGGCATCGTCGTCAAAAACCAGTAGACGGGGCGTAATACGTATATTTTGACAACAGCAAGAGCAAATCTTACAGCCTTACTCACGATATACCTAATCGCTGCCGCGATAGCCTAGCGCATAAAGCCGTCGTCTTTGCGTCGATAATCAAGCAGCACTGCCTAACGCATTGGGGAAGTTCGAAAGCTTACTATAACGAGTGGGGCGTAGATGTGCGCCTGTGGCGACTGTGGTTGCCGCAGGTGAGCAATTTCGTATATATGACGGTGGAATGTAGGATAATTCAGGTTATCGGTCGGCGCGCTTAGTGCCGCCGGGCGAGCTGTAACTGTACATCCCAACTCGGGCACGATCCGTACCGTCATTATTCAGTGTGCGGAACCGACCCGTAGTCCAACCCTGAGGGAATATCTATGAAGAAAGACATCCACCCGGATTATCACCCAGTGGTCTTCCGCGATGCTGGTACCGGTCACTCCTTTTTGACCAAGTCCACCGCTACCTCTTCTCGCACCGTTGAGTGGGAAGACGGCAACGAGTACCCGCTCATCGTCGTTGACGTTACTGCTGAGTCCCACCCGTTCTGGACTGGTGCACAGCGCGTTATGGATACCGCTGGCCGTGTCGAGCGCTTCAACCAGCGCTTCGGTGCCATGGCTCGCCGCAAGAAGAAGAACGCGTAAGGAGAAGAAGAGAAAATGGCAACTCCTAAGTTTAAGAAGTCCCGTGCGAACACCCACGCACGTCGTTCCCAGTGGAAGGCTGACAACGTCGCCCTCCAGGAAGTCACCATCGATGGTCAGACCGTGCGCATCCCGCGCCGTCTGGTCAAGGCCGCTAAGCTCGGCCTGGTTGACGTAGAGCAGTTCTAAGCCTGCTTTCAATCCCACCCCCTCCCGGTTGCTTATTAGCGACTGCGAGGGGGTTGTGATGTTTTAGGCCCGGGAAAGGGATATTAAAAAGCGCCTTCCGGCCTGGGCGGCGCCAAGCGATGGGGGAGACTTGGGCTGTGCCAGTGCTGTCTACTCTTCGGGTCTTAAAGACCAAGGAAATCCACTTCAAGTTAAGGCCAGGCTAATCCTAAAATTAATATAAAAGCGCACTAACCCGATGGTGGATCAGTTTTTCTCTGCGATTGTGCTCGTGGCGGTTCGCGCCCCAGCATGAAAGGTGCGTAGTGCGGCGATTGTGAAGGCGTGTACGAGCGTGAAGGGGGTGATGTGTGCGGCGAGTTTGGGCAGCTTATTGTCTACAGTAACTTCACAGGAACTTCTAGTACGTTGGCAGAGTAGTTTAAGTTGTGACTAAGCGAAGCGAGGCATAGTGTTCCTATGAACATGAGGAATGATGACAACCGCGGCAATAATGGTCAGTCGCACGGTGTCCCGCAGGAACCCTACGGCATGAACAATGGGCAGGCGCCGTATAACCAGCCGCGCGGTGGGCAGCAGAATTCTGGATCCGCATATTCCAACGGAACCTATTCCCAGGGCTGGAACCAGCCGCGCATCAACGAGCAGGATGCACAAGCTTCCGCATACGGGCAGCACACCCCGCCCAGCAATCGCCTCTTTGGTGGCGCTCAGCCGAGTGCTACCCGGGGGCAGGATGAAACATCCAGCTTCTCTAGTCAGCAGGGCGATGATTCCCAGCAAGGGCCTGTGAACAACCAACCCGGCCAGCCGCCCGTGCCTGGGGTAACGCCTTTGCCGCCGCAGCCTAAGGAGAAAAAGAAGATCGGACTTGGCGCCGCGACCGCAATCGCAGCGGTAGCGGCAATTGCAGCAGGCTCCATTACCGGTGTGGTCGTGGGTAAGAACCAGTCCAGCAGCGGTACGTCCGTGGTTAACGAGGCTCTTCACAGCCAACCGGCCGCCAATAGCATGGGTAAGGAACCAGAGGAAGGTTCGGTGGAAGCGGTTTCCTCCAAGGTTTTGCCGGCCGTGGTATCCATTCAGACCGCTACTCGGACCTCGGCTGCGGAAGGCTCTGGCTCGATCATTTCTCCCGATGGTTACGTGTTGACCAACCACCACGTCATCGCCGGTGCGGAACAGGGTGGCATCATGCAGGTGACCTTGAACGATGGTAGCAAGCACGAAGCCGATCTCGTGGCTTCCGATGCCAATACGGATGTCGCCGTCATCAAGATCAAGGACGTGCAAGACCTGCCGCACCTCCAATTCGGCGACTCGGATGCGGTAGCGGTTGGCCAAGAGGTAGTCGCCGTCGGTTCGCCGCTTGGACTCAATGCCACGGTGACTTCTGGCATCGTATCCGCAAAGAACCGTCCGGTGCGTGCGTCCCAGGAGGGTGGCGAGTCTTCGCTTATCGATGCCATCCAGACTGACGCCGCCGTTAACCCCGGCAATTCCGGCGGTCCTTTGGTGGATATGGACGGCAATATCGTTGGTATGAACTCGATGATTGCCTCGTTGTCTGATAAAGCCACGGGCGAGGGCGGCTCTATCGGCCTCGGGTTTGCCATCCCTTCCAACTTTGCTAAGCGGATGGCGGATGAGCTCATCAATAAAGGACAGGTAACTCACCCCACCTTGGGGGTTAAGGTCTTGGCGCGCGATGACGGAAATGGCGCGCGCATTGCCGAGGTCGAGCCGGGGAGCCCGGCGGAACAAGCAGGTTTGAAGCAGGGAGATATCGTCACCCGCGTCAATGACCGGCTGATTGAAAACGCCGATGCGCTTATCGCTGCCGCGCGTTCCCAAGACTTCGGTGCGACCGTCACCTTGGAAGTATCCGATGGAAATTCGGATGATACTCGTCAGGTAGAGGTAACCCTGACGGGCGAGTAGATTAAAACGCAGCCCGCGCCGTGTCCGCATTGCGCCCCGACGTTTCTTTGAAGGAGAAAAATGGCAGACTCCCAGCAAGACTTGACCGACTCCACTAGGTTGGAGAATTCGGCTTCCACAGACGCTTTGCGGGATGTGGCGGAGCCGGATGACGCCTACCTCTTGGCCAGCGAGAAGGAGGACCGGGTGGCGGCGCCGCGCCGCGCGCTCGTCGTGATCGTCACGGATCACCCCGGCGAAAATTCAGATAGCACCGCCAAACTGGTTACTGAGCTTTTGGCAGAGGCGAATTTCCGCATCGATGGTTCGGTGGTCGTGCGTTCGAAGAAATCCAAGATCCGGCAAGCCATCGAAACTGGCGTCGTCGGCGGTGTGGATCTCGTGCTCACCGTCGGAGGAACCGGAGTAGGCCCGCGCGATAAGACCCCGGAAGCTACTACTGGGGCCATCGACAAGATGGTGCCGGGCGTGGCCCAGGCCTTGCGCTCTTCTGGTCAGGCTTGCGGCGCGGTCGATGCGTGTGCATCCCGCGGCATTTCGGGCGTTTCTGGTTCCACCGTCGTGGTCAACCTCGCACCATCGCGCGCTGCCGTGCGCGACGGCATGGCCACGTTGACCCCGCTGGTCCACCACCTTGTGGATCAATTGCAAGAATCCAGCGTGCAATAACGCGAAGGAAAGAGGGGAGATACTGCCATGACCTCTCAACCACGCCGCCAGCGCAGGCGTGTATTCAGGCAGTCAGATGCGCCGGAATATGACCGCAGCGCGGATCGCCCGGTAGAGCAGGAATTAGCTAGTGGAGAAGGTGCCGATGCACAGCGCATCGTCACTCTCGATGATGCCGCGGCAGAAGGCGACGGAGCTCAAGCAGCCGAGCGCGGCGAAGAGTTTTACCGCGAGAACCAGCCGCCGCACCACGGCGGGTAGCCCGCGCATCCTATTCGCGAGCTTGGAAATGCTAATGCAGTCTTAACAAAAGCCCGTGTCCTCCCTCATTGCGAAGGTGGGCACGGGCTCAGCTGTGTCTTTAGCAAGGATTAGTCGTCGTGGCGGCTGTGCTTGCCCTCAGAAGCAGTGGAGTTATCGGTGTTCTCGGCTGCAGTAGCATCCCTAAGCGCCTTATCTGCGGTGGTGACAGCATCAGCGTTCTGCGCCTGCAGAAGATCGCGGATTTCTGCCAAGAGTTCTTCCGAGGTTGGTGCCGGGGCCTCTGGGTCCACACCCTGGCGGCGCTTAGCAGCTTCAGTGAGCTTGTTCAGCGGCATGACAATGAGGAAGTAGACCACTGCGGCGATGATCAGGAAGTTAATCGCGGCGGTAATGACGGCGCCAAAGTCTACGAGGGTGGACTTATTATCGGTGATTTGGAAGCCCAAGCCATCGACCTCGGCGGAGCCGAGGGAGTTAATGATCGGCTGGATGATGGAATCCGTCACGGAAGTGACGATCGCCGTGAATGCGGAACCGATGATGACTGCGGTGGCAAGTTCGACCACGTTGCCGCGCATAATGAAGTCTTTAAAGCCCTTAAGCATGGGAGAAGACGAACCTTTCTGGGGGTAGGTAAGGATGGGTGTGAACCATGAGCAAGCAGGGAGTTTAGTTCAAGCTAAAAGTATTGACAACTCGGAGGGGCGGAGGCGGCACTAATGTTGCCTTGTTAACTAATGCACACCGGTTGCGATATAGGTATTCAGTGTTAGTGTGAAAGTAGAATGTAAAAATATTGTTTGTAAAAATAACAGTATTCTAATGCGTGGGCAGAAGGGATCCCAGCATGAATATCGCACTCGCTCTATTTGCCTTGGCAGTTACCATTGGTGCAGGCTACTTCCTTGTTAAAGGTCATAAGCCAGTCATTATTTTATTGCTTGCCGGGTTTATTCTCATTGCAGTTTCCACTGCGGCCAAAGCTGGCTACGGAGTTTTAGATGAGGAAGACTCCACCGGCTCCCGGTGGTTGGACATCATCGGCATATTCGAACAAGTTGCTGGTAGCCAATTAACAGGCGTCGGCCTCATTATTATGGCGGCCGGTGGCTTCTCAGCATATATGAATAAGATCGGCGCCTCGCAGGCACTGGTTGAGGTGCTAGCCGCTCCAATCGCAAAGTTCAAGCACCCCTACATCACGCTAATTCTCACGTATTTCCTCGGCGTGGTGCTTTTTATGTTTATCCCCAGCGCTGCCGGGCTCGCTATTTTGCTTCTAGTGCTATTGCTGCCAGTGTTGAAGGCAGTAGGGGTTAGCCCCGCCGCAGCAGGCGCGGTCATCGTGTCAGCCTCCGCGTTGCCAATGGGGCCGGCATCGGGAACTTCGGTGCTGTCGGCGCGAACCATTGATTTATCCCCAGTCGTCTACTTCGTCCAGTATCAGCTGATCGTGGCCATTCCCACTGCCATTGCAATTGCGATAACTCACTACTTCGTGCAGCAGCATTACGATAAGCGGGAGTTGGAAGAGTACAAGGAAACCGACACCATGGGCGATGGTTCTGGTGAGGCTGGCCCGAAGTGGTACGGGGTATTTCTCGCACTGCCCATTATCTTGTTGGTGATCTTTAGCCCCTTGGTTAATGACAGCATCGAGCTAACCACGGTTGGAGCATTCGTAATCGTCTGGCTCATAGCCTTGCTGTGCGAAATCATTCGCCACCGTTCTTTTTCCACCGCGACCGAACAAGCCACATCCTTTTTTACGGGCATGGGAAAGATGTTCGGTGGCATCGTCGCATTGATTATCGCGGCACAAATCTTTGCCACCGGTTTAACGGCCACAGGCGCCATTTCCATGCTGATCGATGGAGGACAGCAACTCGGTGCAGGCGCAATCGTCATCACCCTCCTATTCACCTTGATTGTGGGTTTGGTGACGTTCCTGACCGGTTCCGGTGTCGGCGCATTTTCTTCCTTTGCCAGCTTGGTGCCAGATGTCAGCCGCGGACTCGGCGCTTCGGCAGCGGCAGTGATTACCCCAATGGAATTTGCCAGCGGCTTGTTTCGCGCGGTGTCTCCGGTCTCCGGAGTAATCATTTCCGTTGCTGGTGGCGTGGGAATTTCTACCACCGAGCTTATTCGCCGCACGCTGCTTCCAATGGGAGTTGGCTTCGTCGTGATGATCGTATCCAGCCTGGTCTTGCTCTAAGCACGTTCTGGGATTACAACCTAAACCTCTAAGAAGAAGGAATTTATCATGGGAATCGGCGCACTGAACTCGTCTTTTCAGAAGAAGGGCTATGTCACAGCGGACATGGAAGCCCACTGGGAAGAAGCACAACTTATCCGGAAAATTTTCGCTGTTGAAGCGGCAATGGCGCGGACGCAGGGACACATGGGAATTATCCCGCAGGAGGCTGCCGAGGCGATCTCAGATAATGCAGTCGCCAGTGATGAGCTGATAGAAAAGGCCCAAAGCGGCGGGGTTGGCAATCCTTCGGTTGCTGTCCTCGATGCATTGCGGGACGCGATTCCGGAAGACCAGCGTGGTTGGGTCCATTTCGGGGCGACCACTCAAGATATTTTGGATACCGCGCGGGCCCTGCAGATCAAAGCAGCTACCGACCTGATACTGGAACGCCTGAACGCCGTTATCGCTGCTACCGCCAACCTCGCTCACGAGCACGCCCGAACGTTAATGGTCGCGCGTACCAATGGACAGTATGCACTGCCGACGACACTGGGTACACGCTTTGCGCGGTGGAACGCGGAGCTGCGCCGGAGCCGGGAACGCTTGGAAGCGATGCGAGAGCGCACGGAACAGATTCAATTTACCGGTGCTGTAGGCACGCTGGCGTCCTTTGGAGAACAAGGACCTGAGTTAAGTCGGCGCCTTGCCAAAGAATTGGAACTGGTTTATCAACCGGTTTCCTGGCATGCGAGCTCGGATACGATGACAGAGCTTGCGTCGACCGTGGCTACCTTGGGGCAAAGTTTGGCCAAGATTGCAGAGGATCTCTTTGCTATGCAGCAATCCGATCTGGTCGAGGCCCGCGAGGACATGGATGCGCATACCTCTGGATCGTCTACCATGCCGCAAAAACTCAATCCCTTTGCCACAATGAAAATTTCCGTGGGAGCCAGCATGGCTTGTGGCATGGCGGCAAACATGCTGACGCAAGCACCGGCCACCTTTGAACGCGACCACCGCCAATCCGAGATCCACCGCAACCTGATTCCACAAATCTTTGTTGCCGTCGATGGAGCGTTGGAAAAGCTGGACCAGCTCTTTCCTCGTTTGCGTTTTGATGCCCAGGCATTAGAGGACAACGTAAAAAGCGCGGGTGTTTCGTTGATGACTGAGGGAATCATGATGGAGCTGGCACCGCATATTGGTCACAGCGCCGCACACGATGTTCTTCAGGAATTCGCCCGAGACAATAGAGAGAACGGCACCTGCCTGGAAGAGTTTTGCGCAGCCCACCCGAAGCTCGCGGGCCTTACGGAAAAGCTGGACCTTGAGTCCCTGACAAATCCAGCTAATTACATCGGCCAAGCTGTTGAAATCGCGGAATCGGCGCAGGAATAAATACCACCAGTACGCAAAAGGTTCAGGCGGTCGTTAAGTAGCAGAATCTGCCTCATTAACGGCATGGGGTTGAGCGCGATCGCCGACGATAACCACGGTCAGCGGTTGGTTTAAAGAGGCGGCGGCCACGTCATTGGCGTGTTCATTAGGCAGTGCGAGCAAGACGGTGGCAGAAGAAATCTCGCCCTCTGCGGTAGTGGTGGATACGACCCGGGCGCCGGAGGCAATGACGCGGGCGGTAACGGGTTCTGAATTGGTGGCATCGCTTGCCGTGACGATATCGACGGTATCGCCGTGGTGCAGGTGGGGGATGATGTCTGGATCGGCAAGTTTGACTGGGATCATGCGGCCGGAGCCGCCTCCCTTAGAATCGGCAGATCCCGAGTTCGCGACGAGGCTAGACACCAATTCTTGGCCGAGGAGCCGCTGGCTGGTGACGACCTCGCCCTTGCCCGCGGCGGCGGTGATGATGCGGCCGGCGAGATCGGAGGGGGCATCGGCAAGCGCGCTGCTAGGAATGGAGGAAGAAGGCAGGCGCTCGAGCGAGACATCGGCGGCGGAAAGCTCCGCGCCGGCGGGTAAATCGCGGCTAAAGACCAGTACCTGCGGCAGTTCCTTCGCGCGAGAGACTGCGGAGGCCAGCGCGGCGATTAGCAGTGCCAACGCGATGGCGCGGCGCACGAGCACGCCGCGGCGGTGGCCAGGGGTGCGCAGGGTGCGGAAGAACTGTGAGATTCGCGGGGACGGGGAATAAGCCATGCACAATTAGACTGCGCTACCGCCTGTGTGGTTCCCCATTTAAGAAGGAAAGCGGTGGATTCCTGCGGCGGTAACCACGGCCTCAACGCGGCGATCGTGGGCCGCGGCTGGAATGGAGTCGAGGAATTCAGTGGGATAGACCATGGCGAGTACCGCGGGGTGGTTGCGCGGCACCAGGGAAAGCGCGCGGTCGTAGTATCCGCCGCCCTTACCCAAGCGGTTTCCGGCGGCATCGATGGCCATGGCGGGAGCCAAAATCAGATCGCAACCGCACAGCACGCGGCTATCAAAGCGCGGGCCGGCGGGTTCGGAAATGCCCAGCTGGCCAGGCTGCATGCTGTGCGCGCCCTTGTATTCTGCCCAGTTTAAAACGCCGTTGTCGCAGGTGATAGGCAATAATACGCGGTCGACGCGGCGGGAAAGCCAGGGGATGAAGTCCGCCCCGCCAGGCTCCGTGCCCAACGGCCAATAGGCGGCAACGCTCGAAATGCCGGCAAGCTCAGGTTCTAGCTGCTCGCGCAGGGCAGCGGACCATTCCGTGCGCTTCTCGGCGGTGAGGCCGCGGCGCGCGCGAAGCAGGCGGGTGCGCAGTTGCTCTTTGATATCGCTGGAAGAAGGCATAAATAAATAATAGCGTCCGTGGCGTAGCGCTACACAGGAAAATAGTGCGCCGTTGTACCCTAAGATTCATGGCTAATGAACGCGAAGATTCCGCCACCGGAATCACCACGGTTGTAGTTCCAGCGGCTGGCATGGGCACCCGCTTTCTGCCCGCCACGAAAACCGTCCCCAAAGAATTGCTGCCCGTTGTGGATACTCCCGGCATCGAATTGATTGCTGAGGAGGCAGCCTCTGTGGGCGCGCGCAGGCTTGCGGTCATTACCGCACCCGAAAAACAAGAAGTAATGCGCCATTTTGCGGAATTTCCGGATCTGGTAGAAACCCTAGATTCCCGCGGCAAGGATGAGCAGGTAGCTAAGGTCAACCGCGCCCACCAGCTCATTGAGCCCATCGCGGTGGAGCAAGAAAAGCCCTTGGGCTTGGGCCACGCCGTGGGGCTGGCGGAAGAAGTCTTGGCAGATGACGAGGACTCCTTTGCCGTCATGCTGCCGGATGACATCGTGTTGCCGGCCACCGTCATGGCGGATATGGCGCGCGTTCGCGCCGAGCTCGGCGGTAGCGTGCTGTGTGCCTTTGCGGTGCCGCAGGAGCAGACGTTTAACTACGGCGTATTCGACGTAGAAGATACTGACGTGCCGGGCGTGAAAAAGGTTATCGGCATGGTAGAAAAGCCGGACCCGGAGGACGCGCCGTCCAACCTGGTGGCTACCGGGCGCTACCTGTTGGACCGGAAGATCTTTGATGCGCTGCGCCGGATCGAACCGGGCAAGGGTGGCGAATTGCAGCTGACCGATGCCATCGAGCTGCTCATTGAGGAAGGCGAGCCCGTCCACGTGGTGGTCCACGAGGGCAAGCGCCACGATTTGGGTAACCCCGGTGGCTATATCCCGGCCAACGTGGACTTTGGTCTGCGCGATGAAAAATACGGCCCAGCGCTGTATAAAGCTATTAAACAAATTATGTCCGATTTCGAGGCGGAGCAAGGCCTGAACTAACTATCTTGCCGTGCGCACGTGCGTTGAGGGCAGCAAGGTAAAAGGGCAAGAAGAAAGGGCGGGCAGAGACCGTATGCGTTCAGTTGATGACCAGTTGGCGCTGGTTACTGATGCGGCGACGACCCCGGAGCCGGTGCGGATGAGCATTTCTAATGCGCTGGGGTTAATGTGCGCCGAGCAGGTGCAGGCCTATCAGCCTCTACCGGGCTTTCCCCAGGCAGCCATCGATGGGTACGCAGTTCGCGCGGTTGATATCGGCGGCGAGCGAGGGCTGAAGGTGCGCCGCCCGAAGAATCAGGACCAGGAAAGCAGCGAAGGGGAGGGGTCTGCCGAGCAGGCCGAGGACGCCGCCGCGCAGCCCGCCCAACCCGAGGTCGAGCGTTCCTTGCCCGTCGTCGGTGAGGTTCCGGCCGGTTCGAAGCAGCCGCTGCGCCTGCAGCCCAAGCAGGCCGTGCGGGTCTATACGGGCGCGCCCTTGCCCACGCTTGCCGATGCCGTCCTGCCCCTCGAGTGGACCGACCGCGGCCGCAAGCGCATCACGGCGCACCGGACGGTGCGCTCGGGCGATTTCGTCCGCCGCGTGGGCGACGATATCCAGCCCGGCGATGTCGCCGTATCCTCTGGCACCGTCCTTGGCCCGGCGCAGATTGGCCTGCTGGCCGCCGTGGGGCGCTCCAAGGTGCTGGTTTATCCGCAGCCCCGCGTGACCATCGTGTCCTTCGGTCGCGAGCTCGTCGATGTGGACAAGGAACCGGGCCTGGGCCAAGTCTTTGACGTGAACTCCTACTCCTTGGCCGCTGCCGCAAAAGAAGCGGGGGCGGACGTGGTCCGCGTGGGCATTGCCGAAGGCGAACCCCGCCGCATCCGGGAAGTGCTAGAAACCCACATCACGCGCAGCGAGGCGCTCGTCATCACCGGTGCCGTTGGTGGTGCCGGTGCCGAACAGATCCGGGAGATCCTGGCAGAAATCGGCGATATCGATACTTCCCGCGTGGCCATGCACCCAGGATCCGTGCAAGGCTTTGGGCTGGTAGGAGATGAGCGCATCCCTACGTTCCTCCTTCCCTCGAACCCGGTATCGTCGCTGGTTATTTTCGAAATTTACATTCGCCCCTTGATTCGCCTGGCCCTGGGCAAGCGCAATGCCCACCGCCGGGTGGTCCGGGCCCGCGCACTGAACCACATTGATTCCCGCCCAGGGCGCCGTGGTTTCATCCGTGCCCGCTTGATGCGCGATGCCGAAACCGCCGATTACCTGGTCGAGGGTCTTGGAGGTGCGACCGGCGCGCCAGCCCACCTTCTGGCAGGACTCTCTGAGGCCAATGCAATGATTCGAGTGCCAGAGGAAGTCACCGAGATCCGCCCGGGCGATGTTGTTGACGTCTTATTCCTCACCCAGCGCAGCTAATGCTTGACCCCTTCGGTACCGCCGCAGCCAAGCTGCGCCATCCAGTCACCGGGCCGACCGATGATCTGCACCCCGGTTGGCCGGAGGCGACGCCGACGGTGCAGCTTCCTCCCTCGGGGGCGCTGCCGTCTGGTGGGCGGTTGCGGCTGCGCCCCTTGCTGCGCTCGGATGGTCCCGAGTGGCGGCGCCAGCGCATTGAGGACGAAGCTTTGCTCCGGCCGGTGGAGCCGACCCAAGCGACCACTTGGGCAGAGGCCCACAGCTCGCAGGCCTGGTGGAATTACCTCATTTTTCTGCGCAACTCCGCGCGCGATGCGCAGGTGATCCCCCTGGCTATCGAGCTCGAGGGAAAGTTTGCCGGCCAGGTAACGCTCGGCAATATTCAACACGGCAGTATTCGAGATTGTTGGATCGGCTATTGGGTTTATTCCGCTGTGCAGGGCGCTGGCGTTGCCACCGCGGCCACCGCCCTGGGCGTGGATCACGCCTTTGGGCGGGTAGGCCTGCACCGAGTGACCGCCACTTACCTGGAACAAAACCCCGCCTCCGGGCGCGTGCTAGGTGCCAACGGCTTTCGCTCCGAGGGGTATTTGCGCCGCAACCTGCATATAGATGGCGCCTGGCGGGATCACCATTTCGTGGCCTTAGTCAAGGAAGACTTCTCATCCACGGCGGTTGAGCGGCTGCACCAAGCTAGGCGTTTGGTGTGAAAATCATCCCTAAATCCAAGTAATGCTTTCTCAATTTTCACATAAGTAACAACATTGTAATTTACAGCTTCTGTGACCCCTAAAGTGCGGTTTTGGTGATTAGAGTGGAGTAATCATCTGCACCCCAAGGGAAGGTCCTTAAGTCGTGTCCACAGCTGTGCCAGTTATTGCAATCATCGTGGTGTGGCTCTTCGTGCTCGCGCCGTGGCTATTGGGCAGGAGCAATCGCCCGATGAGCCATACCGGCGAGGCCTTTGAGGATACCCGCGTGCTCTTTTCCGGCGATTCCGGCAATGTCGCCGGCCGCCGCCGCCCGCGCTTGCGGGCCGATGATGTCCACCGCAGCGGCTCGGATGAAGACCACGACTACGAGGTTGTATCCGCTGCCGCTGAGGACCCGGACAGCGAGGCAGACGTCGATGACGTGCTGATCGATGACGAAGCAGAGGACCGCGCTTCCCGAGCGCAGTCGCGGACCATTGCTGGCGCGGCCCGCCGCGCCCGAGCGCAACCCTTTGGCGTAGGTGGCCGTGCATACCGCTCCGCCGACGAGGACGAGGCTGACGCGCGCGACGAGCAGGTCACCCAGGCAGAGGGGCAGGCAGAGACCATCGAGGGTGAAGTCATTGAGGAATCCGCGGCTCCGGCCGCTGCCGCTGAATCAAATGGTTCCACCGCTGACGCCGATGGCGCGCGCACGGCCACCGCTTCCGATGATGCGGATGCGGACGCAGACGATGCCGATGATGTCTTGCTCGAAGATGATGAGCGCGTTGGCGAAGAAGGTGGTGCAAAGCGCAAGCGCCGCCGCAGGAATGTGGCTGCCGATTCCACCGAGTCCTTCACCGCGCCGGCGACCGAAGACATTGCCGAGGACGCGTACGACTACGACGAGACCTATACTTCCCCGGTAGACCTGATGTACCCAGGTGCGGTCGATCCCGCCCCAGTTATCGATGCCGAAGAAACGGACACCGCAGAGACCGATTCGGAAGAGGCAGACAACGACGGTGCAGCCGAGGAATCGGCCGGAGCCGATGAGTACGGTGCCCAGGGCTCCGAGGACGCGGCGCTGAATACAGACCTTTCTGAGGACGAGGTAGCTTTTGCTCAGCGCCGCCTTGGCCGCGGTGGATGGGACCCAGTGGCGGATAAGGAGAAGTCCGCTACGCGCTACCAGCGCCGCCAGCGCACGCTCATTGGCCTAGCCATCGCCGTGGTCCTCACCGTGGCCTTGGGGATTGTGGCCGGTGGATGGACCTGGTGGCTGGCAGGCATCGTCGGTGTCCTGACCGGCACCTATTTGGTGGCGCTGCGCGCGCAAGTCCGCCAAGAACAAGCACTGTTGCGCCGCCGGGTAAAGCACCTGCGGCGGGCGCGGTTGGGCGTTCACAATACCGATGATGAGGCGCTAAAGATCCCCCGCAACCTGCGCCGGCCGGGTGCGGTCGTCGTCGAAATCGACGATGAAAGCCCCGACTTTGAGCACCTTCCCTTAAGCTACAGCGATGATGAAGACGGTGACTTTGATGGCCCGCACGCCGGGCCCGATGGGGTAGGGCGCCGCGATGACCTGGCCGCTCGCCGCGCGGGTTAATTAGACAGCTTCTCCCTCGCTTCCGGGGAGTTTTTCGGTTTCTTCCGGCCATACGCCGGAGGTAGCCCGGCGGTGGGAGCCCAAGAGGTGGGTATCGACCATGCCGATGGCCTCCATGAGGGCAAAGCAGGTCACCGGCCCTACGAACTTAAAACCGGCCTTCTTCAATTCACGCGACATGGCCTGCGACTCGGGGCTCTTCTTCGGGATATCCTCCATAACCTCGGGGTAGGTATTTTCTGCAGGCTGAAAGCTCCAAATGAAATCCGCTAGGCCGCCGTTTTCGCGCAGTTTAATGGTGGCCTTCGCGTTATTGATGGTGGCGCGGATCTTGGTCTCGTTGCGGATAATGGAGGCATCGGCAAGCAAGTGCTCCACCTCGGCCTCGCCGAATTCCGCAACCTTGTCCGGATCAAAGTGGCAAAAGGCCTCGCGGAAGGCGGGGCGCTTTTTTAATACCACGGCCCAGGACAGCCCAGACTGGAAGGACTCCAAGCTCAAGCGCTCAAATAGCCCGTCCTCGTCCCTAATGGGAAGGCCCCATTCGGTGTCGTAATAATCCGTTAGCAGCGACGACGTCACGGCCCACGGCGTGCGGGCTACCCCGTGCGCGTCATAGGCCAGCGGGGTGCGTTCTTCGGTAGTGGTTTCAGTGTCCATGGGAGGTTCTCCTGTTGGTATGTAGTGCCTATTTTCCTTGTCTTTCCCATTGAAGCAGCGATTGCGGATGAGGCGCAGCGCGTACCTCGCTAGATGGTGAAATTGCGAGCTCAGCGGGTGGAGCGGTGGCGTCTTCGCGTTGGGGTAGGCATTCGATGTAGTCTATTGACCATGAATAGACCTGCCGTTCGCGATGCCGCATTGCTGCTTTTTCGGTTGGTTCTCGGACTCATTTTTATCGCGCACGGCGTGGACAAGATGTTCATGGACGGAATGGATGAGACGGTAGGGCAGTTTTCCGCCCTCGGCATCCCGCAGCCACAGATTGCCGGTTATGCCGCCGCAATCGGGGAAATGGTAGGTGGCGCCTTCCTCGTCATCGGTTTGTTGACCACTTTTGCCGCGGCGGCGCTGGCCGTGGATATGGTGGGCGCGCTGTACTTCGTGCACTGGGGCAATGGCCTTTTTGCTGGCGACGGCGGCATCGAGTACCCCTTGGTGCTGTGCATGTCCCTGCTGATGATCGTCATTTTTGGTTCTGGCCGGGCGAGCTTGGATAGGGCGTTAAGCAATGTTGACGCATAGCCAAGTACAAGCGGCGATTTCCGCCCAACTGGATGGGGAAGACGCGGAGCTTTCCGCCGATGTCATCGACGCCCACCTAGAACACTGCGCGGAGTGCCGGGCCTTTCGCGATAAGGCAGCGGCGCTATCGCGCTCCTTAAGCTTCGTGGAACCGGCGGACTCCGGCATGGCGCCACCGACCGATCTGTCAGAGGTGATCCTCGCAGGTGTAGAACCGGAGTGGAAGCGGGCCTCGAGCGCCAGGCAGGCCAACCTCACGGTGGCGCGCATCGCCTTGGTGGCCATGGGGCTTGTCTTTGCGGTGTGGGCCATCGTGCAGGTGGTACGCGCCTCCGGCCTAGTGCCCATGGGCGCAGAGGGCTCGGTGCTGGATCCGGCAGCCGACCCGGAGCGCGCCAACCTGCTGATGGAGGGCGCGGCCGTGCGCTTTGGCATGGCGTGCGGACTGCTGTGGAGCGCGTGGCGCCCAGCCTCTGTGACCGGGCTGTTCCCGGTATCCGCCACGATGTTTGCGTTTCTTTTTGGCTTTGGCGTGCGCGATATTGCGCTGGGTACCGTCACCATGGAGCAGGTCTATTTGCTCATCGCTACCGCGCTATCGACCATGAGCCTGGGCTGGGCGTGGGCGGCCGAGAAGGGCTACCTGGTGCGCGCGTGGTGGAAATCCCTGAACGCGCAGCCGCACTAAGGCGAACGAGGTTCTGCGAGCTATTTCCAGCTGGGCAACCACATCATGGATTGGTACCACGATTCCGGGATGATGAAGCCGTACAAGATGGGCGCGAAGTAGAAGAACATCGCGACCACCAGCGCGAGGTAGCAGGCGGCGGCAAATGTTCCCCGCCGCATCGGCCCGCCAGCGATGCGCGTTATCCACTGCCACTTGATGGGCTTACCGCGCCCGACCATTTGGCCCAGTATGAGGGCAAGCAGCACGATGACAAAGGGGATAAACGCGGTGGCATAAAAGAAGTACATCTGCCGGTCAAAGGCCGCGAGCCACGGCAGGAATCCGGCCGCGAAGCCCACGAGGGGAATGAGGAAGGCGCGGTTGCGGCGGATGATAAGCGACCACATCCCCCAAAGTACCGCGGGGACCACCAGCCACCAGATCGCCGGGGTGCCAAAGAGGTAGAGCATCTTGCGGCATTCGCCACCGCCGCTGCATTCCAGGTCCGTGCTGGAGTAGTACAGAATGGGCCGGGCCCCGGCCAGCCATGCCCACGGCTTGGAATCCCACGGGTGGTGGTGGCCACCGGAAGAGGTCAAGCTGGCGTGAAAATCCAATACGGATAAGTGGTAATAAAACCAGCCGGCCACAGATTCTGGTAAGTGCATGAGCCAGGAGTCTTCCCCGATGGTCCCATCCACCTTGGCGTGCCGGTAGACCGCGGTTTCTGAGGCGAACCATGCGCGCCAGCTCCACACATAAATCATTACTGGGACGGCAACTAGGGAGGCTAGTGCCGCGGGAGTATCGCGAATGAGCGTGCCCACAATATAGCGGCGAACGCCGTACTTGCGGCGCAATGCGAGGTCACTAAAGACACAGAGCAGGCCGAAGAACATGATGTAGTACAGCCCGGACCACTTCACGGCGAGCGACAGTCCTAAGAAGACGCCGGCGGTAAAGCGCCACCACCGGAAGCCAAAACGCGGCCCGAAGGGGGAGGTGCCCATCCCGTCGCTCAGCAGGGCGTTGTGCAGACGCTCGCGCATTTGTTGATGATCGCGGGCCAGTGCCCAGGCTGCGGCGACGATGAAAAAGACCTGGAAGATATCCAGCATGCCAAACTTCGCGGAGACCAAGAGGACGCCATCGCAGACGGCCAAAATGCCGGCAAAGGTGGCCACCTGCCAGGAAAAGGACAGCCGGCGAGCCAGAGCCATGGTCATCAGGACGGTGGCGACGCCGAAGAGAGCCGTCATCAAGCGCCAGCCCAGCGGGGTATAACCAAAGACCCATTCTGAAATGGCAATGATCTGTTTGCCCAGCGGCGGGTGAACCACGAGCCCAAAGCCTGGGTTGGTCTCGATGCCGCCGATGAATAAGTTATCCCAGCTTTTGACCATGTCCCAGGCTTGGGGGACATAGTGCTTTTCATCGAAGACGGGCGTGCCTTGGGATACCGGCGCGGTAAGCCCCACAAACCGGGTAATCAGCGCGAGAACGGCGATGATGCCGGTGCTAATCCAATCGGCCTTGCCCCACGTATAGGTACGCGGTGCCGGCGGGATCACGCGGTTATGCGGGGTGCGCGGTGAGCTAGCGGGGGCAGCGGTAGCAATAGTCACGAAGAAGAGTTTAGGCCACGAGCCTTCGCGCGGGCGCATAGGAGAATGTGGAATGCTAGAGGCATGTCAGCTTTAGGTCTGGAACCACTTCCGCGCGGCGTTATCCTCGCCGCCACGCCCTTGGGGAATGTCGCTGATGCCTCTGCGCGCCTGATGCAGGCATTGGCGCATGCGGATGTCATCGCCGCCGAAGATACCCGCCGCGTGCGCAACCTGGCGCAGGCCCTGGGCATCGAAATTTCCGGCTCTGTGGTGTCCAACTTCGACCACAATGAGCAGGCGCGTGCGCAGCAGCTTATCGATGCCGCCCAGCACGGCACCGTCCTCGTGGTCACCGATGCCGGCATGCCAATCATCTCCGATCCCGGTCTGTCACTGGTGGCCGCGGCCGCCGAGCGCGATATCCCCGTGACGTGTTTTCCGGGTCCTTCGGCGGTGCCCACGGCGCTTGCCTTGTCTGGCTTGGGCGTGGGCCACTTCCTCTTCGATGCATTCCCGCCGCGCAAGCCCGGCCCGCGAAAGGCGTGGCTGGAATCGCTGCGCAATGAAAAGCGCGCCATCGTATTTTTTGAATCTCCCCACCGCATCGCCGATACGCTTGCCGATGCCGCCCAGGTCCTCGGCGCCGATCGCCCCGCCGCGGTATGCCGCGAGCTGACCAAGACGTACGAGGAGGTGCGCCGCGGTTGCCTAGCAGAGCTGGCCGAATGGGCAAGCGAGGGCGTGAAGGGCGAGATTACCGTGGTGATCGAAGGCGGAACCGGCGCTGCTGTGACCGCCGCAGACCTGGTCCCGCAAGCCTTGGAGCTTGCCGGGGCCGGCATGCGCTTGAAAGACGCGTGCAAGCAGGCTGCCAAGGGGACTGGGGTGTCCAATCGGGAGCTTTATGATGCCGCGTTGGATGCCCGCTGAGCGCCCGCTAATTGAGCTCTTGTTGAGCCGTCCTCAGGTCATTTCTATGTAGCGTATAAAACGTCACAATTACTCGTGCTAACTGGTGGTTTCACGCTTCTATATATGTTATCGAATCGTTATCTTTCCCGGGCGTGTGGCGCCTAAAACCTGTCTACGTGGGGATATGCAGCCTATAAGCATGTAGGAAGTCTTAAGGAAATGCTCAAAAATGTATGTAAGCTGGGGTTTTGATAGCAAAACGGTTTGAAAAATTGGGGTCGCGCCACCAGTCTAGAGAGCATGACTAATACTGAAAATAACGGCGCTGGTGTGCCCGAAGAGGGGAAGGGGCCCGGCGAAGCGCCGGCTGGGACCACTTCTGCTGCTTCGAGTGAACAGCCGATTGAGGATTATCAAACGGTAGAAGAGGCACTGGACGAGCAAACGGCGACGAGCCAGATCCAGGACATGCTCAACTCTGAGGGGTTCCACCCCGAAGAGTATGATGATCCGGAAATCGAAATCGCCGCAGACCGCGATAATATCCCGATTGACTGGACCATCATGGGGATTGCGGGTGTGCTCGTTGCCGCCATCGTTATCTGGGGCCTGGCCGCACCGGATAACTTCGCGGACTTTTCTTCCGCGGCCCTGACGTGGGTCGTCGATAAGTTCGGTTGGGCCTACGTGCTCTTCGGCACTGTCTTCGTGGCCTTCGTTATCTTCATCGCGTTCTCTAAGTTCGGCTCCATTAGGTTGGGCCACATCAATGAGGAACCGGAGTTTTCCACGCCTTCGTGGATCGCCATGATGTTCGCTGCCGGTATGGGCATCGGCCTGATGTTCTACGGTGCTTCCGAGCCGCTGGCGAACTACCGCGACGGTACGCCTGGCCAAGGAACGGAAAACGTGGGCTCGTCCATGGCCTATGCCATGTTCCACTGGACGCTGCACCCCTGGGCTGTCTACGCCATTGTTGGTTTGGCCATCGCGTACTCGACCTACCGCATCGGTCGCAAGCAGCTGTTGAGCCAGGCCTTCGTGCCGCTCATCGGCGAGCGCCGCGCCAACGGCGGATTGGGCAAGTTCATTGACATCCTGTCCATCTTCGCCACTGTCTTCGGCACCGCCTGCTCCCTGGGGCTTGGCGCGCTGCAGATTCAGGCCGGCCTGGAAGCCTCCGGCATCATCGATAACCCAACCCAGTCTGTGGTTATCGGTATTGTGTTGGTCCTGACCTTGGCCTTCTTGCTGTCCGCGCTCTCCGGTGTGGGCAAGGGCATTCAGTACGTGTCCAATGCCAACATGGTCTTGGCTGCGGTGCTGGCTATCTTCGTCTTCATCTTGGGCCCAACCGTGACCATCCTGAACCAGATTCCAGGATCCATCGGTAATTACTTCAACTACTTCACCGAGATGATCGGCCGTACCGCCGAGTCCGAAAACGGCACCGCCGGCGAGTGGCTGTCTAGCTACACCATCTTCTACTGGGCATGGTGGGTCTCCTGGTCCCCATTCGTGGGCATGTTCTTGGCACGCATTTCCCGCGGCCGTTCCGTCCGCGAGTTCTGCTTGGGCGTCCTGCTCATCCCAGCGGGCGTTTCCACCCTGTGGTTCGCCATCTTCGGTGGCACCGCAATCCACATGGAGCAAAACGGCGAATCCATCACCGGCGAATCCGCCGAAGTAGAGCTGTTTAACCTCCTGCACAACCTGCCCGGTGGCTTCATTGCCGGCGTCGTCGCCGTCATCTTGCTGTCCACCTTCTTCATTACCTCCGCAGACTCCGCTTCCACGGTGATGGGTTCGATGACCCAGAATGGTGCCGCAACCGCGAAGCCGTGGCTATCCGCCCTGTGGGGTGCCCTGACCGCAGCCGTTGGTTTGACCCTGCTCTTGGTCAATGAGGACGCACTGTCCAACCTGCAGAATGTCACCATCGTGGCGGCGCTGCCGTTCTTGTTCATCGTCATTGGCCTGATGTTCGCCATTTACAAGGACTTGAGCCAGGACATCATTTACCTCGAGTACCGCGAGGTGCAGCAGTTCCAGCGCAAGATGGCCCGCGAGCGCCGCTTGCACCGCGACTACCAGCGCACGCAGGTGCTCAAGAAGCGCCGCAACGAGCGTTTGAAGAACCCGATGAAGCGCAAGTAGATAGACCATCTACCGCCTTCGGTAGCAGCGCCCGCCGCTTTCCCATACTTGGGAGGGAGGCGGGCGCTTTTCGGTGGTAGAGGTAATGTGCCCTCAACGTGTGTTCGTGCAGGTGCTTCGATAAACTGGACTCCATGACTGAGTCTTTAGTAGTAAATGTTGCCTGGCCATACGCCAATGGCCCGCGCCACATCGGTCACGTGGCTGGTTTTGGCGTTCCCTCTGACGTATTCGCCCGGTTCCAGCGAATGCGTGGCCGCAACGTACTCATGGTCTCCGGCACGGATGAGCACGGCACCCCGTTGCTGGTCCAGGCCGATAAGGAAGGCGTATCCGTCCGCGAACTCGCGGACCGCTATAACCGCCAGATTGTCAACGATCTGGCCAACCTCGGCTTGTCGTACGACCTTTTTACCCGCACCACCACCCGCAACCACTACTCGGTGGTGCAGGAGCTGTTCAAGGGGCTCAATGAGAACGGCTACATGCTGAAAGAGACCACCAAGGGGGCAATTTCTCCATCCACCGGCCGCACGCTGCCGGACCGCTATATCGAGGGCACGTGCCCCATCTGCGGCGCGGATGGCGCCCGCGGTGACCAGTGCGATAACTGCGGCAACCAGCTGGATCCGGTAGACCTCATTGACCCGGTATCCAAGATCAACGGCGAAACCCCGCAGTTCGTAGAGACTGAGCACTTCCTGCTGGATCTGCCATCGCTTAAGGACGAGCTGCAAAAGTGGCTTTCTACCCGCGAAGATTGGCGCCCGAACGTGCTGAAGTTCTCCCTCAACCTGCTGGAGGATATGCGCCCGCGCACCATGACCCGCGATATCGACTGGGGCATTCCCATTCCGGTGGATGGCTGGCAGGACAATAACGCGAAGAAGCTGTACGTGTGGTTCGATGCCGTCGTGGGCTACTTGTCCGCCTCCATCGAGTGGGCGCACCGCACCGGCCAGCCGGAGGCGTGGAAGGAATTCTGGCAGGACCCAGAAACCCGCCACTACTACTTCCAGGGCAAGGACAATATCACCTTCCACTCGCAGATCTGGCCGGCGGAATTGTTGGGCTATGCGGGCAAGGGCTCGAAGGGCGGCGAGCTGCACCAGTACGGCGAGCTGGACCTGCCCACGGAAATCGTGTCCTCGGAATACTTGACGATGTCCGGCTCCAAGTTCTCCTCGTCCAAGGGCGTGGTGATCTACGTTAAGGACTTCCTGGCGGAGTTTGGCCCGGATCCGCTGCGTTACTTCATCGCCGTGGCTGGCCCGGAAAACAACGACGCGGACTTTACGTGGGATGAATTCGTGCGCCGCGTCAATAATGAGCTGGCCAATGGCTGGGGCAACCTGGTCAACCGCACCGTGTCCATGGCGCACAAGAACTTCGGCGAGGTTCCGGTTCCGGCGGCCCTGGAGGAGCGCGACGAGGCCATCTTGCAGCTGGCGGAGGAGACCTTTACCACCGCCGGTAACCTGCTGGAGCAATCCAAGTTCAAACAGGCCATCGTCTCCATCATGCACGTGGTGGGCGAGGCGAATGCATATATTGCCTCCCAAGAGCCGTGGAAGCTGGCCAAGGATGAAACCCAGCGCGAGCGCCTGGCCACCGTTTTGTGGACCGCCCTGCAAGTCGTGTCTGACTGCAACGTCATGCTCACCCCGTTCCTGCCGTTTACCGCGCAGAAGGTGCACGAGACCTTGGGCCGCACCGGCGAATGGGCCGCGCAGCCTGAGGTGCGCGAGGTTAAGGACGATATCCCGGTTGAGCTCGTGGGTGCGGGCCTTCCGCCAGAAAACCACGAATATCCGGTGATTATGGGTGACTACACCCAGCAGCAGGCCAAGTGGGAGCGCATCCAGGTGGCACCGGGTACGACCTTGGCAAAGCCGAAGCCGCTTATTTCCAAGCTGGATCCAGAGCTCGGCGAGACCGGCCCGGAATGGGCGCCGGTGATGAACTAGCTCGGTAACCCCAGCGTAGATACGAAGGCGCGGTGGCCAATCCCTATGAAAAAGGGGAGGCCACCGCGCTTTTGCTATGCCTAAAAGTTCTGCCTAGTGCTGGAAATCGCGCTGCAGGTGAACCAGGCCTAGGCGTACGCCGTGCTTGGTGTGGATATTGGGCATGCGGCCGGTTTCTTTAAACCCAAACTTCTTGTGCAGCGCGATGGAACCGGCATTGGTATCGACGATGTAGGTAATCATGGTCTCGATATAGGGATCGTCGGCGGCGATGTCCATGAGGGCATCGAGAAGCTCAGAGCCCACGCCCTTGCCCTGGGCTGAGGGGGAGATGTACACGGAATCTTCGACGGTGCCGTAGTAGATGGCGGGCGTGACGAATTGAAAGTAGGCGGCCCAGCCGATGATTTCATCATCGTCTACGGCGACAAGCACAGGCGAGCCCGCCTTGGACATGTCCTTCAGCCAATCCTCGCGGTCTGCAACCTCTTCTTGCCAGGTAATGAGGTTATTGGCCGGTTTAGCGGCGGAGGCGGCGTTGTAGATGGCGGAAATGGAAAGGGCATCGGCAAGCTCAGCGGGGCGAATATGCATTAAAAGTCCTTTACACCAGAAGTTCTAAGTGAGTGAGGCTAAGCCAGTGATCGAATTTGTAGGTTACCTCTTTGAGAGTTCCCACGTTTTCAAACCCGAACTTTTCATGCAACTTTAATGATGCCGTATTAGTGGACACGATTAGGGCGAGCAGCGAATGTACCTTGTCATCCGCCCGGGCGCGGTCTACCAGCTCGCGCATAAGGGCGGTGCCCACGCCTTGGCCCTGGGCATTGGGGGAAAGGTAAATCGTGGTTTCATAGCAGCCCTGCCAGATGCGGGGATCGTGGTAGGGGTGATAGAGCGCCCAGCCCAAGTATTCGCCCTCGTCGGTTTCGGCAACGAGGAAGGGACAGTCCAGTTCCTGGATGTGGCGCAGGTGTTCTTCGCGTTCAGCCACGGTGACTGGGGTGGAGTTAAAGATGACATCGGTGTGCTCGATGGCCCAGTTGAGGGTATCGGTCATGGCGGGGACATCGCTCAGGTCCGCTGGTCTGATCAACATAGCTGCCAATATTACAATTGCGGGTATGTCTAAAAAGAAGCCACGTCCTACTCCCATTCCGGCCCCAGGGCTCAGCGGCCTCAGCGATGCACATACCCACCTTTTCTCGCATAAAGATACCGATGAGGTGCTGGTCAACCGCGCCCGCGCTGCTGGGGTATCCCGCCTGGTGACGGTTGGCGATGACCGCCGCGAGTCCGAGGCGGCCCTTGCGACCGCGCATGCTTTTCCCAACGTGTATGCCGCCTGCGCCATCCACCCGGTGCGGGCGAATGAACTAGACGCGCCCACCAAAGCCGCGTTGGAGGAGATGGTGGCGGATCCGCGGTGCGTGGCGGTGGGGGAGACCGGCATGGACGCCTATTGGGTCCACCACGAACCGGAGACCACCGCGAGCTTGGTCCAGCAGGAAGAATCCCTACGCTGGCATATCGATCTGGCGGTGCGCACCGGCAAGACGCTCATGATCCATAACCGCGAGGCGGATCAAGACTTGCTGCGCATTCTTGCCGATGCCCCCACGCCTGAGACCGTCATGCTCCACTGCTTCTCCTCACCGTTGCGGGTGGCGGAAGAAGCATTAGAGCGCGGCTACGTTTTGTCCTTTGCTGGCAACGTCACCTTCAAGCGGAATGCGGAACTACGCCAGGCGGCCGCGCTGGCCCCGGCGGGGCAATTGCTGGTGGAAACCGATGCGCCGTTTATGACTCCAGAGCCGTTCCGCGGGCAGCGCAATGAGCCGTCCCTCATCGGGCACACCTATGACTGCATTGCACGGGCCCGCCACCAAACCACTCAGGCATTGGCGGCGGAGGTCAATGAGACTTTTGACCGTGTGTATGGAATTAGCATGACAGGACAGTGAGGATTGTCACAAAATTAAATCCGCTGGTCGCTGGTGGTATGGGTGCTGGATGTGACAACTGTTTTCGCCCGTTATAACTGTGGCGCACCGCTTCTCGACTTTCCCTACTCGTTATCGTATTGTTATTGATTGTTCGTTGAGGCTTTACGCCTCTACCTTCCCGCCGCGCCGGTTCACAGTGGAGCAGCGCGGCATCGCCGCTGGTTTTCCTTAGCCAGCGGCAACAATTGTGATACTGGATAGACAGCACCACCGGAGATTAACTACACATGGCACCTCACCACATTAAGCGCATCAATAATTCACGTTCCCTGCCCCTGCGCCTGGCAACGGGTGGCGTCTTGAGCACCCTCGCCGTCGGCGGTGTCGTGGCGATTGCCGCGCAGAAAGACTTGGTCGTAGAAGTCAACGGCGACAAGGTAGAGCTGGCCACCTTTGCCGAGGACGTGGACGGCGCCCTGCAGGCCGCCGGCGTCCAGGTGGGCGAAGAAGATATCGTCTCGCCCGCACCATCTGAGTCCGTGGCCGATGGTGATGAAATCTCCGTGCGCACCGCCAAGCCGGTCGCCGTGTCCATCGATGGTGAACAGCAGCAGCTTTCTACCACCGATCTCACCGTGTCTGATTTGCTCAATAACCTGCAGGGAGTAAACCCGGGAGCCGCCGTGAAGTCTGGCGAGGATGACGTGGATAAAGATGCGCAGCTCAAAGACGGCATGGATCTAGAGGTCGTTTCCCCCAAGATCATCAAGATCAACGATGGTGGCAAGAATACCTACACCAAGATTGCCGCCAAGACCGTGGGCGATGTCCTCAAGGAGCGCGGTATTAAGCTCGATGAGGATGACCGCGTCTTCCCAGCCAAGGAAGAAAAGGTCACCGAGGGCATGTCTATCAAGGTAGAACGCATCGACATTCAGACCGAGGATGTCACTGAGGAATTCGACGCCGAGCCGCATTTCGTGGATGACCCCGAACTGGAAGCCGGCGCCGAAGAGGTGCGCGAACAGGGCGAAAAGGGCAAGCGCGAGATCACCCGCAAGGTAACCCTGAAGAATGGCAAGAAGGAATCCGAAGAGGTCATCAAGGACGAGGTCGTTGTAGGGCCAAAGCCTGCGACCATCGCCCGCGGCACCAAGCAGGCGGAGCCGGAGCCGCAAGGCGGTAACTCGGGTGCGTCAGCCCCCGCCGTGGCCGATGGCTCCGTATGGGATTCCATCGCGCAGTGCGAGTCCACCGGTAACTGGTCCATCAATACCGGAAATGGTTTCTCCGGCGGCCTGCAATTCACGCCTTCCACGTGGGCTGGCTTTGGGGGCACCGAATACGCGCCCGAGGCATGGCAGGCCACCCGCGAGCAGCAGATCGCCGTGGCACAGAAGGTACAGGCTTCCCAGGGCTGGGGCGCATGGCCTGCATGTACCTCTAAGTTGGGGCTGCGCTAAAAGCACGCACAGCACCGCGCACTCTGCACCCCGCGTCATTACGGCGCGGGGTGCGATTTTCTGCATTCTTCTACTAGGTTAGAAAACATGACTGATTCCCCGGGCGCCGCGCTTTTAGGCCCAGTAGAAATCCGAGCTTTAGCGGAGAAACTGGATATCACGCCCACCAAGAAGTTAGGGCAGAATTTTCTCCACGACCCCAATACCATCCGCCGCATCATCGCGGCGGCGGACCTGGAACCCACAGACCGCGTCGTGGAGGTCGGCCCTGGGTTGGGGTCGCTGACCCTCGGGTTGGTGGAGACCGTTGAGGATCTCACCGCGGTGGAGATTGATCCGCGCCTGGCGGCGCAGCTGCCGGAAACGGTGGGCGAGCGAGCGGCGGACTACGCTAAGCGCCTGCGCGTGGTGGAAAAGGACGCGCTGCGCGTGACCAGCGAAGATGTCGCGGCACCTACGGCGCTGGTGGCCAACCTGCCCTATAACGTGGCGGTGCCGGTGCTCCTGCACTTTTTGGAAACCTTTCCCTCCATTCGCCGCGTGCTCGTCATGGTGCAGCTGGAGGTGGCGCAGCGCCTCGCTGCGGAGCCCGGCAGCAAGATCTACGGCGTGCCTTCTGTGAAGGCCGGCTTTTATGGCGCGGTGAGCCAAGCGGGGACCATTGGTAAGAATGTCTTTTGGCCCGCGCCCAATATCGCCTCCGGCTTGGTGCGCATCGATGTCTTCGATACCCCGCCTTGGCCGGTTGACGATGCCGCGCGCGCTGCGGTCTGGCCGCTTGTCGATGCCGCCTTTGCCCAACGCCGCAAGACCCTCCGCGCCGCGCTATCGGGCCACTATGGCTCCGGCGCGGCCGCCGAGGAGGCCTTGCGCGCGGCCGGAATCGATCCGAAGCAGCGCGGGGAAAAGCTCGCTGTTGCAGACTTTGTACGATTGGCAGGACTATAGTGAGCGCACCACACGGAAACGAGCCGATTACCTATACCGCGCATGCGCATGCCAAGGTCAATGTGCACCTTGGCGTGGCGGAACCGCGGGAGGATGGCTTTCACGAGCTGGTCACGGTCTTTCAGTCTTTGAGCCTGCACGATACGGTAACGCTGACTGATTTAGGCAATGCCGAAGTGGATAAGCCCCGCGTGCAGTACCTCAAGGTATCCGGTCCGCACGCGGCGGGCGTGCCCGAGGACGATACGAACCTGGCCTGGGCTGCGGTAGACCGCATCATGCAGCACCTGTATGTCACCCGCGGCGGCATCAAGATTCCAGAGGTGGGCCTTGAGATTCACAAGGCGATTCCCACCGCCGGCGGCATGGCCGGCGGTTCCGCGGATGCCGCGGCGGCGCTGCGCCTTGCGGAGCGCTGCTACGGCCGTTATTACGGGATTGATTCGGTAGGAGATCACATTCTGAATGCCTTGGGCGCCGCCCTCGGCTCCGATGTGCCGTTTACCTTGCTGGGCGGCACAGCGCTTGGTACTGGGCGCGGGGAGCAGTTGACCTCCATGATGACCAGGGGCACCTATCACTGGGCGCTGATCGCTTCTGACCGTGGGCTCTCAACACCAAGTGTGTTCAGCAAACTCGATGAATTGCGTGATGCAGGGCGGGTAACCGCGCCGGCGCTTGATACGACGGAGATTTCCCAGGCGCTTATCTCCGGCGATGCCCACCGCGTGGCGGCGCACCTGCACAACGACCTGCAGCCCGCCGCGCTATCCCTGCGCCCAGATCTCCGCAAGACCTTGGAGGCAGGCATGGATGCGGGTGCGCTCAATGGCATCGTCTCCGGCAGCGGGCCCACCTGCGCCTTCTTATGTGCTTCGAAGGAAGATGCGGAGGAAGTCGCAGCGCAGGTCAGCATAGAAATACCGGGCACCAAGGGCGTTGTAGCCCAGGGCCCGGCTGCGGGTGCGGAAGTGCTCTAGCTTAGGGCGAGTAGGGGCATCGCCAAGCACGAGCACTAGAGTGCTGGATTTTTAGAGCACGGCCATTTCGGTGGGCTCAAAGTCCAGCTCGTAGCGGTCGGTTTCCTTACCGCGCAAGAGGTCGATGACGACGAGCTCCTTCTTCTGCGCATCCGTGATGTAGGCATATCCATTGGCGGCCTTCAGGATCGGGCCCGGCTGCTGCCATTCCTCGTTTTCCTTCCACTTGGAAATCGCGTCGATCTGCTTGGTGATTTCGCCGGAGTCTGGGTCGATGACATTGAGCTTGCCATCGGTGGTCAGCACCAGGGCCTCGCCCATTGGGCCGCGCGCCAGCGAGCGGAACCAGTAGGAACCGTTCAAGTCCACCTTCTTGGCGGAGTAGTCCTCGGTATTGATCAGGGTCACGGAGGTGGGGTGCTCGGACTCGGCGTCCTTGTCGGTCTTATTATCGGCCAGGATGACGTTCGATTCCTCAGAACCCGCGGCGTTTCCGGAGCGCTGGTAGCCATCGGCACCGGCGTAATCGGAGACGTCCACCTTGTGGAACTTGGAGCCGTCAAAGACTACGGGGCCGTCTTCGCAGCCAAAGAAGAGCTTTCCATTTCCAGCGGCTGCTTCGCCGTGGACGCCGGGGCACTTGGTGGTCTCATCCAAGACCTTGCCGTCCTTGTCCAGGTGCTGGATGGTGTGGCGCTCGTCCTCGGTACCCTTGGTGATGACCACGGAGCCATCCTCAAGCGGGACGGCCACGCCGTGGTGCGCCTCGCCCGTCTTGACGGTGTTGACGGGCTTGGCGTCCTTGGAGCCGATGTCCTCGGTCTTATAAATCTTGGCTACGCCATCGCCATCAGAAAATAGGGCGGTAAAACCATCGTGGTGGACTACGTGGCCAGCGTGGGGCGCCTTAATCTTGTCATCGCCCAGCTTCGGATCCGCGGTGTAGTAGTGGTTGTGGTCACCGTGGGCCTTGGTGATGAGGCCGGTGTCGTAGGTGAGGAAGTTATCGCCCTTGGTTACCATGACGTGGCGGTCGTTGCCGGCGTCATTGAGGCGAAGGAAGGCATTCATCTCTTCTTCATCGAGGACGTCTCCAGATTTGGCATCGTAGGTGGTCAGACCATCAGCGTGGGAGAAGACGATGCGCGTGGGAAGCTGGGCTACCTCGGTCTGTCCTTCTTCTGCCTCCATGCCGTCGTGGGAGTGGCCCTCGTGATCGTGGTCATGGTCATGATCGTGGTCATGGTCATGTTCGTGGCTTTCCGCGGTGGTGGATTCGCTGGTGTTTTGGGCGTCGGTGTCTTCTTCCGGCGCCGAGCAGGAAGCGATGGTGAGCGCTGAGGCAGAGAGGATAGTGCAGAGGGTAAGTGTGTGCTTCTTCATACACACGCAGAGTATTGCAAGTGAAATTCGGTAGCAACATGTTTGGGAATGCGGGGGTGGCGGTAGGGAGGTATTAAGATGAGTCCCTGTTATGGCAAACCTGATTAACCTCGAGCAAGTCACCAAGTCTTATGGCTTAAAAAGCCTCCTTGATGGGGTATCCCTCGGCGTGCAAACCGGGGATCGCATCGGCATCGTGGGCGTTAACGGCGGCGGTAAGACCACCCTGCTGGAAGTGCTCACCGGCATCGAGCCGCCGGATTCCGGCCGCGTTTCCCACACCTCGGATCTGCGCATGGCCGTGGTGACGCAGCGCTTTGATCTGCCCGAAGAGCTCACCATCGCTCAGGCGATCATTGAGCCCCTCGAGCTCGAGACCTACGAATGGGCCTCCAATGCCAAGGTGCGCGATGTGCTCGGTGGCCTCGGCATCGTGGACCTAGGGCTGGATACTCCCGTGAGCTCCCTGTCCGGTGGCGAGCGCCGCCGCGTGAACCTCGCGGCCGCGTTGGTGCAGGATTTAGATCTGGTGGTGCTCGATGAGCCCACGAACCACCTTGACGTGGAAGGCGTCCAGTGGCTGGCGGATCACCTGCTCAAGCGCAACCTCGCCGTCATCGTGGTCACCCACGATCGCTGGTTCCTCGATACCATCGCCACCTGGACGTGGGAGGTGCACGACGGCACGGTCGATGCATATGAGGGCGGATACAACGACTGGACGTTTGCCCGCGCCGAGCGCGCCCGCCAGGCCGATGCGATGGAACAGCGCCGCAAAAACTTAGCCCGCAAGGAATTGGCGTGGTTGCGCCGCGGGGCACCGGCGCGTACCTCAAAACCGCGCTACCGGATTGAGGCTGCGGAAGCGCTTATTTCTGATGTCCCCGAGCCGCGCAACAAAGTCGAGCTCATGTCCTTTTCCAAGCAGCGTCAGGGCCGGGTGGTCATCGAGCTAGAAGATGCCACGGTGAAGTCCCCGGATGGCCGCACCTTGGTCGATCACCTCACCTGGCGCCTGGCCCCAGGCGAGCGCATCGGCCTCGTGGGTGTTAATGGCTCCGGAAAGACCACGCTGCTGCGCACACTGGCTGGCGAATACGAGCTTGCGGCCGGAAAGCGCATCGAGGGCCAAACCGTGCGCTTGGGCTGGCTGCGCCAGGAACTCGATGACTTGGATCCGCAGCGCCGGCTTCTCGATGCCGTCGAGGATGTTGCCACCTACGTGCAGCTAGGCAAAAAGGAGCTCAGCGCCTCTCAGCTGGCCGAGCGCCTCGGCTTTTCCGCCAAGCGCCAGCGCACCCCGGTCGGTGATCTTTCCGGTGGCGAGCGCCGCCGCCTCCAGCTCACCCGCGTGCTCATGGCAGAACCCAATGTTTTACTCCTCGATGAGCCCACCAACGACCTGGACATCGATACGCTCCAGGAACTGGAATCCCTGCTCGATTCGTGGCCGGGTACCCTGGTGGTCATTTCGCACGATCGCTACCTGATCGAGCGCATTGCGGATAATACGTATGCGCTGTTTGGGGATGGCAACCTGACGAACCTTCCCGGTGGCATCGACGAGTATCTGCGCAAGCGCGAAGAAATTGAGGCCGGCAAGAACACAGGGGTTATAAACCTGGGAGAAAAGAAGACGGGCGCGCCGGCGCCGAAGCCGGAAAAGAAGCTTTCTTCCCAGCAAGAGCGCGAAATCACCAAGAAGATGAACGCGCTTGAGCGGAAGATGCAGAAGCTGGAAAAATCCGCCGCGCAGATCAATGAGAAATTGGCCGCGGCGGCAGAAGAAGTCGATACCGAAGCGATGACTCGCCTCGATACGGAATTAAAGGACAATCGCAGCACCTATGAGGATTTGGAGATGGAATGGCTGGAGTTAGGGGAGAAGCTCGAGCAGTAGAAGCTCGCATCGCCGATATTGTCCGCCACCTCGATCCGTGGGGCATTATCGGCGCCGCCATTCTGTCTACGCTGGGCCTTACTCCGTCCATTTTGCCCCGCGATTGGCCCTATCAAGGCCTGATTTCGGGCCTTGCCGCCGGGTTCGGCTACGTGGTGGGCATCGGCGTGAAGCTGGTGTGGTACCGCTTCGTCGTGAGCAAATGGGCGGATAAGTATCCCTGGCTTGCCGCCTCCGCATGGGAGCCAAAGCACTACCGGTTGCTCGCGCGCATCGCCACAGGTGCGTTCATAGCCTGGCTGGTCGGTTTCGTCATTATCGCCGTGCGCTGGCAGCACGAGCTCGCGAGCGTATATTCCGTGCCCGCGCCGTCCATGTCTAGCTACCTGCTGGTGGTGCCCCTGGCGCTGGCGGTATTTACCGTCTTCCTGCTCATCCTGCGCTCCATTATCTTTCTGGTGCGCTGGTTAGCGCGGCGCTTCCCGCAGCGGTTCCGCTCCACGTACCGCCGCCTCGGGGCAGTACTTATCATTGCGGTTATCGCTATCTACACCGTTGAAAACATCATTCCCGGTGCCATCGTGGGCTTGGGCGATAGGGTATTTACCGCCCAGAACGCCGACCCCGATCCGGACACTCAGCGCCCCACCCTGAGTGAGCGCTCCGGATCGCCTACTTCCGATGTCGACTGGAACGGCGTCGGCCTGCAAGGCTCCCGGTTTCTCAGCTCCGGCGCGCATAAGGCCGAGCTAGAACAGGTGACCGGGAAACCTGCCAAAGAACCCATCCGTGCCTACGCCGGCCTGGGTAACCGCGACTCTAATGAAGGGCGGGCGCAGCTGCTTATCGATGAACTCGAGCGCACCCACGCCCAAGACCGCAAGGCCCTCCTGTTGACCATGCCTACCGGCACCGGCTGGGTATCGTCCTATTCCGCGCAAGCCTTCGAACTACTCTATGGAGGGGATACCGCCATTGCCGCAGCACAGTATTCCGCCATGCCGTCTGTATTCCACTTCCTTGGCGGCGGCGGCCAAGTAGAGCGCGCCGGGGAAGAGTTCATCAACCCCATCGTGGACTGGTGGAATTCACTGCCAGAAGATGACCGACCCAAGCTCTACCTCTACGGCGAGTCCTTAGGCACAACCGGCATCGAGGCAGCCTTTTCCGGCGTGCGCGATATTGCCAATTCCGTCGATGGCATCTTATTGACTGGCCCGCCGCACTTTAACCAGTTGCGCTCGCAGTTTGTGGAGCGCCGCGATCCCGGGTCCACGGAAATCTCGCCGGTCTACGCCGGTGGCCTCGTGGTTCGCTTTGCCAACGAGGTGGACCAAGTCCGCCGCTGGGGACGCGTTCCGGAAGAGGAGTGGGGCAGGACCCGCATGCTGTATATTCAGCATCCTTCCGATCCAGTGAGCTGGTGGTCGCCCGAATTGGCCTTCAAAGAGCCGGATTGGATGAAAGAAGATACCCCCTATTCCCGTGAACGCGTGATGCAGTGGATGCCTATTATTACCTACCTGCAAGTTGCCGCGGATCTACCCGGAGCCAAGGATGTTCCCGATGGTGTGGGCCATAATTACGGGAACTCTGTCCTCGATGGCTTTGCGGCCATCGCCGGGCCCGATGTTGCCCGCTCCATTGATTCGGAGGAGCTGCAGCGGCAATTCGATGAACTCGATGTAGGTATTTATTAGGCCTCCTGGAGGCTTCTTCACTACCGCGAGGTAGCCGAGAACTCACCGAGCGCCGTTTCTATAACAAAGCCATATCGAAGTGCGGTGGAACCGGCGATATGCTTTCGTCCTCTGAAAAGTTATGACAGGCTGAAAATTATGAAGCCGATTCGAAGCGCCACCGCAGCAGTCCTGACCACCGTACTCGCCCTGTCTGGCACCACGGCAGTGGCTTCTGCGGAGCTTAACGCGGTCCCGCAGGTTCAGCAGGTGTCTACCCTTGCTGAAAAGTACAACGTTACTTTGCCCAGCTTTCTAAAGGCCGCACCCGAAGCTGAACCAGAAGTAGCAGCGGAAGAAGCGCCTACGGCTGAAGCCGCACCGGAGCCTGAGGCCTTCGAAGCCCCGCAGGTTGCCGCTGACTTGCAGGTAGCCACCGCTGATCACCTAGCCCAGGCTGGCCACCACCCGGATGAGACCGCAAGCGCTATCGCGCAGGAATGGGCAAACCAGGGTGCAAATGGTGAGCTAAAGTACTACGGCGATGTGGCAAGCGGCGTGACCCACACTGAAGAAGGGCAGGGCAACGTCTACCGTCTGTCCGAAGAGCAAGCCCAAGAGCGCCTCAACTGGTTCAACCGAGGCCTCGAAGTAACCCCCGGACCCGAGTACGGTTATGGCGTCGCTACCGCCTTTGATGGCGAGTTCATCTACATCGCGGAGTACTTCCTCAACTAGTTCTTAGCTTCCGCGGAACCTGCCCCCGATTCTTCCGAGGTCCGCGCGCATGGCAGAGCAGCCATGACGTAGTGGACACATCATTGGTAGAATCGGGGGCATGATTTTGATTAACGTACAGTTCCGCGTAAAGCCTGAATACGCCGATACCTTCCTTGATGAGATCAACTGGTACACCGAGGCTTGCAACGCCGAGTCTGGCTGCATCGACTTCAAGTGGTACCGCGATCCGGAAGATTCTCAGCGCTTCCTGCTGCTCGAGTCCTACGCTGATGGTAAGGACGTAGAGCACGTTCAGGGCGAGCACTTCAAGCGCGCCTGCGACGAATTCCCCAAGTACCTCGTAGAGACCCCAGACATCATCAACGTCCACATCGATGGACGCACCGGTTGGGACAAGATGGGCGAGTTCGCCGTCGATTAATCTCGCTGCCTAATACTAAAGACCGCACTCATGTGAACTATGGGTGCGGTCTTCATTTATGCGTTCACCTACGAGTCAGAACTTTTAACCCCGCTCTTCACGGTCACGGGCGGGGAACCCGCCCGGTGAGATCGAACCACCCCGCGAGCGCGAAGGGCGGGCGAGGAAGGGGCCAGGGTAGGAAGCCGGCGCACATGCGCTAACTGCCTACCGCCGCGCTCTCTGTTAAGCCTGGCATTGTGAGGACACGCTTTTGTCGTATTTGGAATATTGCTTCAGAGCGTCGTAGAAGGCGTCGGAATAGCCGGTGGCGCCTTCGGGAAGCGGGTGGACGCCATCGGAGTAGAGCATGTCCGGATTATTTTCGGCGTAGCCACACCAGTCAGCGATATAGGCATTGTCGTATTCCTTGGCGGCGTCGATGACGTCCTGCTGGGACTGCGCCATCCACTCGCGGTCACCGTAGGGAACCACCATTACCACGGTATGGTCTTTGCCGATGATGTCCATGGCCTGGCTGATTTGATTTGGCTGGGCGGCGCCGTTGGTACCGAATCCCAAGAATACGGTATCGCGCAACGTACCGGCATCCTTCATTTGCTGAAGGATTTGGATACCCACCGTGTAGTGGCGGGATTCCTGGGCATCGATATAAATGCCAGGGAACCGTTGGCTGAGGGCATCACTAGCCGCCAGCATCACCGAATCACCGATCGCGGTAATGTCCGTTCCCTTCGGGATGGGGCGGGTCTTGGCGTCATCCTTTTCCTTCGCCCCGTCTTTATCGTCTTCAGTCGATGCTGTCGACGGAGCGGATACCTCCGGTGGAGGTGGGTTATTGCTTTCGTTTTGCTGCTGGAGCTGGTTGAGTTGCTGCTCCAACTCGGTCTTGTCGCTGGAATTGACCACGCCGTAGACAACACCAACCAGAGAGGCGACAACCAAGAATGGGACCACTGGCCACATGGCCTTGCCAAAGCCATCCTTGAGTTCGCTGAAGCTCGGGCGCGAGGCCCAGTAGCTCTTCCACGTCTTCTTGTATCCGCCGCGGCGGAAAGGGTTCTCGATGAATTGATAAGAGATCTCTGAGAGGATCAGGGAGATGGGGATGGCGATCAAGCCTAGAATCCAGGAGTCCTCAGAGTTCTGATTGCCGTGGAATAGCGCCTCCAAGATCATGATGACCGGCCAGTGCCAGAGGTACAGCGAGAAGGAACGCTGACCGAACCATCGCATGACCTTGGTCCTAAACAGCGGCGTCATCGGGCCATACTCGTGGATGACGCCCCACACCATGAGGGCACCAAGGATGCTGGTAAGGAAAAGGCCGCCGCGGTAGGTAAATTCGGCGTCGTCAGGCATGAGGAATAGCTGCGCAACGTAGCCGATAAGCGCCAAGAAGCCAATGATGCCGGCGGCGCGGGTTTCTACCTTGCCGGTGGTGGCCCAGGAATCCGCGTTGGGATCGGACTTCGTAGAGGTCATTAACAAGGAGAGGACTGCACCGGTCAACAGGCCGAATGCGTGGGTATCCGTGCCGTAGTACACGCGGGTGGGGTCTTCGCCTGGGGTGAAGATAAACCACATGGCCGCGAAAGAGGCAAGCCCCAGCACGCTGGAGACCACGACTGGAAGGCGGCGCGGCTGGCGCGATGAGATGCGGAAAATACCCAGCATGAGCAGCGGCCAAATGAGGTAGAACTGCTCTTCTACGGCGAGTGACCAGTAGTGGGCGAATACCTGGATCTCGTTATCAGCAAAATAGGATTGCGAGGTGGCAATCTGCGTCCAGTTATTGACAAAGAACAGGGTGCCGAAGAATTGCTGACGCAGGCCGACGGCCAAATCTCCGCCAACCCACGCAACGATTGCCGTACAGAAAACGAGCACGGTGACGGCAGCCGGCAGGATGCGCCTAAAGCGTCGGACCCAAAAGTCCTTCAGGCTAATCGTCCCGGATGTGCGGTATTCGCGCACGAGGAGCGATGTAATAAGGAAGCCAGAGAGGACAAAGAACATGTCCACGCCCAAGTAGCCGCCGGGTAGGGCGTCACCGAAAAAGTGGTATAAGACCACAGCGACAACGGCTAGGCCGCGCAGGCCATCAAGGCCCTTGACTTGGCGTAGCCGCGCGTGCCGCTTCTTGCGCACGTTTTTATCCTCTGGCGGTATTGCGAGTACTTCAGAGTCGTTTTGTTGATTCTGCAAGGCATATTTCGATTTATTGGCGCCCTGCTTGCCCTGCGAAGATGACTTCTCTGCAAAGTGATCGGCTGCAGGCTGTTGTTCTCGCGCGTTCTCTTCGGCAGGAATGCGCTGGGGCTGAGAAGCCCCCATAGCGGCGGCCTTTTGCCCAGCAGGAATCCCTGATTTTTGTTCTTGCGCAGAGGCAGACTTTTGCGCAGGCTTGCGCTGCTCTGCTTTCTGACGCCCGGCTCCGGATGCCTGCTGCTCCGGTTGGCGCTGTTCCTGCTGACGCTGCTCCTGCTCACGCTGAACAGGTTGTTGCTGCCCAGATGTTCGTTGCTCTGGCTTACGCTGCTCCGGCTTGCGCGGCTGGGCTTTGCTTTGCTCAGGCTTGTGTTGTTCGGGCTTGCGCTGCTCTGGCCTTTGGGCAGGCCACGACTGCTGGGCAGGAAATTCCGCGGTTCCCTGCGCGGAGTTCTTAGTATTGTCGGAAGGCTTCGCGGAGCCGGTGCCGGTGGGCCGATCGGTTTCGGTGGACCGAGTAGCGCCAGAAGTCCGGGTGGAGTCGGAGGATTTCGCAGAGCCGGTGGACCGGTTGGCGTCGGAAGGCCGAGGAGTGCCAGCGGAGTTATTGGAGCGGGAAGAATTCTTGGAACCGGCGGGAGTGGACGTTCGAGAGGCGCCAGAGGTCCCGGACGCGCGGGAAGTACCGGCGGGGCTGGCGGGAAATTCCTTCGTTTCGGCGGCTGATGGCTGCGGTTTCTGTGGATTCTTGGGCGTGGCCGGCTTTACCTGCTGGTGTGGCTTTGCTCCGGTCTTCTTCTGGGCAGAATTATTCTGCTTGTCTTGGGCAGAGCCTTTGGCCGCAGCGGATTTGGGGGTCTGTGCGCCCTGGTTTCGGGAAGGCTTTTTGTCTTGAGGCGTGGGGTTACCCACCTGGCGGGATTGGCGAGCGAACCCACGGGTAGGATCCGTGGGCTGTGTCTGCGAGGATTTAGTGCCGTCCTGTGCGTTCGAGGTGGGCGGCTGGTGTTCCGTGCGCCCCTCGTGATTATTGCGGGCATGTGGATCCGGCCCCGTAGGGATACCGGATTCAGGCGTGGAAGCCCCAGTGGAGGAATCACCTGTAGGCCCATCTGATTGCCGCGTCGTGGGCGGCGTGGCCTCATTACGCTCGGAATCTTTCTTCCCCAGCAGCGAGCGCAGAAAACGATTCACATGAACTCCCATTGCACTACGAAAATGTACTAATCGGCCAATTTTAGACCGCGAGCAGCGCCATTACTCAAAGTAGAGAGCACGGCGTGGCGCGGGAAATTGGCAATATCTTACGGATAGATGCTGAAAGAAAAGAGTCTAATCCTGTTTGCTGGCAAAAAGCTGATTAAGCACTGTCAGCACCCCATACTCGGTATTGGGTGGGGCGATGGTATCTGCGATGGCCTTGAGTTTAGGGTGCGCATTGTCCATGGCAATGGCGGTTCCAGCGGCCTGGAGTAGTTCGAAATCGTTGAGGAAGTCTCCAAACGCTGCGGTGCGAGATTGGGGGATACCTAGCAGCGACGCCATGGTTTCTAGCGCCACGCCCTTATTGACCCCGGCCGCCATCACATCGAGCCACACCGCCCCAGATACCGCAATATTATGTTCGGGCACAGCCTCGCGCAGCGGATCGTGGAGGTGTTTCTCGCTACCATCGGCGCAGAAGGCCGCGATTTTGATGATCTCCTCATCGAGCAGATCGTGCAGGTCATCCACCCAGCTGATGGATTTATAGTATTTGGAGATCTCGGCGGAGGCTTGGCCGTCGATGCCCCTTTCCACAAACGCCGTAGCCGGCGTGCACAGCACCACGGTGTGGGGTTGGGTTACCGCGTCGAGCGCTGCCACCGCAGCGCGGACGGCCGATGACGGCAGGGGAGTTGTGCTCAGCAGCTCGTTATTGTGCACGACCACGGAGCCATTTTCTGCAATAAAGGTCTCTTCATGGGGAAACATCTGTTGCAGGGTGGCGATCTGGCGCCCAGATGCCGGAACGAGGGTGACGCCAAGCTCGGTTGCGCGCTGGCTGGTCGCCGTGAATCCTGGCGGCAAGTCGCCGTTTCCATCGAGCAGGGTGCCGTCCATGTCTAGGGCGATAAGCTGTGGAAGCAAAATTAAGACCTATCTGTGAAGTCGCAAACGGTAGCTAGGTATATGAGTTGTGTGTCACAATAGAGGATATGACTAATGATGCACCTATCGTGTCCTCAATCCGCAACCATACCGGAGTCATTGAGCTCAACCGCCCAAAGGCTCTCAACTCCCTGAGCCCAGAAATGATCGATCTCATCGCCGCTGCCTTGGATAAGTGGCGTGCCGATGACGAGGTAGAGCAGGTCCTTTTGACCTCTACCAACCCCAAGGCCTATTGCGCGGGCGGCGATGTCCGCTTGGCCCGCGATGGCATCGTCGACGGCAACTACGACGAGGTGGATGACTTCTTTGCCTCGGAATACACCCTCAACGGGGATATTGCGGAATACCCCAAGCCGGTCATCGCGCTGGTCGATGGCATCGCTATGGGCGGCGGGCTTGGCGTATCCGCGCACGGCTCGCACTGCGTGGTCACGGACAAGACCTTCGCCTCCATGCCCGAGATGAATATTGGCTACGTCACGGATGTGGGTATGGCCTATGCCTCCCAAAATGCCGTGGGTACGCGCGGCAAGGCCTCGCCAGAACTCGCGAAGTTCTGGGGCATTACCGGCTACCGCATGTACGCCGCAGACCTCGTATGGAGCGGGCTGGCCACTGACTACGTCAAAGACGGCGATGCGTTTGCTAACGACGTCATTGACAAAGGCATTGATGCCGCGCTGGAACAGCACTCCGTGCAGCCGGAAGACGAGGCCCCACTTGCAGAGCTCATCGAGGGAATCGAGGCTAGCTTCCGCCACGATTCCTGGCAGGACATCACCGCGGCCGCTAAGGAATACCCGGAACTAAAGGAGCTGGTAGAAAAGCTCATCGCGCAGGCCTGCCCAACCTCCATCGTGGCCGCGCTGGAGCTCTACCGGGCAGAGGCGCAGTGCTCGAGCATTCGCGATGCCCTCGAGCTGGAAAAGAAACTCGGCGCTTATATGTATCGCCGCGATGACTTTTCCGATGGCGTGCGCGCGGTATTGGTGGATAAATCCAATGACGCGGCATTTAACCCCGCAAGCGTCGCGGAGGTGGATGTAGACGCTATCCGCGACGTATTAGCTAAAGGTTAATCCCACGGAAGGAGGCGTAGGCCGATCGGGCCTGCGCCTCGTTGATCTCTCGGGGCGGGGTCGCCGCGAGCGTTGCTTCCGTGGCCGCTGACGTGGGCTGCGGCAGATGCAGCGCCTCGGAATCGAGGAGGGCGAGGCCGACGCGGCCATCGGCAAGCGTGGTGCTCACCAGCGTCCACATGCCCAGGATGGGCAGGGCTAGCTGCGGTACCTGCCGGGCGCGCGCGTAGTCCAGCGGCAGCGCGGGCCGGATCAACGCCGGTACCCGGTGATCGATGCCGAAGCGGTACAGGTTGGCTGCCGAGTGCGCGGCCGCGGTGTCCTTGACCGCGGGATCGGCCCAGGACCACAGGAATTGATCCTCCGAAATGGTGGCGATGAGCACCGCCGTGGCCTCGTCTTTCCCGCCAGAGTGGCGGATCTTCGCCGTGGCACCGTCCAGATCGAGGTGCACCGTGGCCTCGGGGAAATTGCCCTGGAAGTACAGCTGGTGCTCCATGCCGTAATAAAAGGCATCCTCGATGATGCGAGTAGCCTTCATGCCCGGCTCGATGGCCGTGATTTGGGGTGCGCCCAGTGCGCTAGAAAAATGCAGCGTCGTTCCCTCGGAGAAATGCTCGGCGGTCTCCGTAGCAGCATCCGCGGCAGATTCCGCGACCGTAATGCCCAAGTGGTGGGCGAGTTCGTGCACCGCGCGCCGCTCATCAGTATCTGGCGAGCTGCGGCGAAGCCCCGCGGCAATGCTGGTGGGAAAGTCGAGCCGCGGATGGAAATCCACGGCGATGATCGCCTCATGATCGCCTTGCCGCGCCCGCAGCACCGGGGCATTGCCTGCCAGGAGGCGGGCGAGGGGGATAAACTTAGCCGGGTCATCCCCGCCCTGCGGCAGATCGGTTTCCGCCTGCATCGCCCACCGCCAGGTGGGCGAGCCGGCGCGATCGATGACGGCGATGCGCGTGCCCTGGAAGTCTTTGACGCCGGAGGATGAGCTGCAGCGGATCTCCACAGGCTGATTGTGGTTAAGGCGGCCCTCGGCATCCGTCGAGGGGGTGAGGAAATTAAATTCCACATCGGTGGTATCGCCCAGGCGGGCCCGGAAGGCGGCATCAAGGCCCGCCTGAATAAAGCAGGCATCGCGGGTGGCCTGGGCAAGCGAATTCGAAGTATCCATAATTGCTTACGAGGATACTGAAACCTCAGGCAAGGCCGCGCAGGGTGGCAAAGGCGTGGTGCACCAACTCATCGCGTTCCTGCTTGTTAGGGGGCTTGCCACCTTCGCAGCGCCTTTTCAGCTCTTGCTGGCAGGCATTGCCGGTGCTGCCGCACGCGTTCAAGATGACGGTGAGCTCGAAGGTCGAATATTCGGGGTAGCGCTCTTGAAAAGCAGCGATGATCCTGTGAGTGACGCTATCGAATTTCTTCTTTTCCTCAGCGGTGTGGCTGAGGTTTTCCATCGCCTCACCGATTTTGAACAGACTGTGCAGCGAGCGCAGCTCCATGTATTCGTTGTCGAGGGCATCAATGAGCGTTAATTCCAAGACCGAAGAGATGGGCTCGCCGGGAAAGGCGGTGGGAATATCCGCCGCGAATGCCTCGAGGACATCCGCGGTGTAGTGCAAGAGGGAATCGGCCACCGAGGAAAAATAATTGTGGAACGTGCGCGGGGAGACGCCGACGGCGCTGGTAATGCCCGAGACCGTGACTGCCTCAGCGCCGCCATCCAAGGCGAGGCGGGCCGCGGCATCGGACATGGCCTGGCGCGTTGCTCGCTTCTTGGATTCGCGCAAACTAGTCACGATGAACCTTTCCTACCTTGTCGTGCTGGAAGTGCAGGAGCGCCTCGCGTTCCTTGTGCAGGGCCTCGCCCTCGATATCCATATTAGGCACGATCTTATTCAACCACTTGGGGAACCACCACGCCTTGTCTCCTAGGAGGAACATGGTGGCGGGGATGACCATCATGCGGATAACGAAGGCATCGATAAGCACGCCCATAGCCAGGGCAAAGCCCATGGTCTTAATGAATGGCTCGTCCATCAGGATAAACGCCGCAAAGACCGAAATCATGATGAGCGCTGCTGCCGTGACCACGCGCGCGCCGTGCTTAAAGCCATTCGAGGTCGCGTTGGCGGCGGTCTTGCCGCTGACGTAACCCTCGCGCATGCGGGTGACCAAGAAGACCTGGTAGTCCATGGCCAGGCCAAAGGTCAGGCCGATGAGCATGATGGGCAGGAAGGACAGCAGCGGCTGCGGATCGTTGACGAGGCCGAACATGCCCTCTTGCCAGATTCCAACGGTGATTCCGAAGGTGGCGGCCACTGACAGCCCGTAGCCCGCGGCGGCAATGAGCGGAACCCAGATGGAGCGGAAGACCAGCATCAACACGATGAAGGCAAGGCCTAAGACGATGGCCACATAGGGAACAAGAACGCTATTGAGGCGCTCAGAAATATCGTCGAAGATCGGGGTGATGCCGGTAATGCCGTAGGAGCCGCCGTCCTTAGAAAACTCGCCCTGGTACTCGCGCAGGCGCTCCAAGGTCTCGGTGGTTTCCTCATCGGTTGCACCTGTCGTCGGCGTAATCATGATCTGGGCGGCATCACCGTTATCCGTGGTTTGGACGATTTGGGCGTTGTCCACGCCTTCGGTGTCGTTGAACTTGTGGAGCAGATCTTGGAAGGCCGGCATGCGGTCTTGCTCGGAGACGCCCTCCACGTTCACAAAGGCGATCATTGGGGCATTGCGGCCGGGGCCAAAGGCCTCTGCGGACATCTCGTAGGCCTCGCGCTGCGGGGTGCCAGGTTTGGCGGAGCCATCGGTGGGCATGGCCAGGCGCATATTCGCAAAGGGAATGGCGAGGATGGCAAGCACGATAACGCCCACGCCAAGGTGCAGCCACGGGTGGGCGCGCACGCGGCGGACCCAGCGCAGGCCCATGGTTGGCTTCTCGTCCTCGGGATCTGGAACCTTGGGGCCGGGCACGCGCCCGGCGAAGATCTTGGTGCCCAGCAGGCCCAGCACCGCGGGGATAAAGGTATTGGCCACTAGCACGGCGATGACCACGGTGCCCGCGGCGGCGATAGCCATGGTGGACAGGAATGGGATGCCGATAATGGTCAGGGCTGCCAGCGCGATGACCACGGTGGTACCGGCAAAGACGACGGAGCCGCCGGCGGTGCCCAGCGCCATGCCCATGGCGTGGGCGCGGGTGCCCTTCTCCATCTTCTTCAGCTCCTTGGCCAGTTCCTTGGGCGTCAGGTTATTCAGGCCGGAGGAGGTGATGAGTTCATTGCGGAAGCGGTTGACAATGAATAGGGCATAGTCGATGCCCACGGCCAGGCCGATCATGGAGGCCAGCGTCGGGGTCATATCGGAGACGGTATCGGTAAAGATGGTGGCCAGCTGCACGCCGAGGATGCCAATGCCCACGCCGATGACGGCGGAAATTAGCGGCATGCCGGCAGCTACGAAGGAGCCGAAGGTCACCAGCAGCACGATGGCGGCAACCACCATGCCGATGAGTTCGGCGCTGCCATTCATGCCGGCATCGGCCATCGCGAAGGCATTGCCCTGGTACTTAACGGAAAGGCCTTCGCCGTCGTGCTGGTGCAGGACATCCGTGACCGCAGCCATATCTTCATCATTGATGTCCATGACGTCCTTGGCATCGAAGGCGATGGTGACGGTGCCGGTGGTCTTATCCTCGCTCAGCGGGGACAGCTGCTGCAGGTTCTTCGCAACCTGCTCTTCGGGCATGCCCTGGGCCCGCATCTGCTCGCCCATCTGCTTTTCCATGCCGGCGGCGGTGAGGACCGGGCTGACCAGCTCATCCTCGTTCTTCAGCGCACCGGTGTCCTTGAGGTCCTGGAGCAGCTTGTCGATGTCCCCGGCAACGGCATCATCGCTCAGCTCCTTGCCCTCAGGGGCCTGGATGACCACGGTGCCCTCCGGGGCACTCATGGCATCGGTGTCTTGATCGAAGTGCTCCATCATCTCTTCTTGAGTGGTGGTGGAGTCCATCTCCGGCATGGCGAAGTTGGGGTTCGGGGTCTTGGCAAAGCCGGCGGTGAGGACGACCATTGCCACCAGGACGATGAGCCAGAAGGCGAGGAAGGGCCATACCGTGCGGTAGGACCAGCTTCCCAGCCGGTAGAGGAATCTGGACATGGGCGATCTCCTTTACGAGTGAGAGAGGTGGGCGCTGCTTCTAAAATCGTGCATAGTCTATGCAATCCTGCACATATGGCGCAAAATAAGGTGCAGATGGGCATAGTAGCTCTTTAGTGTGACCTATAACCCACGCGCGGCCAGAGAGCACAGGGTGGCGGGAAGGATAGGTAGACTATCGCGCATGATTCACGCGGTAAGTTTCGCCCTCTTGGATTCGGTCAATGCCTTGCTCATTGGCATCCTTGTGGCCATCGGCATCATGCTCCCGCGCGGGAAGTACCGCTGGATCGCAGGCCTGGTCATCCTGGGCGATTGGTTGGGAGTTCTTACCGCCGCTGCCGTGGTCATGTTCGTCCTGTTGGGCGTGCGCGAGCAGATCGCGGCCATCTTGGAGTCACCGATTGCCGGCGGCATCCTCATCATCGTCGGTATCGCCCTGGCCTTCGCCGCCTGGCATTCCCAAGGAAAACCCAATGCCTTGATCGGGCGCATGCTGCAGCCGCTGCGCACGCCCTCTTTCGTCACCGTGCTCATCGGCTTTGTGATGGGCGTGGTCCAATCGCTGACCTCCGTGCCGTTTTATTTCGGCCTTATGTTCTTGGCCACCGAGGATCTGTCGCTCGCCGCCCAATACGGCGGCCTGCTGTGGTACGCCACCCTGGCTCTTTCCCTGCCGGTGGTGTGCGGACTCTTTATTGCCGTGGTGCGCGCCCACCCAGACTCAGCTGCGGGCCGAGTCTTTGCGGCGGCGCGCGAAAACAGCACGCGGGTCGCGCTCATCAGCGGCTATGTCGTCGCCGCCTTCCTCATCATCATGGGTGTCGTGAACCTATAAGGATGCGCTAGTCAAAGTAAACATCATCCAGCGTCAGTTCGGTGCCGGATTGCTGCTTAGCTATGTCCACGTAGCGCGCGGCGTGCGGGATAAACGCCGCGGATTGCTCGGCGGAAAGCGCGCGGCGCACGGTAGCCGGGACGCCGGCGGCCAAGGAACGCGCCGGGATATCCGCGCCCTCGCGCACCACCGCGCCGGCGGCGATGAGCGAACCGGGCCCGATGGTGGAGTGAGACAGTAGGGTAGCGGACATGCCCACCAGGCTGCCAGCGCCCACATGGGTGCCGTGGAGCATGGCCATGTGGCCTACCGTGACATCGTCTTCAAGGACGCACGGCGCCGCCCGCTCCACGTGGACAACGCTATTGTCCTGAATATTGCACCGGCTGCCAATACGGATGGGGCCGACATCACCGCGCAGCACGCAGCCATAAAACACGGAAGAATCCGGGCCGATTTCCACGTCACCAATGATCGTGGCATTCGGCGCGATCCAGGCGCTGCGGTGGATGCGCGGGCGCTTGCCTTGAAAGGAATAGATGGGCATTATTCCACCACCACCGCGAGGCTGGGGGATAGCTCGTACTCGCTGGAAGCTGGGGCATCGGCAAGCGGAGCACCCGCAAGCTCGGCCTGGGAAAGCGCGCCCGCCAGCGTTGGCGTGATGGGGATGATCCAGCCGTGCTTGGGGTCTTTGACCGGCAGCACGTCCGTCTTCACGGCGGGGAAATGCGCCGTGGTGGTGGGGGAGATGAGGGTCGCGGACTCGCGCGAGGCGGCGAGCTCATCAAGGGCCCGCGCGCCCTGCCGGCCGGTGATAATGATGATGAGCTGGCCGGCGGTCCTAATATCCAGCCGGTCCACCTGCACGGTCGTCGCCGCGGAATCGGGCCGCGCCAACTGCGGCGCCCCATTCCCGGTGAGCTTGGCAAGAGCATCCAATAATCCCATAGCCCTTAAGTCTAGCCGCGCAGCCAGGTAGCGGGTTGACCGCTGTAACATCGCCGCGCGTACTATGGGAGACCATGATTGATGCCAGCAACACCGCCCTCGTGATCGAAGGTGGCGGGATGCGCAATTCCTATACCGCCGCCTGCATAGTCAAACTCATCCAGGAAAACGTCACCTTTGGATGGGTAGGCGGGGTCTCAGCTGGCGCCTCCCACACGGTCAATTACCTCTCGCACGATGCCAAGCGCGCGGAGGAATCCTTCACGGATTTTGTCAATAACCCCAGCTTCGGTGGCGTGGGCTCGCTGGTGCGCGGCAATGGCTATTTCAACGCGGAATATATCTATGAGCGCTCCGCGGATAAAGATATGCCGTTTGACTGGGACGCGTACCGCAAGCACCCAGCGGATATGGTGCTCGCCGCCGCGCGGGCCGATACCGGCGAATCCGTGTATTGGACCCGCGAGGACGTGAAGGAACCAGAGGACTTGTACGTGCGGGTGCGCGCCTCGTCCACGCTGCCGCTGCTTATGCCGATCCGCGTCATCGGTGGCTCACCCTATGTGGACGGTGCCCTGGGCTCATCCGGCGGCATTACCATCGAGCAGGCGGAAGAAGCCGGCTACGAGAAATTCCTCTTTATCGGCTCCAAGCCGCGCGGGTATGTCCGCCCTGAGGTTGCGCGCCCGGCGATCACCCGCCGCATCTTCCGCAAGTACCCCGCTATTGCCGATGCCCTCATTGGCCGCCCACCCATCTATAACGCGGCCAAGGACCGGCTCCTCGAGTTAGAGCGCCAGGGCAAGGCGCAGCTGTTTTTCCCAGAAGACATGCAGGTGGCCTCCACCGAACGCAACGTGGATAAGCTGCGCGCGAATTACCAGGCAGGCAAGGCACAAACCCATGCCGAGTGGCCAAAGTGGAAGGAATTCCTGCTGGACTAGCTCACCTCTGCACGGTGGTGTGAGATCGCCCTCCTGGTTCTTGGCGGCATCAGGAATAATAACCGTGTGCGCTGCACTAATGGCGGTATTCGGTGCAAAGCGCCAAGCATTATCAGCTAGCTAAATCGCGCCAAGCTCCTAAGATTGCACAGCGTGTTAGCGATTTTTGATGGCCATATTTGGCTGAGCATCTTCTTCATGATCGTGCTCGGCACGCTACTTGGCATGATTCCCTTTGGCCCGCTGCGCTTCGGCGCGGCGGGTACCCTTTTTGTCGGCTTAGCCTTCGGATCCTTTATTGATCTGGATGACAATATCCTCAGTTCCTTGCAGGAGCTGGGCTTGGGCCTCTTTATCTATATGCAGGGGCTCTCTGCCGGCGAGGCCTTCTTCAAGGGCTTTTCCACCCAGCTAAAACACATGCTGCTCGCCACGGTGGCGGTAATAGCCGCGGCGGCCGCAGCGCTGGGCATCGGCAGCCTCATGGGGCTATCGCCACTGGCGGTAACCGGCGTATTCTCTGGCGCGACGACGTCCACGGCATCGCTCGCCGTGGCCCAGCAGCAATCCGGCGAGGAACTGCCCGCCGTGGGATACTCCTTGGCTTACCCGGTCGGCGTGGCCGTGGCCATCCTCCTTGTGGCATTCGTCCTGCGGCATAGCTGGCCCGCACAGAACGACCAAGACCACTCGGCGGAGAAGATTTTCCGCTCGCGGATGATTAAGGTTACCCGCGATATTTCCTATGCTGAGCTGCGCGAGAAATTCGCGGATCATTTCATCATTGCCACCATCCGCCGCGGCCGCGATATCGACGTGCCAGGCGATAATCCGGAGCTGCACCGCGGTGATGTCCTGCGCGTACTGGTGACCAAGGCAAAGGCCAAGGAGCTTACCGATGCCCTGGGAAAGCGCCAGCCCCAAACCCCGTTTGTGGATAAGCGCCTGGTCAATGAGACCGTGGCCATCTCCAACGGGGATATCGAGGGCCGTAAGGTCAAGGAGCTCAACCTCTTTTCGCGCTACGGCGCGCGTATCGTGCGGGTGCGCCGCGGCGATGAGGAATTCCTTGCCACCAACGAGACTCACTTGGAATCTGGCGATGACCTAGAGATCGTGGTCAAGCATGACCGCCTGGGCGATGTCCGCGATTACTTTGGCGATTCCGTGACCGCATACTCGCAGCTTAACTGGGTAGCACTCGGCGGTGGGCTGACCATTGGCTACCTCATTTCGCTCATCGTCGTCCCGCTGCCCGGTGGCGCGTCCTTCGAGCTCGGTTTCGCGCTGGGCCCACTCATCACCGGCCTAGTCCTTGGCGCCCTGCACCGCACCAGCCGCATTCCGTGGCAGATTCCCTCCCCGATCAATACGGCATTCCAGCAGTGGGGCCTTGCCATCTTCTTGGCCTCGGTGGGCCTGTCCTCCGGAGAGGCCTTTGTCTCCACCGCCTTTTCCTGGATGGGGCTAAAGTCCATGGTGCTGGCCGCGATCATCGCCGTTATCATCATCGGGATTTTCGCGGTGGCCAGCCGCTTTATGGGGCAATCCGAAACCCGCACCTCAGGCGGCATTTCCGGGCTTTTTGGCCAGCCTGCGGTGGTCAATTACGCCACGGGCGCCAGCTCGGATTCCCGCATCCTTACCGGCTATGCCTCCACCATTGTGGTGGCGCAGTTCATGAAGATCCTGGTCATCCCCGTCATGCTGCTCTGACGGGGCAGCCGCTCTATTAATCCGCGACCAACGTCTCCATGGTGAGCTCTGGGTGTTCCTTTTCAATGAAGGCGAGCTTCCATTTATCGCCAAAGAGGGCGATGAGCTCGCCGTCCTGGCGGGTGAAGATCTCCACGCCGCGCTGGCGGCCGAGCTCCGGTGCGGATTCGGCATCGGTGCGCCGCGCCACGGAGTAGGGGATGGGCTCGGTGACGGTTTCGACGTTGTACTCGAATTCCATGCGGGCCTGCATGACCTCGAACTGCATGGGGCCGACCGCAGCCATGACCGGGGAGGCATCGCCGCGCTCATCGTTGCGCAGGATCTGCACCACGCCCTCGGCCGAGAGCTGCTCCAAGCCCTTGCGGAAGGCCTTGTACTTGCCCAGCGATTTCGCGCGCAGGATGCGGAAGGCCTCCGGGGCGAATTGGGGCATGGGCTTAAACTGCACCTTTTTGCCGGAGTAGATGGTGTCGCCGGGCGCCAGCGCGCCCGCGTTGACGAGGCCAACGATATCGCCCGGGTAAGCGGTATCCACGGTATCGCGGGTGCGGCCAAAGACCGTCAGCGCATACTTGGTGGAAAAGCTGCGCCCGGATTGGGCGTGGTTGACCTGCATGCCGCGCTCGAATTCGCCGGAGACCACGCGCATAAACGCCAGGTTATCGCGGTGCTTTTGGTCCATGCCCGCCTGCACCTTGAAGACGACGCCGGAAAAGTCATCGGCGACCTCGCGCACCTCATCGATGGCGCTGGTGGCCGCTTCCACGGCCTTGGGATCGGATTCGCGGGAATGCGGGGCCGGGGCGATAGCGCACAGGGTATCCAGGATTTGGTGGACGCCGAAGTTCAACATGGCCGAGGCGAAGATGAGTGGGGAAGTCACGCACTGCTCAAAGAGCTCTTGATCGTGCAGGGCGCCATCGGCTGCAAGCAGCTCGGCTTCTTCCACCGTGGTTTCCCACACATCCTCTTCCTTTTCTTCTGCAGCCGCCGGATCGTAGTGTTCCTCCGGTGCGATGGTGGAACCACCAGCGGTGCGGATGAAGTGGATGTAATTATCGGCCTCGCCGTCGTCGTTGATGTGGGCTAGGCCGCGGAAATCGCCCGCGATGCCCACTGGCCAGTACAGCGGGGTGGGCTGCAGCTGGATTTCGTTCACGATCTCATCAACGAGCTCGAGCGGCTCGCGGCCCACGCGGTCCCACTTGTTGATCACCGTGACGATGGGCAGCCCGCGCGCCTTACAGACGCGGAAGAGCTTGAGGGTCTGTGGCTCGAGGCCCTTGGCGGCATCGATAAGCATCACTGCGGCATCTACCGCGGTAAGCACGCGGTAGGTATCCTCCGAAAAGTCCGCGTGACCTGGGGTATCAACCAGGTTGATCATATAAGGCTCGCCCTCGTGTCCCTCTGGGGCGTATTCAAACTGCAGCGCGGACGAGGCCACGGAGATACCGCGGTTTTTCTCCATGTCCATCCAGTCAGACACGGTGGACTTGCGGTTGCCCTTGCCGTGGACCGCGCCGGCCTCATTAATCACGTGCGCGTGCAGCGCCAGCGCCTCCGTCAGCGTGGACTTACCGGCATCCGGGTGGGCGATAACGGCGAACGTGCGGCGGCGCGAGGCCTCAAAAGCGACAGAACTCATGCGCCATAGTCTAGTGCTTGCGCGCTACCACTCCACATTGAGGCGGCGGCCCAGATCCTCAAAGACGCGGTGGGCCACGGAGGTGTTCTTCGCAATCGGGCGCTGCAGGCCCAGCGAACGCCTATTATTGTAATATTCCCCGGACTGGAAATGGATGCCCTCGGTGCCGGTGAGGAAGTAGGCCAAGTTCTCGCCGCCGGCCTCTGCGGTGCCAAAGGCTTTGCCGATGACCCCGGAGTACACCTTGCCCGTAAGCCCCTTGGAGGACTTGCCAAACTCGGTGGCTAAAACGCCCGGGTGAAAGGACACCGCGTTGATGCCGTGGGCATCGATAAACCTGGCGAGCAAGATATCCGCCAGCTTGGCATTGCCGTATGCGCGCTCTGGGCTGAAATGCTCCAGCGTATTGGGATCTGCCGGATCGAAATTCGAGATCAGCATATTAGCTAACGACGCCGTGTTGACCACGGTGGCGTTACTATCGCGCAGCTTTTCTTGCAGCAGCGACGTCAGCAGGAACGGCGCGACGACGTTGACTTGCCACGTGCGCTCGAAACCATCGGCGGTCATGGTGGGGCCATCGAAAATGCCGCCGCCATTATTGCCCAAGGCATCGATGCGCTCCAGTTGTTGCAGATCATCGGCCAGCTGGCGGACCTGGGCCAGCGATTCGAAATCGGCGAGGAAATACTGCCCGCCTACTTCCTGAGCAACGGCCTTGGTCTTGTCCGGATTGCGGCCGATGATGACGAGGTTATCCTGCGGGCGGGTGCGGTGAATTTGCCGGGCGGCCGCGGCACCAATGCCTGACGATGCCCCGGTAATCACGATGGTCCTAGCTGCGGAGTACGGCGAAGTCATAGGCCCGATTTTAGCCGCGGACGTGATATCCGTCCGCGACATTCGTTCGTGATATTTGTCCACTGGGGGCCGCCTAGCAGTTCCGCTTGGGGCTGGACAGGTCTATACTTCCGGCTTGTGAAGCGCCTGCTTTTTCTGCGGCAGTGGGGACCAGCGCGGCTAACCGCCACCGGGTTTCTACTGCTCATCTTGATAGGAACGGTTCTGCTCTTACTGCCGTTCGCCGAGGCCGGAGATTCCCGCGCCTCGTTTTTATCTGCCCTTTTTACCGCGACCTCCGCGGTCTCACTGACCGGCCTGGTCGTGGTCGATACCGGCAGCTTCTGGAGCCCGGCCGGGCAGGTCGTCATCTTGGCCCTGATCCAACTGGGTGGTTTGGGGATTATGTCGCTGGCCTCGCTATCCGGCCTGCTTTTGACCGGCCGGATTAGTTTTAAGGCCCGCAAGACCGGCGCCTATGAAAGCCGGCCCATCCTCGCCGGTGGCATCCGCCGCACCCTGATTTTTACCTTCGCCTTTACCGCGGTGGTAGAAAGCATTATCGCCGCGGCGGTCACCGCGCGGCTTATGGTGGGCTACGGGCATTCCTTCCCGCGGGCGTTATGGGAGGGCATCTTCCACGCCATCTCGGCCTTTAATAACGCTGGGTTTAGCACCAATAGCGATAATCTCGTGCCCTTTGTGGGCGATGCCTGGATCCTCTTGCCGCTGGCCGGGGCGGTCATCGGCGGCGGGCTGGGTTTTCCGGTCTGGGCGGAATTGGTGCGCCACGTGCGTCGCGGGTCGGAGGCGACGCGCCGCATTTCTATCACGGCGCGCATGACCTTGGCGGCCACCGGCGTGCTACTTGTAGTCGGCACGATATTTTTCGCTTTGACGGAGTGGAATGGCGTGCTGGCGCCGATGTCGTGGGGCGAGAAAATCCTCAACGCGTTCTTTGCCAGCGTCTCCCCGCGCACGGCCGGATTTAATACCTTCGACTACGGTGAGGTTCACCCGGTAACGCTCATGGGCACCGATACGTTGATGTTCATCGGCGGCGGCTCTGCCGGTACCGCCGGCGGCATCAAGGTCACCACCGCGTGCGTGCTGCTAGCCGTCATGGCCGCGGAGTTCTTGGGCAAGGAAAAGACCTCGATCTACCACCGCAGCCTTCCCCACAGCGTTACCCGGCAGGCGCTAGCATTGAGCTTCGCCGGCGTGCTGGTGGTGACCCTCGGTGTGGCGGCGCTGCGCTTTTTCGATCCGCAATTTAGCGGCGATCAGGTCTCCTTCGAGGTCATGTCCGCCTTCGCCACAGTGGGCCTATCCACTGGGATTACCGCCAGCTTGTCCGCACCCTCACAAATCGTGCTGTGCTTCATCATGTACCTGGGCCGCGTTGGCCCAACCACCCTGGTAGCAGCGCTGGCGGCAAAGAATTTAAGCCGCCGCTACAGCTACCCCGAAGAAAGGCCCTTCATTGGCTAGCATTTTTAAGGCGTTGGGCCGCTCCCGCGCCACCCTCGACATCGCCCCGGTCGTCGTCATTGGCTTGGGGCGGTTTGGTTGTTCCCTGGCAAGCGAGCTCATGGGCCATGGGGTAGAGGTTCTCGGTATCGATTCCGATGAGAAAATCGTGCGCGAACGAGCGCCGCATTTAACCGAGGCCATCTCGGCCGATACCACCGATCCGGCGGCGTTGCGCCAGCTGGGCATCGACGAGGTGGAGCGGGTCATCGTGGGCATTGGCTCGCACCTGGAGGCCTCCATCCTCACTGTGTCTAACCTGGTGGAGCTGGGGGTCAAGGATATTTGGGCCAAGGCGAATTCGGAGGCCCACGAGCGCATCCTGCGCCAGATTGGCGCCCACCACGTCATCCGCCCGGAGCGGGACACAGGCCGCCGCGTGGCCTACCTCTTGGGCGGGCGCTTCCGCGACTTTGCTGAGATCGCCCCGTACTACGGCGTGACGCAGATGGCCGCGCCCTCCTCGGTCACAGGCCGCCCGCTCGATCTGGGCGAGGTTTGGCGCACCTACCACGTGCAGTTGGTCTCGGTCTGCCAGGCAGAGGGTGCTTGGGCCCCGCTTGCCGATGCCACCCAGCTCGCCCCCACTGACTTCATCGTCGCCGCCGGCAGCCCGCAGGCGCTGGAGAAATTTTCCCAGTCCTAGCGTGAGTGAATGCGGTTTTGGGCTTGTACGAGCCCTTGCGTGGCGATGAGCTGGGCAGCTTCGGCGGCGGTGGCGATGGCGGTATCGAAGCCGGGGCCGGCATCGACAGGCGCTAAGACATAATCCGGAACCGACGAGCCCTTGGGCGGGCGCGCGATGCCAATGCGCACGCGCACATAGTCCCGCGTGCCCAGGTTGTGCGTGAGCGACTTCAGCCCGTTGTGCCCATTTTCATTGCCACCCTGCTTCAGACGAATCTTATTGGCCGGCAGATCGAGCTCATCGTGGATGACGATGATGTGGTCTGCCGCAATGCCCAAAGCCTGCGCCAGCGGGGCAATCGGATCGCCGGAGAGGTTCATAAACGTCGTCGTGCGCACCGCCAGCGCGCGGGTATCACCCCAGCGCAGCGGGGCCACCTCGAGGTCCATCCCGCGCACCGGCTCGAGCACGTCGCCGCCTTGGGCAAGCACATCATCGACGGCCATATAGCCCACGTTATGGCGCGTGGCGGCGTACTTCGCGCCGGGATTGCCCAGGCCAACAATGAGCCAGTCTGCCTCTAACTCGGACGGATCCAGCCCCTGCTGCGCTGGCGAGGGACCGCCGAAAATCCGGGCAATAATATCTGTCAAAGCTGCCACGAATGTGCCTTTCTAGCTTGGTACAGTGGTTTCCTATGAGCAAGGTTATTCAATCTTTGCGCCGAACCGTAATGCCAGCGCCCATGGCGGGCGGGCCTACCACCGTGGATCTGGTGCGCGCCGCGCATGCGGCGGGCTCCTTTGGCACCTTGGGGCTTGGGTCTGCCAGCGTGGATTCTGCCCGCAGCCAGATTGATGCCTGCGCCGGCATCCCCTTTGGGGCGAACCTGTTTTGCCCGCAGGATCCGTTAACTCCTGAGCAGTTGGCCGCCGCCGCGGACCTGGCCGCGGCCGAAGGCACCTCGCTACCGGATCCCGATTATTCCTTCGGCTTCCGCGACAAGCTCGAGCTGGCGTTGCAGGGCGGCGCGCGCGTCGTGTGGTCCATGTTCGGCACCTTTGATGCAGCGCAGCTTGCCCGCATCCACGCCGCGGGTGCCGAGGCTTGGACCACCGTCACCACACCCGATGAGGCCCGCGCCGCCGCCAAACTGGGAGTGGACGCGCTGTGCGTACAGGGCCCTTATGCCGGCGGGCACCGCGGCACGTGGGACCGCACCGCGCTTCCCGATGATCGACCTCTGCCAGATCTCATCGCCGCCGTCCACGAAGCCGTCCACACGGTCGCACCAAACATCTCGCTGATTGCCGCAGGCGGGTTGCGCACGGCAGGAGAGGTAACCCAGGTTTTAAGCCTGCCCGGCGTGGCCGCCGCGTCGTGCGGCTCTGCCTTTTTGCTGAGTAAAGAAGCCGGAACCAGTGACTACAACCGTAAGCTTCTCCAGCGCGGCGGGGCCACCGTCTCCACCCGCGCCTTTTCGGGGCGCCATGCCCGCGGTTTAGAGACCGACTACACCCGCGCCCACCCCGATGTACCTCCGGTATATCCCATGCTTAATTCCGTGCTCAAGGAACGCCGAGCGCAGCACGATGACGCCGTAGCCTACTGCCTCGTAGGTGAGCCGGCCGCCAAAATCCGCGGGGGTAGTGTCGCAGACATTCTGGACTCCCTATGCCAAAACAAACACTGATACACGCTAAAATTTGGGGCGAAGATTTCTAGCCACCCCCGAAATAGAAATGGATGGAGCCTCGTGACTGCGAACGCACATATTGGACATGATGACTGGAACGAGCGCCTCGAATTGGCGCAACAGATGATTCCCCTCATCCACCAACTGCACCGCAATAACAACGTCGTCGCCACCATCTTCGGCCGCCCGCTGGTGGGGCAGACCGATATCGACATCATCAAGTCCCACCGCTACGGACGCCGCATTGCCCAGCGCCAGCTCTCCACGGCAGAAACCCTGCCCATCCTGTCCGAGTTAGCGGATATGAACCTAAGCTCCGCGTCCATCGACGTCGGACGCCTCCTCCTGGGCTTTGAAGAGTCAGGCGAAGAAGACCTGCGCCGCTACCTCGAAGATGAACTCACGGAAATCTTCGGTGCCGGCGAGGATATCGACCCAACCGATGTCGTGCTGTACGGCTTTGGCCGCATCGGCCGCCTCCTTGCCCGCATCCTTGTTGCCCGCGAGGCCGCTTACGGCGGCGTGCGCCTGCGCGCGATTGTGGTGCGCAATAAGGGCGAAGGGGACATTATCAAGCGCGCCAGCCTCCTGCGCCGCGATTCCGTCCACGGCGCCTTCAACGGCACCATCAGCGTGGACGAGGAAGAACAGGTTATCTGGGCCAATGGCACCAAGATCCAGATGATCTACGCCAACGACCCAGCCACGATCGATTACACCGAATACGGCATCAACAACGCCGTGCTGGTGGATAACACCGGTGTTTGGCGCGATAAGGAAGGCCTGTCCCAGCACCTAGAGGCCAAGGGCGTGGCCCGCGTGCTGCTGACCGCGCCGGGCAAGGGCGATATCAAAAACATCGTCTTTGGCATCAACGATTCCGCCATTACCGATGACGATAAGATCCTCTCCGCCGCATCGTGCACCACCAACGGCATTACCCCGGTGCTCAAGGTGATCAATGACCGCTACGGCGTGGCCCACGGCCACGTGGAAACCGCGCACTCGTTTACCAATGACCAAAACCTCATTGATAACTACCACAAGGGCGAGCGCCGCGGCCGCGCCGCTGGCCTGAACATGGTGCTTGCCGCCACCGGTGCCGCCAAGGCTGTGGCCAAGGCTCTGCCGGAGTTCGAAGGCAAGCTGACCGGTAACGCCATCCGCGTTCCTACCCCGGATGTGTCCATGGCGGTGCTTAACTTGGAGCTGGAGCAAGAGGTCGACCGCGATGAGGTCAATGACTTCTTGCGTAACGTCTCCCTGCACTCTGATCTGCGCCAGCAGATTTCCTACATCGCCTCCCCAGAGGTCGTCTCTAGCGACTTCGTGGGCAATACTAATGCCGGCATCGTCGATGGCATCGCCACCATCGCTTCCGGCAAGCACCTGGTGCTCTACGTCTGGTACGACAACGAGTTCGGTTACTCCAACCAGGTCATCCGCGTGGTGGAGGGGCTTTCTAATGCCCGCCCGGTGGTCCTGCCCAAGCGCGTATCTCCCTCTGAGCTTTAAGCTTGCATAGTTTAAGGCCCGCGGAGTCCCTGCGGGCCTTAGTTATTTAAGCGGTGGGGCGAAGTGCCCGTGTGCGCAGCAACCGCTTGGCGGCCCAAGAAGTAATGGCGGCGAAAAGCAGAGTCATCATTGCCGCAGCGGCGTAGCGGTCGGGAGAATCCGCATTCATCGGCCAGGCTGGGAAGGCAATGAGCCAAAGGATAGTCTTCGCGAGGACATCGCCGCCTACCGTCACGGAGACAATGGTGCCGATGATGGTGAGAGCAAGCGAACTCCAGATACCAAAGCGGATGATGACGATGAGCGACACCGCCGCGAGGACGTACCCGACGCCGATGGCCAGCGGCAGTTGGGCGAGCACAGCTAGGGTGGTTTCACCGGCAAAGATAATCGCGACCGAAGCACAAGTGCACACCGCTGCGATGATGCCCAGTAACCACAGGAGAAGGGCAGTAGAGCAGTGGCGAGATTCTGTATAAACAATCGGCCACGCGCCCGAGAACCCCGGCCAGACCAGTACAGGAAGTACACCGGCACCCACAGGGAGAAGCAAAAATACGTAGAATCCCTGCACATAACGTGGTGGATAGATAAGGGCAATAAAGATCAGCGCTAAGGCGCTTAATACCAAGCACGTAATGACCACTGGCGTCATTATGGCCCGGTGAAAGCCACGCAGCGCATCGGCACGGCGCGAGCGGGCAGCGGCACGAGGGACAGCCGCAGGCTGCCATCCCTGAGCCGGAGTGGCGACGGTACTGACCGTGGATATCGCCACGCGGCGGCGTCGGGAAAGCGGACGTACTCGCCGAGGCGTCATAGTCGCGGTCAAAGCCCCCGCTACAGCGAGGATGAGGCATAACGCCAGTGCAGGAAGCGGACTTTCCAGCAGGAGTGGATCGCCAGGATCGAGCGGAACCGAATTTTGGTGGATACGTAGCGCAGGCAACAGTAACCGCAGCGGCCACGCGGGTGGGAAGGCCCACCATAGCTGCCCTTCGACAACGCGAGGAAGCACACTAATGACCTGCCAGATAACCGCGAGGATAAGCGTGACGGCAAAGCCCAGCCTGCGGGCGCATGCGGTCGCAAGCCCTGCGATGCCGATGGCTCCGAGGAAAGAATAAGCCCCAGTGATGAGAAGCAGCTGGTGGTCTGCACGCCCTTGCGCTGCAACCGCAGCCCAGGACAGACCGAAATTAAGAAGGTGAAAGACTGCGAGGCTTGCCACGACGATGAAGAAACGGGAGGCGTGCTCGTAGCGAGGATGAATCCGGCGCCATAGGGTGCCGCCGCCGCGGCTGAGCACCTCGCGGCGCTCTGGAACGCCAGCAAAAAGCGCAATGAGCGGCGCGTACATCCCGGTGATAAACATGGACTGCCAGCCAAGAACCCCGGTAGCGTCTTCAGCGGAGGAGGCGAACGCAGAAAAGAATACCGTCATTATCACTAGGGGCAGGGCGAGCAAGGGTAACCACTGCAGGGCGCTGCCGCGGCAACGCAATAGTTCTGCTGAGAGATACCGTCGATACTGGTTACTCATCGGTCTCACCATCTGCAGAAGTCAGGCGGAAGAATTCGGCTTCCAGTTCACCGCTGGGGGCCAGTTCCTGCAGGGAGCCGGAATACCGGATGGTGCCTTGGGACAGGATAGTGATGTCGTGGGCTAGGTGAAGGACCTCACCGAGTTGATGGGAGCTGACCACGACGGTATGGCCAGCGGCGGCGAGCTGCTGGAGGAGCTTTCGCAGCTCCGCGATGCCCTGTGGATCGAGTCCATTTTGCGGCTCATCTAGCAATAAGATTTCCGGATCGCCGAGCAAGGCCTGAGCTAAGGCCAAACGGGCTTTCATCCCAGTGGAAAAAGACTTTGCCTTCTTAGAACCAGCCCCGGCTAGACCAGCAATGTGCAAGACACGGTCGATTTCAGTATCGGGCAATCCGAGCAGACGGGTATGCACGCGGAGGTTATCCGTGGCGGACAGGTGGCCATAGAAAGCCGGCCCGTTAACCGAGGCGCCAACATGGTCGAGAACTTCCCGCGACCATGGTTTTCCGGCCACGCGCACCGTTCCCGAATCGGCGGGTAGCAGACCGAGGAAAATGGAAAACAAGGTGGACTTGCCGGCGCCATTTCTCCCGAGCACAGCGTGCACGCGGCCAGGTAAGACCTGAAAACTGATATCCCGCAGCACTGCCTGGGAACCAAAAGACTTTGTGATGTGTTCGAAAGCAACCTCATAGCTCATACCAAAAGTATGAGCTGCGCAACTATCGAAATCTTCCGCCTGCGAGACGGTCTTCGCGCCGGGGTAGTCCTACCACAGTAGGAGGCTAAGCAATGCCAGCTTTGTGCGCCAGCAGCACCAAAGCCACGCGGTCGCGTGCAGCTAGCTTGGACATCAGCGCAGAGACATGCGTTTTTACCGTGGTATCTGCGATAGACATGTGGCCGGCAATCTCGCGATTCGTGGCACCGCGCGCGATGAGCGAGAGAACCTCCATCTCGCGCCGAGTAACTAGGCTAAGTCCTTGGCGCTCGTGCGGACTAAGCTGGCTGTGCGTTAGCGCCTTGCGGTAGCCCTCTAAAACAGGGCCCGTTACCTGGGAGGCGAGGACAGACTCTCCCTTAGCAACGTCGCGTACGGCTTCTACCAGCACCTCTGGATCCGCATCTTTTAGCAAGAATCCATGCGCCCCCGCGGCAATAGATTGAGATACCAGATCCTCTTCATTGAACGTGGTGAGCATGATGATCCGGCAGTCAGGGGTGCGGGAGAGAATGGCTTGGGCTGCGGCGATTCCATCCATGCCAGGCATGCGTATATCCAAAATGGCCACATCAATGCGGTGGCGAAGTGCCAAGGAGACGGCGTCGCCTCCGGAGGCTGCGGTAGCCACCACCTCAATATCTTCCTGCGCGTTCAAGATGGTCGATAAGGCAGCGACGAGCATCGCTTGATCGTCTGCAAGCATGACGCGAATCTTAGGCATGGTTGTCCTTGTGTAATGGTAGTTCCGCAGCCAGTGTAAATTTCTGGGCATCGCCACTGCTGGTTAAGTGCCCGCCCAAGGCTTGGGCGCGTTCCTTAACTCCCACCAAACCCACGCCGCTGCCGGATACCTCACTGGGAGTCGGGGAAGAAGCGGTGGAGGTGAGGGTGACCCGTGCGGCATCGGAAAGCGTGAGCTTTAGCTGCACATGCGTGCCGGGGCCTTGGTGGCGCAGGGCATTGGTCAGCCCTTCAGAAATAATGCGCACCAGGGCCAGCTGAGTCAGCGCGGAAACCTCGTAGGAGGCAGGCAATTCCGCGTCAACCTCCAGGCCAGCGGTGCGAAAACCGTCGATGATGCCCTGTACGTGCTCGAGCTGGTGCGCGGGTTCTAAAGCCGCAGGCCCCGTGCTGCGTAGCGCCGTGACGATGCCGCGCACTTCCTCCAGCGCGGAATCCGCACCATCGCGAATGCTCTTCAAAGTGTCCTCTGCGGCGGTGGTATCAGTGCGCGCGGCGATAATCCCGGCATTAGCTTGGACCTTGATCAGGGTGAGGGAGTGGGCCAAGACATCGTGCAATTCCCGCGCGATGAGTAAGCGCTCTTCCTCCTGCGCTTGGTGGAACCGTTCTTGGGCTAAGCGCTCGCGTTGCCTATCCAAATCAAAATAGCGTGCGGCGATGAAATAGGCGCTGCCGAGCACCGCCCAATGTACCACCAGCAAAGTGATGTAGCGGCGATCGAGCTGGAAAGATAAGAGAAAGGACTCGGGGTCAATGCGCCACATCGCAGGCGATATAAAGGAACCCAAGAACGCGGCGGTAAGCACCGCGCGGGGAATTGAGCGGCGTTCCACGTAGCGGGAGGTAGCGTAGACGGCCATCGGCGCGGTCATTGCCCATGGAGTGACCCCGAGGTTCGCTGGTAGCTGGCTTATCCACGCCGCGGCCCACGCACCAAGGAGGACGATAAAGCCGGCTGCGCTGAGTACCGGTTTGGTACGCCAGACCCAGATGAAGGGCAAGAATAAAAGCGAAAGCGCTGCTTGGATGAGCTCGATAGCTCCTGGAGCCGCCCAAGCCCCGATGAGATAAAACAGCGCCATGAGCGCTGCCGCCGCGGTGAGGATTTTATCTCCCAAGCGTGCTTTGGCGACGGTGTCAGTGCTCATAGCAGGACATAGTAGTACGCCTTCGGGGGACTACTTCTTTTTGTCCTTCTTCTTGCCTTTCTTCTTATCCTTCTTTGTAGACGAGGCCTCTAGCTTGGCAGCTACATCCGGTACGTAGCGGAACTCTTCGCGGTCTGGGCGCTCGTAGGTCTTGCCATCGGAATCGGGACGGTGTGGGATCTCCGGCAGCTCGCGCTCGATCTTCTCGTAAGGGATGGTATTGAGCAAGTGCGAAATGACGTTGATGCGCGAGCGCTTTTTATCCTCGGACTCCACGGTGTACCACGGTGCGGTCGGGGTATCGGTGTGGATGAACATGGCATCCTTGGCGCGGGAATAATCCTCCCAGCGAGTAATGGATTGGAGATCCATGGGGGAGAGCTTCCAGCGGCGCAGCGGATCATTGCGGCGGGATTCAAAGCGCTTAATCTGCTCTTCATCAGAGACAGAGAACCAGTATTTGCGCAGGATAATGCCGTCTTCCACAAGCATCTGCTCAAAGGTGGGAGCCTGGTGCAAGAAGCGGACGTATTCTTGGTCGGTGCAAAAGCCCATGACGCGCTCAACGCCGGCGCGGTTGTACCAGGAGCGGTCAAAGATGACGATTTCGCCCTTGGTGGGCAGCTTTTCTACGTAGCGCTGGAAATACCACTGGCCCTGTTCGCGCGAGTTCGGGGCCGGAAGCGCCTCGATGCGGCAGGTGCGGGGGTTGAGGTACTGCGTGATGCGCTTAATGGCAGAACCCTTGCCGGCGGCGTCGCGGCCTTCCATGATGATGACCACGCGGGCGCCGGTCTCAACAACCCACTGTTGCATATCGACGAGCTCTGCTTGCAACCGCTCGAGCTCTTTTTCGTAGGCCTTCTTATTCAGCTTCTTAGGGGATGTGCTGCTTTTGGTGCTCATTCTTCCAGCTTAACGGCTTGGTGGCACTATCTAGAAAACTGGTGTGCCCTCGTTGGAGTGAGAACCCAGCCACAGCTTGTGCGGGGTATATGCAGCAGGCTTAGAGGCCGGGCTCGCCGTAGCGAGTGGTATTAGAAATATGGCCGAGCCCTTCGACGTCGATGGCTACCGTATCGCCATCCTGGAGGAATTGTTGCGGGTCGCGGGCAAAACCAACGCCTTCGGGCGTACCGGTCACGATGACATCACCGGGGTTGAGGGGATAGAGCTGCGAGCAGAATTCGATGAGCTCAGCGATGGAAAAGATGAGGTCATCAGTATTGTCCTGCTGGCGCACCTCGCCATTAACCGTGGTGGTAAGGCGCGCGTTACCACCTGGCGCCCATTCATCAGGGGTAGTGAGCCAAGGTCCAAAGCCTGCGGTGCGGTAAAAAGACTTGCCTGCGTGGAATTGGCTGGTCTGGCGCTGAAAATCGCGCAGGGTGTAATCATTCATGATGGCATACCCCGCCACGTAATCTAGTGCATCCGCGCGGGTTACGCGGTGCGTGCGCTCGCCGATGACCACCGCAAGCTCACCCTCATAGTCCAGCTTCTGGGTAGCGTATTCGGGGATATAGACGTCATCGAAGGGGCCGGTCAGGGCATCGGCGAACTTGATAAACAGCGTGGGGTGCTCGGGAAAGTCGCGGCCCATTTCCCGGATATGCTTGGCGTAATTAAGTCCTACGCAGATGATTTTTCCTGGCGTTGGGACGACTGCTTCTAAATCATGCTGATCAAAGACTATCGGCTCGCCAGATAGTTGTGCGGCCTTGCGCCAATCTTCGCTGCGCAGCAGCGCCCCTACGTCTTCGTAGTCCAGCTCCACACCCACATTATCGCCTTCAATGCGGATTGCGGAGGTGCCGAACGCGGTGCGAAGAGTAGCCAATTTCATGCCAGCTAGTCTAGCGCACTCCTTATTTCTGCTACCGCGTCAGCGCAGAGGCTGGGGATCTCCACCTTTTCTTGCTTGGACCACGGCTTGAGCACAAACGATGACGGATCCATCCGGCCTGGCGGCCTTCCGATGCCGATGGAAAGACGCTGATAGTCCTTAGTACCGAGCGACTTCGTAGTAGAGCGCAGACCGTTGTGCCCGTGATCGCCACCGCCTTGGCGCAATTTCACGGTCCCGAAGTCGAGCTCTAATTCATCGTGCACCACCACAATATCTGCGGGTGCCAGATGGAAGTACTGGGCGAGTGCCTTGATCGGCCCACCAGACAGGTTCATAAAGGACCGTGGTTTAGCGCAGATGACCTTGCGGCCGGATAGCATTCCTTCCGCGACCTCGGTATTCGTCTTCTTATGCACCGAAAAGCTGCTCATTAATTCACCGGCGAGCTCATCCGCAACGTCGAAGCCGATGTTGTGCCGCGTGCCGGAATATTTCGGGCCAGGATTGCCAAGGCCTACTACGAGTAGTGGAGTCACTGCATTATTGTCGCATAGATTGAAATTCTATTGGAAATACAAACCTATGCGGCACTGAATATGAACTTGAGTAGTAAGCCCAGAATTCGTGAACTTGCCGGACAAGATTTATAAAACCATCTATAAAACCACGACATCGCCGTGAGCAGCAATGCTCACGGCGATGTGTGCTTGAGGGGGTGAGAAATTACTCCTCGGAATCGTCGGATTTGGAGGACTCGCCCTCTTCGTCGACGGAGTCGGCACCAGCGTCGGCTCCGCCTTCCTCAGCAGCCTCAGCGGCCTCTTCGAGCTCCTCGTCAACCTCAGGCAGGGAGATGGAGAGGATAACGGTCTCTGGGTCTGCCACCAGGGTAGTGCCTTCCGGCATGGTGATGTCGGCGGCGGTGATGACCTCGCCGTCCTCGAGGCCCTCGATGGACAGCTCGATCTCTTCCGGAATGCTCAGTACGTCAGCCTCAACCATGAGGACGTCTGCGTCCTGGATGTGCATGGTGCCCGGTGCGGACTCGCCGGTCAGGGTAATCGGAACCTCAACCTCGACCTTCTCGCCGCGCTTAATCAGCAGCAGGTCAACGTGGTCGATGTCCATGGTGAGCACGTTCTGGTCAACGTTCTTGACCATGGTCAGGTACTGCTCACCCTCGATCTCGAGCTCCAAAACGGCGTTGACACCGTTGTTGCGAACGAGGGACTGGATGTCCAGCAGGGGCACTGCGAAGTGTACTGGCTCCTGGTCGCTACCGTAGATTACGCCGGGAACTTTCCAGTCGCGGCGCAGGCGGCGGGCGTAGCCCTTGCCAAAGACGGTACGTGGTTCTGCTTTAATGATTGGGCGCTCTGCCATGATGCAATCTCCTTTGTCGGTGTAGTGCGGCGAGGCTATCGAAGTTATAAAAACGACGAAAGCCTGCCGATGAACGTCTTGGACGAGTCATCGCAGGCGTCAATAAAAGCAACATGCTCTAACTTCAATCGCGTCGATAACGGCTTCCCAATTTTTGAGTCGCCCTCGCCGAGACTGAGTTAGATTAGCATCTCTCGGTCGATGAAACCAAAACCCGCCCCGTTAGTCTTCCTTCGCGCCCGTCCCGCCCGTCGCGCCCTTCGCGCTCACCGGCGGCGCGTATGACTGTAGCTCGGGTTGCGCGGTGAGCGCGAGGGGAGGGTGGGGAGAACGGCAGGCGGTAGTGCGGTAGTGCTTGCGTATACCTGCGACGCCCTTGGCGCTCACGGGGATGGAAAACACCGACACCCCGCCGTTCACGGTGAGCGCGAAGGGCGGGGTGTGAGGTGTAGTGCGATCGGTGGAACGCTTATGCGCGGTCGAAAAGGGTAGTTACAGAACCGTTTTCGAAGATCTCGTGGATGGTTCGAGCCAGCAGTGGGGCGATGGACAGGACCTTGAGGTTGGACCAGCCTTCGGTGGACTGCGGCAGGGTATCGGTGGTGATGACTTCCTCGGCACCGCACTCGGACAGGCGCTCGCGGGCGGGGTCAGAGAATACGCCGTGGGTACAGGCGATGATGACCTTCTTTGCGCCCGCTTCCTTGAGCACGCGCACGGCGCCGGCGATGGTGCCACCGGTGTCAATCATGTCATCGAGAAGCACGCAGTCCTTGCCCTCAACTTCGCCCACAACGCGGTTGGAGACCGTCTTATTGGCCTCGGTATTCGAGCGGGTCTTGTGCACGAAGGCCAGCGGGGCATCGCCCAGGTCGTGGGCCCACTTTTCGGCGACCTTCACGCGGCCGGCATCGGGGGAGACGACGGCGATGTTATCGGTGGCGTACTTGGACTTGATGTAGTCCGTCAAGATGGGCTGGGCGTGCATGTGATCCACTGGGCCGTCGAAGAAGCCCTGAATCTGGTCCGTGTGTAGGTCCACCGAGACGATGCGGTCCGCACCGGCTGCCTGCAGGAGATCTGCGACCAGGCGGGCGGAGATGGGCTCGCGGCCCAAGTGCTTTTTATCCTGACGCGCATATGGGTAGAACGGCAAGATCGCGGTGATGCGCTTGGCGGAACCACGCTTCAACGCATCGATCATGATGAGCTGTTCCATCAGCCACTTATTGAGCGGCTGGGAATGCGATTGCATGACGAAGCAGTCAGCGCCGCGCACGGATTCTTCGAAGCGGATGAAGATCTCGCCATTGGCGAAGTCCCGGGCGGTGGTAGGAACCAAATCGGTGTTAAGTTCCTTTGCCACTGCCTCTGCCAATTCTGGGTGTGCGCGCCCAGAAAAGAGCTTCATGTTTTTGCTACTACCAGTTACCTTGCCAGTCATAGGAGAATATGCCCCTTTACTTTTCGTTGTCCTGTGCACGGGCTGCGGCTTCTGCCGCTGGGGTGCCCGGACGCTTCTTTTCAACCCAGCCTTCGATATTGCGCTGTTTGCCACCGGAGACTGCGAGTGCTCCCGCGGGAACATCGTCTTTAATTACTGTACCCGCACCGGAGTACGCGCCATCACCGACATTGACTGGAGCGATAAACATCGTATCCGAGCCGGTGCGCACGTGGCTGCCAATGGTGGTGTGGTGCTTGTTCACACCGTCGTAATTGACGAAGACAGAGGACGCACCGATATTGGATTCCTCGCCCACGGTGGCATCACCAATATAGGTAAGGTGCGGCACCTTGGTACCGCGGCCGAGCTCGGCATTTTTCGCCTCCACGAAGCCGCCGAGCTTGCCGTCTTCGCCCACGATGGTATTCGGGCGAATAAAGGTAAAAGGCCCAATCTTGGCGTTGACGCCGATGACGGAATCGCTGCCGTGTGTGCGGACCACGGAAGCGCCTGTACCAATCTGCATATTCGTCAACGTGGAATCCGGGCCGATCTCGGCATTATCGGCGATGCTCGTCGCACCCCATAGCTGAGTGCCGGGGTGGATGGTGACATCGGTGCCGATGGTGACATTAACGCCGATCCAGGTGGTCTCTGGATCGACGATGGTGGCGCCACCGCGCATGGCCTTTTCCACCATGCGGCGGTTGAGCTCGCGGCCGGCAGCGGCCAGCTGCACGCGGTCATTGACGCCGGCTAGTTCCTGTGGATCCGCGGCCACGTGCGCACCCACGCCATGCCCGGCGGTGCGGGCGATTTCGAGGACATCGGTAATGTACAGCTCGCCCTGCGCATTATTGGTATCAAGCTTGGTCAGGGCATCGCGCAATGCTGCCGCATCGAAAGCGAAAACACCGGAATTGACCTCATCAACCAGGCGCTGTTCTTCGGTGGCATCCTTGTGCTCCACGATGGCGGACACAGACCCATCCGTGTCGCGAATGATGCGGCCATAACCGGTGGGATCTGCAAGGCGCATGGATAACACCGTGACCGCATTGCCTTGAGCGGTGTGGGTATCGCGCAGCCCCTCGATGGTTTCTGGGGTCAAAAGCGGCACGTCACCATTGGTAACGATGATGGTGCCTTCGAAATCAGAAATCGGGGAAATCCCGCAGGACACGGCATGGCCGGTACCGCGCTGTTCATCCTGCACGGCCTGCACGATCTCACGGTCTAGCTCATTCGAAATCTTTTCTACGACGGGTGAGACCTGCTCGCGCTGGTGGCCCACGACGGTCACGAGATGGTCCGGATTGATTCCCGCCGCGGCGTGCAGCGCGTGTCCAAGCAGCGTGCGACCGCCAATTTCGTGCAAAGTCTTTTGCTTTGTGGATTTCATGCGCGTGCCGGCACCCGCCGCGAGGACGACGACGGCACTTGGAATAGTTGCTTCCACGGTCAACAAAACTCCTGGGGGTTGAGTTTGATTAGTTCTTCGGGCTTCATCTTATAGTCCCTATTTCAACTATGTGCGAGAAACCTCCTTAAGGCTGCCCGCGCGCCACACTCCAATAAAGCCAACGAGCGCCAAGAAAATCAACGCCGCTTCTGGTCCCGCGAGAGCAATGACGGAGGAAATACCACCCATGATGAGCAAAATGATGCCCATCATTGTATTCGCGGCACCCACGTACTGCGTCCTTTTATCGCCGCCCGCCATATCCACCACGTAGGTCTTTCGGGCCACGCGGACTGCCGTATGCGCGAGGTTGACAGCAAAGAAGCCGAGAGGCATGACCCAAGCATTCACGGAGTCTGGGGCCCAGTGGGAACTAGCCACGATGAGCAGAATGATGACGGAGGAAATGGCCGCACCAGCCGCCATAGTGTTCTTGGAGGATCTATCCGAAAATATGCCAGAAACGCGCCCGCCTACGAGCGAAGCCAGGCCGGAGGCAAGCACGAAGCCGTAGATGCCGGAAAGGTCATCGTGCAGCAGTATGATAAATGCGGTAGAAAGCGCCGAGACCAGCAACAGAGCGCGAACGATGACGAAGTTGCGGAACTGGGCATCGCCAGTAAAAAGCTTCCAGGTATCTGACCACCAGCTCTTATCGATGCCTTCTTGTTCCCCCTCCGGCACTGGCTCTTCCACGTGCGAAAATACCCACGTGGCAATGCCCCAAGTAGAAGCGCCGACCAATAAAACGATGCCCATAGTGGAAATCGTGAGATCCCCCAAGAGGAATAAGATGACACCGGCCAGCAGGGTGGCCCCGCCGCCCAAGGCCGCTGCGGATCCGGTGACCCGGCCGCGCTGGCCCTTGGAAATCGTGCGCGCCTGCACGTCCTTGCCGGCGATGGAACACAACGCGCGGAACAGGGAAAGCGCCGCCAGGGCGAGAAGCACGACCACGCCCAGCCATGCGCCGCGGATAAAGAATGCGGCAAGGGCAATCACGGCGGCGGAGATGGCTTGGCCGGTCGAGCCGATCATCCACAGGCGCTTGCGGGCGCGGTGCGTGGTCACCCAGGGGGTAAGAGCGGCCTGCGGCAGCATGGAGCCAGATTCCCGGATAGGGGTAAGCAGGCCGGTAAAGAAGGCGGGGACGCCTGCCGCATTAAACAGCGCTGGCAGCACCGTTTTGGAAGCAACGATCTGGTCGCCTAAATTTTGCAGGCCATTGGACCAGATGAAGTACCTAGCATTTGAGTTAGACATGAAAGAACTTTCGAGATAACCGAGACAAAGCGGGATAACACTGTAATCCGGTCAGAAGAGACCGTCGATCAACTTTACTCGCTTCCTACCCCTGGAAAGGGCGAAACCGCTGCGATCGGCTATGTTCAGTAGTTGTTATGCATGACGTGGATCCCCTCATCAACACGATGTACCAGGCCTTCGATCTGATCGGAGTGGCCTTGAACGGCATCATCGGTGGCACGATTGCTCGCCGCCGCGAATTCGACATCGTGGGATTTATCTTCCTCGCCTTATTTTCCGGCCTGGCTGGCGGCATGATCCGCGACATGCTTATCGATGATGGCCCTGCCGCCGCTATTTCAGATCCTTGGTACTTGGGCCTTGCCTGTGCCGGGGCGCTGACCGCCTTCCTCATGGAGCTGAAGGGAAAGGCGTGGGAGATTTTCCGCGAGCACGGCGATGCCATCATTTTGGGTATGTGGTCTACCACCGGTTGTGTGAAGGCACTGGCTGCGGGTATGCCCATGATCCCGTGCGTGTTTTTAGGTGTCTTAACCGCCGTCGGCGGGGGAATGGTCCGCGATGTCGCCTCTGGACAAATCCCGTCCATTTTTGGCGGCAGCCCCCTCTATGCGGTGCCTTCTATCGTCACAGGCATCGTCATGGTGACCTTTGCATCCAATGACCAATTCGCCATGGGGATGGTGGTTTCCCCAATCATCGGCAGTGGCATGGCCATCATTTCCTACTGGCGGGGATGGTTCCTGCCCCGCGCCGGAGTCGCGCCAGTGAACTACACCGCGGCACAGGTGGCCGCGATTGCGAAGAAGGCGGAGCTAAAAGGCTTTCGCCGCGGTCGGCGCAAACGCTAGCGGTTTAGACGGCGCGTAGGACCGTACCGTGGCCGACTTTAAGGCAGGTTGGTGACGATGGCGATGATGACAAGGATAATAAGGACAAGAACGCTCCACCTAAGGAACGGATCCTTGGTTAGGGGCAATGGCTTCTGGGAATCGTCATCACCAGGTTCCGGGGTAGACGTGGAGTGTGGATCGGTCATGGCAGGAATCCTTTCGAGTGCAACATTGCCGCAATGCTAGTGAGGGCGACTATAAGCGTCGCCCTCAAGCAAGAGCAAGGTCCCTCGGCGGAGTTGCGCTAGTACCCTGTGGGGTACGACTACAGATTATCCACTGCGTACTGTGCTTCTTCTGCGGTGAATTTTTCACCGTATTCGCTGACGAGTTGGTCATAGATAGCATTGGGTGACATGCTCATCGTTTCTTCGTAATCGCGGGCCGTTTGAAGAGCATTATCGTGGTAGTCCGCTTCCAAATTATCAATGGCGTACTGGGCGGCTTCCGGGCTGAATTGTTCGCCGTACTCGCTGCTGAGCTGGTCGTACAATCCCTGCTTGGACATGTGCATGGTATCTGAGTACACCTTGGCACTCTTCAAAGCATTCTTGAATTCGCGCGGGACATCTTGGTCTTCGCTTCGTTCTTCTGGCTGATTGTCGTGCTCATCGCGAGCATCGTCGTCCGCGTTTATTTCTTGGGCTTCTTCCTCCGGGGCGGCCTCTACAGTGCCTTGCTGGGTGGTCTGGTCCGTAGAGCTTTCGCTGGTTTTATCGTCGCTACCGCCCATATTGGCGATGATGGCGATAATGATGAGGACACCGATGATGATTGCGCCCCACTTGAGGCAGCCGCCCTTTTTCTTTTGGGGCTGCTCAGAAGCCGGCTGCCCAGCTGCTGGTTGACCAGCCGGTTGAGAATTATCGGAATAGGGGGATGGAGAGGACATGGTGTGGGTTCCTTTCAAAGTGAGTGAGAGAGGGAAAGAGGAAAGTTTTCCGACATTGGCTGCAAAAGCGCAGCAGTGGTCGAGAGCGATTAGCGCAGCGGATCCTTGGCAACGGACGGTACTGTCTTGAATATCTCCCAAATCAACGACAATGTTGCAGGAATAGAACTCTCGGACTGGAGTGCCAAATCCATTGGGAAAATCAACGTGGCCGAAGGCGTGGTATGTACGTGGCGATTCAGTTATTGAATCTGCCGACTGGATATCAATATCTTCTGGAAAACTGACTCCACCGGGGTACTTGGCACGGCGGGTTACATCCTCGCGGCATTTGTCTAAAGCGGCCTCAGTGTCTTGGGCTTCGCTTATTTTCAGCATGGAAAAAATAAAGGCCACAAACACCACGAGGGCGGCCCCAATAAACAATAGCCAGAACCAACCACCGCTTTAAAAGCGGCTTTTCCACGTTTGCTGATGGAAGTGGCGCAGGAGTTTCAAGGGAGGGAGACGAGTAAGGAGAGTTGTCCAACGCTTTGGTCTTTCGGAAGAGAGATAATGAGTGATTATTGCCGATGCACACCCCCAGCATCTGGCTGTAGTGTGAAGTAGCAATGGTTTAACTAAATCAACTGGTTCGGACATAAGTATGCAGGCGAGCAAGGAAAATCGCCTATGTGTACGAAAATTGTAGATTGCCTTGACTTTCCTTGGCTTAAAGTAGGGTAAGGAAAAGATTTCTATGAGAGTGGACGTAGTAATTATTGGTGGCGGATTCGCGGGCACTTCTGCGGCTATTACCTTGGCTCGCGCGAATCGGTCTGTCGCGTTAGTGGACTCAGATCAGCCACGCAATAGGTTTAGCGAGCATTCCCACGGAGTTTTAGGATTCGAATCTGCATCGCCTGTTCAAATGCTGGAAAGTGGCCGCCAAGAATTTCAATCGTTCGGCGGAGAGGTCATCCCTGAAACTGCGAAGTCGCTTATGCCTGCTGAGGACCACTCGCATAGGTGGAAAACCGAATTGGAAAGCGGCGACGCCATTTACTCGAGCCATGTAATCGTAGCTACAGGTATCACTGACAAATTGCCGGACATCCCTGGCCTTGAACAGTTGTGGGGCAACCGGGTCTTTCACTGTCCTTATTGCCATGGTTATGAGGCCAAAAATAAGAACCTGGTCGTTATTGGTGGGAAGAACCCTCCATTTACTTTCCGTATAACGAAGCTGCTCACTAAGTGGACGGATCGAGTGACTTTCTATCCACATGGGCTGGAGCTTTCCCAGGATGAAAAACGCCTTATGGAATCGCTAGGAATCACAATTGAACCTAATTCGGTGCAAGGGGTTAGAGAATCTGAACGCTTTGATGGCGGCGTAGTACTTGACGTTGGGCAGAAAAAGAAGGAATACGAAGCTTGTTTTACCGGTCCCGAATTTGTTCCTAATGACTCACTACTTAAGCAAGCCGGATGCGCTGTAGAACACGGTTGGGTTAAAGCGGACTCTGGGATGACGTCACTGGAGGGTATTTGGGCTGCAGGAAATGTCATAAGCTCCCCAGACCAAATGCCGCAAGCCATGGGCGCTGGAGCCGCCGTTGCCATTAAGGTGGATCAGAAGATGTTTGATGAGGATATCTCCGGCTGAAGGATTTATACTTTTGTTGCTCATGCTGGAGATTGGATAGTGGTGGCTTCTCCTCAAAGAACAAACAAGTGGTGAACCGAGATGCGTTGGGAGTCCTTGCTACCCGATTTTTCGAGGGGGCTATCTTGTGTGGGCCATTTTTCGCTAGCATGTGATGATGCGCTTTTCCTACCTGGCTGTCCCTACCGTGACAGCGTGTTTATTGTTAGCGGCTTGCTCGAATCCAGATAGTGGGGAGACGAATCAGGCTGCGAATAGTTCCGACTCTGCGTCGACCTCCAGTGCCGGCGCACAGTCAAAGGCGGCGAGCGAACAGCACACGGAGATTCCGACCGCAGATGCCGATGCGGCGCAGCTACTGGCGGGGATGACTATTAGCAATCTCGTCGATAAGCAATCGCAAGAGGTGGCCCGCACTGCGCTTGCCGGTGCCGGAGTGCCACAACAAAGCATCGATGGCTTTTTTGAGCTGGTAGACGAATACAACACTGCTGTACCGACGGACAGCATGGTGACCGAAGGCTTCGCGGAGTACAGGAAGCAGGACCCAGAATACGATGTGGAGGCCATTTCAAAGGCGTGGAATGACCACCATGCGGATTATGTGGGTACCAATTGCCGCATCAATACCTTTACCCTGGCGGATTCGCTCTTTTCCGTTGATGACCAGGACAACCCCAATGACTCCTTGTTGTTCCTAGACCAACAGTCCCTAGACAACGCGCCGGATCAAATCTTTGATGAAGCCGAGCGCGCCAAGTTTGAGGCCTTCTATGGGAATGTGGAAACTACCATGGAGCAAGATCCCGGACAGCACATTGCCGATATCAAGGCTTATTTTAAAGACCGCGGCATCGAGTTTGCGGATACAGATGCCCGAGTGGTGTCGGTATTCTCGCACGATACCTTGACAGAACCGGCCACGCTTTTCATCGGGCATACCGGCGTTGCCGTGCCGTATGAGGATGGCTACCTATTCTTGGAGAAGCTTGCCTTCGACATGCCTTATCAGGCGGTGACGGTGAAGGATATGCAGCAGCTTAATGATTACCTGATGCATAAATACGATGACGGCCCCGATCTGGAATACGGCCAACCCATTATCTTTGACAATGACGACGTGATAGAAGGAATGCGCTACGCCAAGAAGTAAAAGGGCAGTTTAACCCTGTGTGACAGTAATCAACTGCTTCCCGTTAAGAGACACGTGACGTTTAGTAGCTAAATCACGGCGGAATAGTTCGAATACTCGCGGCGGGAAGTACTTTCCCGCCTTTTCCGAACAGTTGCTGCATATTCAGGCGTCAGTGGGTGATATAGGAACCTTGGCAGTTGAATTCTTCTTTTTAAGCGATGCGCGGTCTAAACTGTCAGATGCGAGTTTTTGGTACCGGTGTTCTGGGGACCCGGTACTGTCGTGTTCTGGGTAGTTGGTACTGGGGCCGGGCCGACTTCGTCGGCCCGGCTGTTTGCTTTATTTGTCCGGTTCTATTGGGGCGGTGGCTTTGCGCATGTCAGTGGACCTGACCCCCAGATGGTGGACACCTTGAAACCAGCATCTCGCTGGGAAGTGAGGTACCTTTCCACCATGCCACG
>NZ_JASPGQ010000069.1:0-246 GCF_030229885.1 Corynebacterium sp. MSK204 | reverse complement strand
GTACTTGGACATGATAGTAGATTACCTTTCTTCCCAACCCAACCGGGCTGGATATCAGGTGTCCACCAAAAAAGGGGGCCAGATCCGAATTAGTGTCATGGGGTCTATAGTCCGTCTATAGTCCGCGTGACTGGTTCCGGTCGTGGCTGTAACACTTGGCCAAATTGTCGGTCAAGTCCGTTTGAGTGGTGTTTCTACCTTTCGATAGAGCATGCAGTGTGATGGTGTCAGGGGCCAGCACGTGCT
>NZ_JASPGQ010000068.1:0-268 GCF_030229885.1 Corynebacterium sp. MSK204 | reverse complement strand
GGATCACATGCGGGTATCGCTGGTTATCGAGGCTTTGTCTCATGCCAGAAAGGTCCGCGGAAGCCTTAAAGGGGCAACTTTCCATTCTGATCATGGCAGTGTGTACACCTCACAGGCGTTTGGGGACCACTGCGCCCAGCTTGATGTGCGTCAATCCATGGGAGCAGTGGGAACGAGTGCTGATAACGCCTTAGCAGAATCCTTTAACGCCACCTTAAAGCGTGAAGTACTGCGTGATAGGAAACTCTTTGAAAGTCCAATCAGCTGC
>NZ_JASPGQ010000067.1:0-270 GCF_030229885.1 Corynebacterium sp. MSK204 | reverse complement strand
CCACATCCGCGCCTACACACAAGGAAGAGACCTCACCTGCCGCTGGCCCGGATGCACCACCCCAGCACACACATGCCAACTCGACCACCGCATCGAATACAACAACGGCGGACCCACCAACCCCGACAACCTCGTCACCCTGTGCCAACACCACCACAACATCAAAACCGACAAGCGAGTCCACTACATCATGTGAGGTTACCCTCGTTTAGTGGACACCCGATTAGTGCGGATCTTGTGTCCGTAGGAGAGGATGTTCATTGTGAGTTC
>NZ_JASPGQ010000066.1:0-278 GCF_030229885.1 Corynebacterium sp. MSK204 | reverse complement strand
GCGTGCCAGGCAGTAGCTCCAAAGTTGGGGGTTTCATGGCACACGGCTCGTCAATGGACCCAGCAGGCCCGCCGTTCGGGAAACATCCCAGAACCTGTGTGTGAAGATTTGGCCGCCGAAAACGCGAGGCTGCGCCGTGAAAATCACCAGCTACGCGACACTAATGAGCTGCTGAAGGCTGCCTCAGCTTTTTCGCCTCATGACCAGGCCCCAAGCCTCGGTTATGATCCGGTTCATCGATGAATACCGGAATTATTTCTCTGTCGAGTTCATTTGTA
>NZ_JASPGQ010000065.1:0-311 GCF_030229885.1 Corynebacterium sp. MSK204 | reverse complement strand
CCGTTCGACTTGCATGTGTTAAGCACGCCGCCAGCGTTCGTCCTGAGCCAGGATCAAACTCTCCACAAAAAGAAAAAATTTCAGAACAACAAAATCCTGAAAAGGCCATGAAAAGCCCAAACCTAACCAAAAGAACAAACCACCACAAACCACAAAAGCAGGCTCGTGCTGGCGTCCAAAAATTACTACAAAGAAAAAATCATTGCCTCCCCAACCCGACGGGGCACAAAAAGAGGAGACAAAAAGTTGAACACAATCACATGCCAACCAATCCATCAATGCAGCCGAAACACTAAACAGTATTCAAAAAG
>NZ_JASPGQ010000064.1:0-338 GCF_030229885.1 Corynebacterium sp. MSK204 | reverse complement strand
GACATGGTGGTAGATTACCTTTCTTCCCAGCCCGACTGGGCTGGATATCAGGTGTCCACCAAAAAGGGGTCAGGTCCCCTTCACCACCGCAGCCGCCACCAACACCGACAACAGCGATGACAATGCCGGAGCCGCCGGGACTGCAAATACAAAGGTGTACTTCCCAGGCTACGGCTGGTCCCGCATCACCAACCTAGAAAACATCGACACCTTCACCCGACAACTCAACCCACAAGAAACCGAAAGCTACCAGCCCACCAACCACATCCGCGCCTACACACAAGGAAGAGACCTCACCTGCCGCTGGCCCGGATGCACCACCCCAGCACACACATGCC
>NZ_JASPGQ010000063.1:0-348 GCF_030229885.1 Corynebacterium sp. MSK204 | reverse complement strand
CGGATCTTGTGTCCGTAGGAGAGGATGTTCATTGTGAGTTCGTCAAGGAAGAAGTACACCCCGGAGTACCGGCAGGAGGCCGCCAGACTGGTCATTGAGTCTGGGCGCCCAATCGCTCATGTGGCTAAGGAAATTAGCGTATCAGCCACAATTTTAGGCAGGTGGGTCAAACTTGAGCGGGAACGCCAAGGCTCGGTAGATGGCCGCAGTGATGCCGATATACGAGCCGAAAACGCTCGCCTGCGTCGTGAGTTAGCTGAGGCCAAGATGGATAATGAGTTCTTGTCAAAAGCCACCGCCTTCTTCGCTGCGAAGCAACGCGATCGGAAAAATTTGAGCTAATGCAGC
>NZ_JASPGQ010000062.1:0-386 GCF_030229885.1 Corynebacterium sp. MSK204 | reverse complement strand
ACGACGAGCAGACTTAAGTCCATAGACGAGCCGTGTGCCATGAAACCCCAACTTTGCAGCTACTGCCTGGCACGCGGCCTGCATCGACATGTTTTCCGCCACGATGCGGTCTTCCACGAGACGGACCACACGATCCTTCGCATCCTGGTCAAATTTTCTTGGCATATTCCAGATTTTCCCATCTACTCAAACGGAACAAAACCTGGGACACTTCAGTTGCTTTCGCTCCTTCAATATAGCCGTTGCATTCAATATCGCGTTTTGCTTTCCTCGCTCGCTGGGCAGCGCGCTTGTCTTCGATGTTGCAGATCTGAGGTTACCCTCGTTTAGTGGACACCCGATTAGTGCGGATCTTGTGTCCGTAGGAGAGGATGTTCATTGTGAGT
>NZ_JASPGQ010000061.1:0-395 GCF_030229885.1 Corynebacterium sp. MSK204 | reverse complement strand
GTGGTCATAGACAAACTGGAAGCGGATCACCAGTGAGTTGCTTTAAGCAAAATATTTCGCGGCCTTGCGCAGGATATCGCGTTCTTCGCGCAACTTTGCGTTTTCTTTTGTCTCACTGGCGGATCCGTCTCACGAATCATTTGCTGCTTGGGCTTTATCATGCACAGCTTTAATGCGCGCACGCTTTCCGGTGCCGTACTTGGTGACCCAAGAATGCAGCGAGGCACGGTTGATACCGAGCTGGGCTGATGCTGCGTTCAGCGAGAGGTCCTCATTGTTCTCATAGAGAGCCACAGCATCGCGTCTGAACTGTTCGGTGTACTTGGACATGATAGTAGATTACCTTTCTTCCCAACCCAACCGGGCTGGATATCAGGTGTCCACCAAAAAAGGGG
>NZ_JASPGQ010000060.1:0-421 GCF_030229885.1 Corynebacterium sp. MSK204 | reverse complement strand
AATACAACAACGGCGGACCCACCAACCCCGACAACCTCGTCACCCTGTGCCAACACCACCACAACATCAAAACCGACCGCCGCGTCCACTACATCATGGACCCAATAAACGGCACCATCGCCTGGCTACACACCAACGGCACCTACCAAACAGACCACCCCACAGGACCACTGGCCACCACAAACACACACTGGCACTACACCTGGAAACAATTCCTCACACACAAAAGAAACAAACACAACAACAAAAAATAAGAGCCCACTAACCCAGCACCACCACACCACTGCGCCCAAAAGCTGAGTCCATGTTCATCGAAACCAAGAACAAGAGCAGGGAAATATCGAGATGGGGTTGCCCGCAAATCGTGGACACGTAGTTAAGCTGCTTAGGGGTTAAGCAGCGGCCTTCTTATTACCATTTT
>NZ_JASPGQ010000005.1:0-145948 GCF_030229885.1 Corynebacterium sp. MSK204 | reverse complement strand
ACTACCCCCGGTACCCGATATCCGCACCGGTCGGTACTCGATACCGCCCTACCGGTACTAAATAGCGTCGCGCGTCACCCAGTCCACGCTCCACTATGAGGAGTGGTTGGACTGGGGCGGTTGGCGGTTAGTGGCCGATACCGGCAGCTGAGGTCGCTAGAGCCGGTAGTCCGCAGGGCAGAGTAAAAGCCTAAAAGCGGGAAAAACGCTTAATTAGCATGTTCTCGAGGCCCTTCCAGGACTCGGCGTGCTCGTTATAGGGCTTCGACGGGACGTAGCCGGCGTGTTCGGTGGAACCGAGCATGTAGCCGAGGTAGTCCTGCAAGCGCGGATTGGCCAGCATATAGGAGTTGATGGAATCGTCCCCGGCCCAGTCCGCGGCATCGGCGCAGACCTCGTAGCAGCGGGCTAGCTGGTCGGAGTCGACCGCTTCGGGCCCCTTTTCAATATCGCGCACGATGCCATTGAAGGAATATTGGTTATCCGGGTGGACCTGCACCTCTAGCTCGCCGGCGTTGGCTGCGGTGACGACGTCCTGCCAGGTGGACACGCGCGCTAAGTCATGGTCATCATTATCGATGAGCCACCGCACCAGGGTCTTGGAGGAATCGAAGGTAAAGATTTCGCCCCACTTGCCCAAGAAGATGGGCTTGCCGTCCAGGTAGGTGCGCAGCGTGTAGACGGACTTGGACTGCGCGGTGATTTTAATCGGGTCGATTCCGGCGGCGGCCCAGGGGGACTCGTCATAAGGATCGGCGGCGTCTGCTGCGGCCTTGCGCTTTTCTTCGGCTTCCTTGGCGGCAGCGTCGGCGGCACTCGCTGCCTCGGAGATGCGGGTTTCGGCATCGGAGATAGCGGCGGCGTCGAATTCATCGCTCGGAACCACGCGGACGTGCTTATCCAGATCCGCGATGACCTTCTTCCAGTTGGTCAAGATGACCCGCCCGACGCCGGTCCATTCGTTCATTCCCTGCTCGCCGGAGTAGTGGTCGGCGCCGCGGGAGACGTTGCGCAGGATGGAGTGGGTGGCGAAGAAGATGGTGGTCTGTTCGGCAGCGGCGACATCGGCAAGCGCGGATGCCACCTCGAGGTCGCGCGCCACGGTGGAGACATTGGCGTGGCTGGGGCGGCCGGCGAGGGCTTCTGGCATGCCGATGAGATCGTATTCATCGCGCTTGGCCGGGGTGACGCGGTGCGCCGGGCGGGCGGAAAAATGCTCCCACTGCGGGTGATCCAGCAGGTCATGCTTGGCATCGGACTCGAGGTAGCACAGCAGCTCAGCGGGGGAATCAAAGACCAAAACGGAGTCATCGTCGCCCAAAAAGGCCTGCCACTCGGAGCCATTTTCGCGCCACTTGGGCGCCCAGAGGGTATAAAAATCGCCCTCAGTCAAGGAGAGCTTAATAGGCACAATCGCACGGGTACTCATGAGCTTTTAGTCTACCCAACGCCCCAGCTGCCGCGCGGAATTGCCGGGGCCTTGTCAGGCAGTCGGCCGCCAAAAACCCTTAAATTGCATGCCCATATTATTCGTGCGCAGCGGGTTGGTCTGCACGGGGTCCCCGGCCTCCACAATCTCGCCATTGCCGGAATACATCGCCACATGGCCATCCCAGACCACCAGATCGCCGGGCTGGAGCTGATCGGCGCTGACCTGCTTGCCGATGGCCTGCTGGTCCGCCGTGCGCGGAATATCCACCCCTGCCTGGGAATAGGCCCATTGAGTAAGCCCCGAGCAGTCAAAGCCACCGTTGCCGGTTCCGCCCCAGGTATAGGGCTGGCCCACTTGGCTCTTAGCCGCGGCCACGGCCGCGCGGCCTGCCTCCGAGCCGGCTTCTGCGCCCGCTGATGGGTGCGGCGCGGGTGCAGCACCGAGCTCCGCCGGAGGAGCCACGGCGCTATGCGTCGCCGCGGCGGCCGTGGCCTGCTGGGGCTGGCCGACGGCGGATTCCACCGGCCGCTGGGAGATGGGCAACAGGGCCGCCGCGGTGGTGGTGAGCTCGTCTTTCAGGCGGTTGACTCGGGCCATCGCCAAGCCAATGTGCTCGTCTATTACGGTGCGAAGGGACGCAAGCGCTGCGGCGCGGGAGGCGGGATCGAGGGAGATTAATCCCATCGCGATGGGCGCCGCGGCCTGGATAAGCTGCGTGCCGATGCCAAAGATATCGCCGGCAGCCGCCGTAACGAGGCCTCGGGCCTGGCCAAGTACTGCGGAGACGGTCTCGTTATCGCCGGTGAGGAGGTTCGCGGCGGCGATAAGCTGCGAGGCATCGCCGTGCGCGATATCCGCCAGCGGTTGCGCGGCGGAGAGATCTGGGACGCGGGGAAGTTGGACATCGGGAAGCGGCGAAGGCTGCAGCGCGGCGATGTTTTTAATGGCGGTAGCAAGCACTTAGATCGCCGCCCCGAGGGAGTCGCGCAACGCCGCATCGGAGTCTTCCGCCTCGCGCGACATCTGGAAGGAAGACTGCGCGATGTGCCCCATATCGTGGCGCAGCATGGTCATCCGCGCCCCAATATTGTCTAAGGCGGCATGGACCGCTTCATTGAACCTGGTAAAGGCCGAATCTTCGGGCAATGCCGGGTGGGGTGGATTGTCTCCCTGCGCGTTCGCGTGCAGGTCACGGGCTAAATGGCGGGCGTGGGCGGTATCTATCTGAAATGGTCTCATGCCCTATTGGACTGGCCAATGGCCCAAGTGGTTCCCAAAAAGTTTAAAGTAGTGGGCAGGGATATCCACGTCGTAGACCACCCGCTTGCCGCTTCCCGCCTGACCCTGATGCGCGATGCGCGCAGTGATAACTCCGCTTTTCGCGCCGCGCTCAAGGACCTGGGAACCATGCTCGTATATGAAGCCTCCCGCGATTTGGCGGTAGAAAACTTCGCTTGCGAAACCCCGGTTGCCACAGCGCAAGGCACCCGCCTGCAGGATCCACCCATCATCGTGCCCATCATTCGCGCAGGCCTCGGCATGGTGGATCCTGCCCTGTCGATGATTCCGGATGCCCAGGTCGGGTTCATCGGCATGGCGCGCGATGAAGAAACCCACGAGCCCGTGCCGTACTTGGAGGCGCTGCCGCAAGACCTCACCGGGCGCACCGTCTTCGTCGTTGATCCCATGCTGGCCACCGGCGGATCCCTGCTGCACGCCCTGCGCCTCTTGGCCGCCCGCGGCGCTACCGATATCACTGCCATCTGCATGGTCTCGGCCCAAAACGGCGTGGATGCGCTGGAGAAATCGGGCCTTCCCGTTCGCCTCGTCACCGCCGCCATTGACCCTGAACTCAATGCGGATGCCTATATCGTGCCGGGGCTTGGCGATGCCGGCGATCGCCTATACGGCCCGCGCAATATCGATCTTTAAGCTAGTATTTCTCCCTGAAAGCCCGAAGGTGGCTTTCAAAAGGGGGAAAAGATCGTGAGTTTTATTCAACTAATGTGGTCGAGCTACGGCTACGGATTTTCGCAACAACTGCGCCGCGTGCGCGAGCGGCGCGGGGTATCCCAGCAAGTGCTTGCGGATATTTCGGGGGTATCGCGCAGCCAGATTTCTAACCTGGAACGCAATGAAAATGGCCTACACACCATGGCGGACCCGCAATTATCCACGGTGTACAAGCTGGCGCTGGTTTTAGAAATCCCGCCGGCGGTCCTCTTGCCGGCCGGTGGGGACGTGGTGGAGGGCCACTTGGCAGACTCCGCCGTGCTCGGGGTAGAAGACGTGGCGCCCTTTCCACAGGACTACATCAACCAGCGGCGCTTTAGTAATGCGCGGGGCTAACCACCCTGACTTACTGAACCGCATGGTCTAGTTGTAGACTGCCTCCAAGAGATAGTCCAGCAACAGGGAGGCGTGCGCGTGATCTCGGAGTTTATTAACGAGTGGTTCGATGCTCACCGTGCGGAGGTCATCGCGTGGCGGCGCCATATCCACCGCAATCCGGAAACGGCGAACCAAGAGGTGGAAACCACCAATTACATCGCGAATATCCTTGCGGATTACGGGCTTGAGCCGCAGCGCTTCCCGCACACCGGCCTCATGGTAGACATCGGCCCGGACACGGAGCTTGGCCGCTTGGCCTTCCGCGCCGATATCGATGCCCTGCCCATCACGGAGGTAACAGGGCTGGAGTTTACCTCCGAGAAGCCCGGGACCATGCACGCGTGCGGCCACGATGTGCACACTACCGTGGCGCTCGGCTTGGCGTGCGCGCTGGCGGATTTTCAGCGGGTTAATGAGCTGGAGCTGGGCATTCGCGTCATCTTCCAACCGGCAGAGGAGGTGTGGGTCGGCGGGGCCACCGACGTTATTTCTTGGGGCGCGTTAGAAGGCGTGCATTCCATCTTTGCCATCCACGCCGAGCCGAAGTTGCGCGTGGGGCGCATCGGAATCCGCGCCGGGGCCATTACCTCCGCAACGGACGTAGTGGAGCTCAAGATTAAGGGCCCGGGCGGGCATACCTCGCGCCCGCACCTATCCGCGGACGTGGTCTATGCGCTGGGCAAGGTTATTACGGAGCTGCCGGCGCTGCTGTCGCGCCGCGTCGACCCGCGCACCGGCACGGTTTTGGTCTTTGGCCAGGTCAATTCCGGCTACGCCCCTAACGCAATCCCGGAAACCGGCATGCTGACCGGCACGATGCGCACCGCCGATATCACCATCTGGCGCCAGATGCAGGAACTCTTCGCGGAGTTAGTGGATCAGATCCTTGCACCGGTAGGGGTAGAGCACGAATTGTCCTATAACCGAGGTGTCCCGCCGGTGCTTAACGATGACGTCGCTACCGCCATACTCGCTTCTGCCGCACAGTCCATCGACCCGCAGGCCGTGGTTCAGGCCCCGCAGTCTTCCGGCGGGGAGGACTTTTCCTGGTACTTGGAAAAGGTACCCGGTTCCATGGCGCGCCTTGGTTGCTGGTCCGGGGAGGGGGAGCAGCACGATCTGCACATGGGCGACCTCATCGTGGATGAGCGGGCAATTGGTGTGGGCATTAAGCTTTTTGGGGCCGTCGTCGAGCAATTTATGGGGGAGAATGCGCAGGCGGACTAACGCGCTGGGGTTACCTACGGGTTAGACTCGTAGGCGACTTTAAAAGTGGAGCCTATAAAGGAGCAATTGCGTGTTGAACCAGACCAAGCGAATTGTCATCATCGGCGGTGGCCCAGCGGGCTACGAGGCAGCGCTGGCTGGCGCCAAGTACGGCGCGGAAATCACCATCATCGAAGACCAAGGCATGGGCGGCAATAGCGTGGTCTTGGACTGTGTTCCCTCCAAGTCCTTCATCGCCGGCGCCAATATTAAAACGGACTTGCGCCGCGCGGATGACATGGAGCTGAACGAGGGCATCGGCAAGGCACAGCTTTCCATCAGCGCGCTGAACCAGCGCGTGCAGGACCTAGCGGCTAAGCAATCCGGTGATATCCGCAATACCATGGATTCCCTGGGTGCCCGCGTTATCGATGGCCGCGCGCACTTCCCGGAGGATCAGCAGGCCGATGCCTTCGGCGGGCACAAGGTCACCGCGGTCTTCAACGAGGATGGCCACGAGGAGACGCTGGATGCGGATCTCGTCTTGGTTGCTACCGGCGCCACCCCACGCATTTTGCCCGGCGCCCAGCCGGATGGCGAGCGCATCCTGACCTGGCAGCAGGTATATAACCTCACCGAGCTGCCAGAGCACCTCATTGTGGTGGGTTCCGGTGTCACCGGTGCCGAGTTCGTCTCGGCCTTCGCCGAGCTGGGCGTCAAGGTCACGATGGTGGCCTCGCGCGATCGCATCTTGCCGCATGATGATGCCGATGCCGCCGACGTCCTCGAAACCGTGCTGAGCGAGCGCGGCGTGGAGCTGGAAAAGAACTGCCGCGTGGAAACCGTTAACCGCACTGAGGACGGCAACGTGCTGGTCACCACGCAGGACGGCCGTGAGATCCATGGCTCGCACGTCATCATGTCCATTGGTTCCGTCCCGAATACCAAGGACCTGAAGCTGGAAAACGTGGGCGTGGAAACCGCGAAGTCTGGCCACATCCAGGTAGACCGCGTCTCGCGCACCAATATTGCCGGCATTTACGCAGCCGGTGACTGCTCCGATCTCTTCCCGCTTGCCTCCGTGGCCGCGATGCAGGGCCGCGTGGCGATGTACCACGCGCTCGGTGAAGGCGTCTCGCCGCTGCGCCTGAAGACCGTGGCTAACGCGGTCTTTACCCGCCCGGAGATCGCCGCGGTCGGCTTTACCCAGGCCGAGATCGAGGCCGGTGAGGTCGCCGCCCGCGCCATTACCATGCCGCTCAATACCAACCCGCGTGCAAAGATGCGTTCGCTGCAGCACGGTTTTGTCAAGCTATTCTGCCGTGCTACCTCCGGCCGCGTGATCGGTGGCGTCATCGTCGCGCCGACCGCCTCCGAGCTCATCCTGCCGATTGCGATGGCGGTGACCAACCAGCTCACGGTGAACCAGCTGGCCGATTCTTTCGCGGTCTACCCATCGCTTTCCGGCACCATTACCGAGGCCGCCCGCCGCTTGGTGGCCCACGATGACCTGGAATAAACCTCGTTCCTAGAACGTGGAGTAGGCCTGCTCTGCAGTGCGGTTGAGCTCGATTTTGATCGGCCTATCTGCCTCCGGCAGGGCGCGCTGCGGACAGAATTCGCGGGGGCAGGCCGTACAGCCTGGGCCAATCGGGGTGGCGGCGGAGATGTCTAGGTTCAGGGCATCGGCATATACGATGCGATCCGCCTGGGTGATATCGCAGCCTAGGCCTACAGCGAATTCCTTGCGCGGCGTACCCCACGACTTGGCCGTTCCCTGCACGAAACGCCCGATCCACAGGTAAGCATGGCCGTCTGGCATGGCGGCGACCTGCCGGGTAATGCGGTTCGGGGTTTCAAAGGCGCGGTGGACTACCCACAGGGGGCAGGATCCACCAGAGCGCGCGAAGTGAAAGGCAGTGGAGGACTGCCGCTTGGAAATATTGCCCGCGCGGTCGGTGCGGATGAAGGAAAACGGCACGCCCTTTAGCCCTGGGCGCTGGAGCGTGGCGAGGCGCTGCGCCGTTGTTTCAAACCCGGTTCCAAAGTAGTTGCATAGCAGGTCGATATCGTAGCGGGTATCTTCTGCCATGCTGAGAAAGCGCTGGTAGGGCATGGTCACCGCCGCCGCGAAGTACTGCGCAAGGCCCAGGGTGGCTAAGTCTTGGGATTCACCTTCGGGCAGTTCAGATACGAGGTTGTCGCAGATATCGCCGTAGGCCAGCAGGCAGTATTGCAGGGCCATCTCAAAGACCAATTGTGCCTCAGATAACCCATCGCGCAGCGAGAGCTCGCGCGTGTCTGGGTCGAAGCTCCGCCGAGGGCCGGGCCTGGAAAAGCGCACCGTAACCCCCAGATCCTCATGCATCCGGGAGGCGAGCCGGCCGCGGCGCAGAACGCGATCGCCCAATTGCCCGGCTAGTTCCTCTGCGAGCACATCGAGCTCGTGGATGTAATTATGTGCGTCATAAAAGAAATCACGCACCACTTCAAAGGGGGAGGGGTCCGCGGCGGGCGCGCGGGAGGCAACGTCGACAAACCGCGGCATCAACTCGGGAAAGCGGGAGGCGAGATCCGAGAGTGTTTCTTCAGAGGCATCGGGGAAGATGTGGCGGAGTTCGGTAATCGTATGGATATCGCGGTCTTCGGCGAAGTAGCTGGGATCCACGGTGAAGCGCTGGGCTAGCTGCATTAACACGGTCACGGTGAGTGGGCGCTGGTCGTTTTCCAATTGGTTGAGGTAGCTCGTGGATAGCCCGAGTTTCTTCGCCATCGCCACCTGGGTGAGCCCGCGCTGCTTGCGCAAAGCGTGAATCCGTGCCCCCGCGTAGTGCTTGGTCATGCGTCCCCCTCCTTCCTTTAAGGCCCATGCGCTGTGAAAATCACAAGTTTTGCAGATTTCACAAAAGAAGTCCGCTAATTTCCACAAACATTACCTATAGCGTGCACCACATGCAAGCATTTACTGTGATGTGCAACGCATTCTTGATGAAGGAGGACGCAACCAGTGAAAAACCATGAGGTACGCACTCATAAATCCGCCGAGGACTTCCCCTACGAGGAGCACTTGGCGTACAAGGTGGCCGAGGTGGCCGCGGACCCCGTAGAGGTCCCGGAAGAAACCACCGAGATGATCATCAACCGCATCATCGATAACGCCTCCGTAGCTATGGCCTCCGTTGCCCGTGGCCCCGTCACCTCCGCGCGGGTGATGGCAGAAGCCCATCCCGTGGACAAGGGCGGATCCACCATCTTCGGCATCGATGGCACGTATTCCGCGGAGTGGGCAGCACTGGCCAATGGCACTGCGGTCCGCGAGTTGGACTACCACGATACCTTCCTCGCTGCCGAGTATTCACACCCCGGCGATAATATTCCACCGCTCCTTGCTGCAGCGCAGCACAAGGGTCTGAGCGGTCGCGACCTTATCCGCGGCATTGCAACCGGCTATGAAATCCAGGTCAACCTGGTCAAAGGCATGTGCCTGCACGAGCACAAGATCGACCACGTGGCGCACTTGGGGCCATCGGTAGCCGCGGGGCTTGGCACCATGTTGGGCCTGGATAGGGACACGATTTACCAGGCCGTCGGCCAGGCGCTGCACACCACCACGGCAACCCGCCAGTCCCGCAAGGGCCTGATTTCTTCGTGGAAGGCCTACGCGCCAGCCTTCGCCGGCAAGATGGCCATCGAGGCCGTCGACCGCACCATGCGCGGCGAGGGTGCCCCGGCGCCGATCTGGGAGGGCGAGGACGGGTTCATCGCCTGGATGCTGCATTCGCCAGAGCGCACCTACACCGTGCCCCTGCCGGAAAACGGGGAGGCCAAGACCGCCATCCTGGATACCTACACTAAGGAACACTCCGCGGAATACCAGGCGCAGGCGCCCATCGATATGGCCTTTGCGCTGAAAAAGACGCTAGAGGACAAGGGCCTCAAGACGGCGGATATCGAGTCCATCGTGCTGCACACCTCCCACCACACCCACTACGTCATCGGCTCCGGCGCGAACGACCCGCAAAAGATGGATCCTTCCGCCTCTCGCGAAACCCTGGACCACTCTGTGATGTACATCTTCGCGGTCGCGCTAGAAGATGGCGTGTGGGACCACGAAACCTCCTATTCCCCTGAGCGCTCCAACCGCCCGGAGACCATCGAGCTGTGGCAGAAGATCTCCACCGTCGAGGATCCCGAGTGGACGCGCCGCTATCACTCCAACGACCTGGAGGAAAAGGCCTTCGGTGGCAAGGCAGTTATCACCTTCAAGGACGGCACCGTCATCGAGGACGAGCGCGCCGTGGCAGACGCCCACCCGCTGGGCGCCCGCCCCTTCGCCCGCGAGCAGTACATTGCCAAGTTCAAAAAGCTTGCCGATGGCGTCGTCGACGAGGCCGAGCAAGAGCGCTTCCTCACCGCCGTGCAAGACCTAGAAAACCTCACCGATCTAACCGAACTCAACGTGCGGGTCAGCGATGAGCATCTCGCCACCGCGCCCGAGAAACCGGAGGGAATCTTCTAATGGCTGGACTATTTGGTTCTACAATCACCAACGCTGAAAAGCGTGCGAACTTCCGCAAATCCATCGAATCCGGATCGATTACCACGCTGCCGGGCGCGTTTAATCCGCTGACCGCCCGTCTTATCCAGGACATTGGCGGTTTCGACGGCGTCTACGTATCCGGCGCGGTGCTGGCTAACGATTTAGGCCTGCCCGATATCGGGCTTACCACCTTGACCGAGGTGGCCCAGCGCGCCGGGCAGATCGCGCGCGCTACCGACTTGCCCGTGCTTGTCGATGCCGATACCGGCTTCGGCGAACCCATGTCCGCCGCCCGCACCGTCGCCGCCCTCGAGGATGCCGGCCTGGCCGGCTGCCACCTGGAGGACCAGGTTAACCCGAAGCGTTGCGGGCACCTCGATGGCAAGGAAGTGGTGGACAAGGAAGTCATGGTCCGCCGCATCAGCGCGGCCGTCAATGAGCGCCGCGATCCTAATTTCATCATCTGCGCGCGCACTGATGCCGCCGGTGTCAATGGCATCGATGACGCCATCGATCGCGCTAAGGCCTATGCCGAAGCCGGTGCGGATCTGATTTTCACCGAGGCGCTGTATTCCCCTGCGGACTTTGAAAAGTTCCGCGCCGCCGTGGATACGCCGCTGTTGGCGAATATGACGGAGTTCGGCAAAACCGAGCTGCAATCAGCAAAGACCCTCGACGGACTGGGATACAACGCCGTGATCTGGCCGGTCTCCAGCTTCCGCGTGGCCATGGGCGCTACCGAAGAATTCCTGCGCGACTTGCAGGAAACCGGTATCCAGACTGAGTGGTTAGAGCGCATGCAGCACCGCTCCCGCCTGTACGAACTGGTCCGCTACCAGGAATACAACGAGTTCGACCAGTCCGTATTCACCTATTCCAAAGACAACTATCAACCCACTTTTGAAGGCTAAGGAGCCAGTGGCCATGTCCGATAAGAAAAACGAAACCCCAGAAATCCGCAAGGGGCTTTATGGCGTCGTTGTTGATGAAACCGCCATTTCCAAGGTCGTTCCTGAGACCAACTCCTTGACCTACCGCGGCTACCCGGTCCAAGAACTGGCCCGCTACTGCTCCTTCGAAGAGGTTGCGTACCTCTTGTGGAATGGCAAGCTGCCGGGGCAAGAATCCCTCATCCGCTTCTCCGCGCGTGAGAAGGCATTGCGTCACCTGGACCGCCACCTCATTGACCTGATCATGTCCATGCCGCAAAGCTGCCACCCAATGGACGTTCTGCGCACGGCGATTTCCTTCATCGGTGCCCAGGATGCGGAGGAATACACCAAGGACTCCGAGCACGTGCGCCGTACCGCGCTCGAGCTCATGGCGAAGATCCCCACCATCATCGCGCTCGATATCCGTCGCCGCCGCGGTGAGGGCTACATCGAGCCGTCCCGCAAGAAGGGCTTTGCCGAAAACTTCCTGTGGATGGTCTTCGGCGATGAAGAAGGCTCCCCAGCGGTAAACCGCGCCGATATCGAGGCCTTTGATAAGTCCCTCATCCTTTATGCCGAGCACTCCTTCAATGCCTCAACCTTCTCGGCACGCGTGGTTACCTCCACGATGTCTGATACCTACTCCGCCATCGTCGCCGCCATTGGCGCTCTCAAGGGACCACTGCACGGCGGTGCCAACGAGGCCGTCATGAAGAACTTCCTCGAGGTAGACGATCCTGCCAAGGCAGAGGAGTGGACCAAGAACAAGCTGGCTAATAAGGAACTGGTCATGGGCTTTGGTCACCGCGTGTACAAGAACGGCGACTCCCGCGTTCCCACCATGGAAGCCGCCTTCAAGGAGTTGGCGGAGCAGCACGACCAGACCAAGTGGATCGAGATGTACGACATCATGGCCAAGACCATGGAGGAAAACACCTCGATCAAGATCAAGCCAAACCTGGACTTCCCGGCCGGCCCTGCCTACCACATCCTCGGGTTCGACATTCAGTTCTTCACCCCGATCTTCGTCATGGCCCGCATTACCGGCTGGACCGCGCACATCGTGGAACAAAATGAGAACAACTCGCTGATTCGCCCGCTGTCCGCATACGTCGGCGAAGACCAGCGCTCCGTTCCACCGAAGTCCTTCTAAACACTCGGCTTCCCGCGCGGTTCGGGCGGTCCGTGTAACCGGGTAGTGAGCCGTCCATGCTCCCCATGCCTGCGTGGGGAGCATTTGCGCATCCTCCTACGCTATATGTGCATCCTTCTACGGTATAACTGAGCGACCCGCGCCCTCAGATGTTGCATTTTCGCCTCAGGTATTGCATAGGAGGATGCGCATGTAGCGGCTGCAGCTCCGGCCCCGACTGCGGCTGCGGATCCAGCTGCGGCTGCGGTACCGGCTGCGAAAAATTTGCCAGATGAAATTTGCAGACTTTGCAAAATTGTTAGGCCTGTTATTACTGGTTGACTGGCAGAAATTGCTTTCGCGGGGTTTAAGTTGCAGGTGAGTGTAGAAAATTCCGTTCAAAAAAGGGATGATAAAAACTATTTTTATCTCTAAACTGAGAGACGGATCACCCCAGTGGGGACATTGCAACGCAGTGTCTTCCAAGTTGAAAGGAACACCCAAGTGGCCAATTCCGCCCTTCCATCGTTCGACAAGATTTTGGTAGCCAACCGCGGTGAAATCGCCGTGCGTGCCTTCCGCGCTGCCTTTGAAACGGGGGCGAAGACCGTCGCCGTCTATCCTCGTGAAGATCGCAACTCCTTCCACCGCGCCTTTGCGGATGAGGCAGTGCGCATTGGTGACGAGGGACAGCCCGTCAAGGCATACCTCGATATCGAGGAAATCATCCGCGCTGCCAAGAAGTCTGAGGCGGACGCAATCTATCCGGGTTACGGCTTCTTGTCCGAGCGCGCCGATTTGGCCCGTGCCTGCGAGGATAATGGCATTAAGTTCATTGGCCCCACCCCGAGCACGCTGGATCTCACCGGTGATAAATCCGCTGCGGTTAACGCCGCGAAGGAAGCAGGGCTGCCGACGCTGCAGGACTCGGAGCCGACTACGGACATCGATAAGCTGGTGGCAGACGCCGGTGACTTCAGCTTCCCAGTCTTTGTCAAGGCCGTCTCTGGCGGTGGAGGGCGCGGTATGCGCTACGTGGAATCGGAATCTGAGCTGCGCGAACGGGCAGCAGAAGCCTCGCGCGAGGCCGAGGCGGCCTTTGGTGATGGCAGCGTGTACCTCGAGACCGCGGTGATTAATCCGCAACACATTGAGGTGCAGGTGCTCGCGGATGCCCAGGGCAATGTCATTCACCTCTTTGAACGCGATTGCTCCGTGCAGCGCCGCCACCAGAAGGTCGTAGAGATCGCTCCCGCGCCGTCGCTGGATCCGGAGCTGCGCGATCGCATCTGCCAGGATGCCGTGAACTTCTGCGAGCACATTAACTATGAGGGCGCCGGCACGGTGGAATTCCTCGTGGACGAGCGCGGCAACCACGTCTTTATTGAGATGAACCCACGCGTGCAGGTGGAGCACACCGTGACCGAGGAGGTTACCGGTGTGGACATCGTCAAGGCGCAGATGAATATCGCCGCCGGTGCTTCCTTGGAAGACATCAACCTGTCGCAAGAAAATATCACCATTACCGGCTCCGCCCTGCAGTGCCGCATTACTACCGAAGACCCGAATAACGGCTTCCGCCCAGATACGGGTACGTTGACCGCATATCGCTCGCCGGGCGGCGCTGGTGTACGCTTGGACGGCGCTACCTCCGTGGGTGCTGAGGTATCGCCCAACTTCGACTCCCTGTTGGTGAAGATGACCTGCCGCGGCACCACCTTCGAGCAGGCTGTGCACCGTGCTCGCCGCGCGCTGAACGAGTTCCACGTCTCCGGCGTGGCCACCAATATCGGCTTCCTGCGCGCGTTGCTCAATGAATCTGACTTCGTCAATACCCGCGTCGATACTGGATTCATTACCGAGCACCCGGATCTGCTCAAGGCGCCACCGGCGGTAGATGAGTCCGGTCGTATCCTGGACTACATCGCGGATGTCACCGTGAATAAGCCCAATGGTGATAGGCCCACCGCGCTGCGCCCGTTTGATAAGCTGCCGGAGTTCAACACGGAAGAGCCGCTCCCGCGCGGTTCCCGCGATGATCTCCTGGAGCTAGGGCCACAGAAGTACGCGGAAAAGATTCGTGCCCAAGAACCATTGATGGTTACGGACACGACGTTCCGCGATGCCCACCAGTCCCTGCTTGCTACCCGCGTGCGCAGCACCGCCTTGGTCTCAGCGGCAGAGGCCGTGGCGCGCTTGACCCCGGACCTCTTCTCTGTGGAGGCGTGGGGCGGTGCTACCTATGACGTGGCCATGCGCTTCCTCCACGAGGATCCCTGGGTGCGCTTGGACCTACTGCGCGAGGCCATGCCGAATCAGAACATCCAGATGCTCCTGCGCGGGCGCAATACCGTGGGTTATACCCCGTACCCGGATTCGGTCTGCCGCGCCTTCGTGCAGGAAGCGGCCAAGTCCGGTGTGGATGTCTTCCGCATTTTCGATGCGCTTAACGATGTCTCCCAGATGCGCCCTGCCATCGATGCCGTGCTCGAGACGAATACCACCGTGGCCGAGGTAGCCATGGCGTATTCCGGTGACCTTTCTTCGCCGAAGGAAGACCTCTACACCTTGGATTACTACTTGAAGCTCGCCGAGCAGATTGTAGAATCCGGCGCGCACATCCTGGCCGTTAAGGACATGGCCGGCCTGCTGCGCCCAGAGGCCGCACACACGCTGGTGACCGCGCTGCGCAAGGAATTCGACCTGCCGGTCCACGTCCACACGCACGATACCGCCGGTGGCCAGATCGCTACCTACTTCGCGGCGGCGCGCGCCGGCGCCGATATCGTCGATGGCGCCTCGGCACCGCTGGCCGGCACCACGTCGCAGCCTTCGCTTTCCGCGCTCATCGCTGCATTCTCCAACTCCAAGCGCGATACAGGAATCGACCTGCAAGCGGTCTCGGATTTGGAGCCGTATTGGGAGGCCGTGCGTCAGCTATACGCCCCGTTCGAGAACGGCATTCCTGGCCCGACCGGCCGTGTGTACAAGCACGAGATTCCGGGTGGTCAGCTGTCGAACCTGCGCGCGCAGGCCGTCGCATTGGGCCTGGCGGATCGCTTCGAGGTCATCGAGGATAACTACGCCGCCGTCAACGAGATGCTAGGCCGCCCCACCAAGGTCACCCCGTCCTCCAAGGTGGTGGGTGATTTGGCGCTCCATCTCGTGGGCACCGGCGTTTCTCCGGAAGACTTTGCGGCGAACCCGACGAAGTACGATATCCCGGATTCCGTGGATCAATTCCTCCGCGGCCAGCTGGGTACCCCTCCGGGTGGCTGGCCGGAGCTGCGCGATAAGGTCCTCGATGGCCGCGCCGAAACCGGTGCGCAGATTAACGATGTCCCGGCAGAGGAGCAGCCGCACCTGGAGTCGGATAACTCGGATGAGCGCCGCGCCAGCCTGAACCGCCTGCTCTTCCCCAAGCAGTTCGAGGAATTCAACGAGTTCCGCCGCAAGTATGGCAATACCGAGGCGCTGACGGATACGACCTTCTTCTACGGCCTGACCGAAGGCGAAGAAAAGGTAGTGCACTTCTTCCCAGAAGATTCCACCGATCGCTCCAACCTTAAGCAGATCGTGGTGCGCCTCGATGCCGTGGGTGAGCCGGATGAGAAGGGCATGCGCAATGTTGTGCTCAACGTCAACGGCCAAATCCGCCCGATGAAGGTGCGCGATGAAAACGCCGAATCCACCGTGGCCACGGTGGAGAAGGCGGACCCGTCCAATGACGGCCACGTAGCGGCCCCGTTCGCCGGTGTGGTCAACCCCACGGCAGAGCCAGGCGACGAGGTCAAGGCCGGCGACCAAATCGCGGTCATCGAGGCCATGAAGATGGAAGCTTCCATTTCCGCCACCAAGGATGGCGTGGTCGAACGCGTGGCCATTGGCCAGGCCACCAAGGTGGAAGGCGGCGACCTCATTGCCGTAATCAACTAGTCTGCACACTCAAGCGCCCCGCTTCCCTCGATTTATCTCGAGGCAGCGGGGCGCTTTGGTGTCTAGCTGTGCTAAAAATCAACGATTTCGTCCATCCAAATGACCGCAACCGTCGACGAAATCCTTGCTCTAGATGGACGAAATCGTTGATTCGCGAGGATGGCGGAGGCTCGCCTTAACCAAGGATGACGGGCAATGCTAACGAGCCGACCAAGATGAGTACCACGAGGCCGAAAAAGACTTTGGCCTGCCACCGGGCATAATTAAATGACATTCCCGTACCGAAGCGCTTATCTACCAGTACCGCCGGATCATCCGGGTTGTAATATATTACTCCCCATTTATAGAGGTGGTCATTGTCCGGTGATTCTTTGTCTTCATCAGCGAAGTGAATACCGCGCAATTGTTCGGATAACCGGGATTGCTTGTAGAGAAGAAATACAACTAGACCGATGCTGCCACCAATGGTGAGAATCAGCATTGTGGTGATCGCGGCGCCGTTGAAGCGTTGATAATGCGGGATAGGGCCGGTTACCTGCATCAGCGCCATCCCGGCGCTGATGAGCAGGGTGAGGACTCCCATGCCGGTGTTCGTCAGGGCGAGGTTTGCTTCGTTACGCAGCCGCGCTTTAATGCTGCGCTCAGAGCGTGGGGACACCTCACTATGCGCGATAAAAGAGCAGATAATGGCAAATAGGCCCAGCAATGCTAAAGCGACGAATGAGGAGAAAAATACGCTCCCAATTGATTTGTCGCTCCAATTGTCGGCCTCCATGGATTCATTCCAGTGCACGGGAACGGGGTCCGGAATGGCGGACCAGTGGGAAGCGACGATGATGGCACCGGCCGCGATGCACAGCAGGGAAGAGAGCATGGTTACCCACGGAAAGGTCGGGGTAGGGATGCCGCGAAATTCGGGCGCATCAATGGCTGTGGTGGAAACACGGGCAGCGATGCTGGTTTCAACCTCGTCGAACCAGCCGCCCGCCTTTTTAGCCGCGATGATACGGCGGCGTTGGGACGCATAAGCCCACATGCCACCGAGCGCCACCACGAGGGAAGGTAGTGCGGCTAATAACGGCAGTTTCCAGGCAAAGAGGGACATGGCCGTTGCCACGATGCCGCAGCTCCACGTGCGTATCTTGAATCCGGCGAGGGCGGAGGTAACCGCAGGATCAGAAAGATAAGCCTTGGGCACGCGCACTCCGAGCGGTGTGCCAGGTGAGGCCAGGGAGGGGGCTGTGGCCATGATCCAGGTGATAACCAGGGTGGTGGCGGCCATTATGAGTGTGAAAATCATGGTGATACTTCCAGGTCATTAAGGGTGGAGCTGAGTCGAGCGTGGAGCTCATCTGGGCTAAAGCCTTGGGCGCGGGCGAGTGCGACTATGCGGCTTAATTGCTCTTCCAGTTGTTTTTCTTGCGCGGTGGTGCGAGCACCAGGCCTGACGATGGAGCCGGAGCGTCCGGCGGTTTTACAAGGTCCTCGGAAACCAAGAGGTCGTATGCCTTCTTCACGGTGGCAGGGTTAATGCCTATATCCTTGGCAACGCGGCGGACGGGATCTAGCTTGTCGCCATCGGAAAGCTGTCCGCGAGCGATAGCCAAAACGATTTCATCGTGAATCTGTTGAAAAACGGGGACGTCAGATTCGGGGTGAAGGGTAATGAACATCTGTCACCTCCAATCTTTTTCTGTATTACTTGCTGTAACACAAGCTGTATTATTTTATGTGGTACAGAAAAGAGGGCAAAAAGAATCCCAGGTACCTGCGACTTAATGCAGTGACGTACCTGGGTTGCGGGGCAGGGAGACTAGAGAAAAAGGGCCCCAGCGATGGCAGCAATACCGTAGCTCCCGCGCATGAAGTAACCGAAGACCTCGGGAGAGAAGGAGGCGCCGAAGCCGCCGGTATCGATGATATTCATGGTGGTAACGCGTGCGGGACGGGAGCGCTTAAAAGCGGTGTAACTAAGCCCCAAACAACATGCTGCGAGCGTGAACAGGGACAGCTTCCACACGGTGGCGATGAAGGCGGTGCCGACAACGGCAGCACCTGCGGTGGCAGCCAGTGGCAGTCCCCAGTCGGGCCACGCACCATCGACGATGCGGCCGAAGGAGGCGGCGCGGCCAGTAGCGGCGCCGACAATGGTCCAAGCGGCAGCAAATCCAATAAGAGCAAGGCCGCCGAGCTGAGGTGCTAGCGCTAGGGTCAGTCCCATGACGGCGACCGCACCGAGGGGGATGTACCACCGGCGAAACAGGCGCCGAGCAAAGAGGAGACTGAGCGAAGCCGTGGCATGTGAGCGCGGGCGCAGGCGAGCGGATTGGGAGGCGATAGCATCGGCAGAAACCTCAGAATCCAGTAGCCCAAAGGAGGACGAGCCGATGGCACGGGTACGGCCCGCGCGGAGGAGCGAGGCGAGTTCGAAGGATCGCCAGCCGATGGCAAACCGCAGCAGGGGGAGGGTTATCGCCGCATAGAGTGGAAGATGCAGCGATGCACACAGGGCAAGACCTAGGAGGCTCACGCCGGCGAGCTGGGCAATAGACAGCTTATCGACGCCTCCCATGCGCCCCCGCGGCCTATCCGCATAGACCCAACGCCCGAGCGAAAGGCTGCGCAGCGGATAGAGCGCCTCGAGGAGGATGATGAGGGCGAGCGAGCCGAGCCCGGCACCAATGGTCGCGGTTGCGGGCAGAGCAGCGGCCGTGCGCTGTGCTAGCGAGGGCAGAAGCGCTGCAGCATTGTGTCAGGCGTAGACGCTGACGCTCGCGATAAGTGCCGCGATGAAGGCGTAATAGATGGCTGAGGAAGCTGTGGAAGAAGTTTCATGAAATCTTCACTACTTCGTCGCAGGCAGCGAAGATGGCCGGAGAATGGGAAGCGAGCACCACACAGCGGCCATTGGCTGCCAGGTGGCGTAGCTCCTCGGCCAAGAAGGCGGTCCAGGTGTGGTCGAGGTGGCGCTCGGGTTCGTCGATAAGCAAGGCTTTGGCCGGCTGATAAAGCTGGGCTGCGAGGTAGACCCGCTGGCGCTGGCCAGAAGAAAGGCTGCTGACAGCGGAGTTCCGGATGGCGTCGTCGATGGCCCAGAGCTCATGGACCTCGGCAAAGTTTACGCCGGAGCGGCGGGATAGCAAGCTAAAGTGCTCACCCACGGTGAGATCGGGGAGGAAGACTGGGTCCCCGACGGAGATGACGGAACCGGCCGCCGCAGCGCTACCGGGCGCGGCACCGTCGATGAAAACGGTGCCATTTAGTGGGGCAATCTCGCCGCTCAACGTCTGCAGCAGCGTAGATTTACCCGCACCATTCGGGCCTTTTAGGCCGTATACGCGACCGGCATTAAAGCTGCGATTGAGGTGCCCCAAGGCGGCGGAATGTCCGTAGTCTGCATCTATTGTCAACATCGTTGCCAGGTTAGCAGACAGGTGGCTGGCCCTAGGGGGCGGTAGCTTTGATGCGATTCAATTGTTTCAGGAAGTAATCTTGGATTAAAACCTTGGGTATGATTGTGCGTTCCTGTTCTATTGATGGGCTTGGCTCCTTGTGCCTGGCATGTAAGTCACAAGAGCCTGTCTAGAGGTTTTAGGGTGCCGTAATCTCTCATGGCGAATCGGATCACAGGTTTCTCTTTCTCGTCGAGCCCAGTATTTGATTCGGGATAGATTGCCACACACAAACCATTAGACACTCCCACTGCCGAGGTTCTTTTAGGCCGGTGGGGCAAAATGAGCGCGAACGCCGAGGATCCTCCGATGGGCTAAGCTAGCCCGATCTTCGCGCTGAGAATGCTCGTCTGCGCCGTGAGCTGACACAAACTCCGTACGGTTCAAGGTGTATAAAGCTAGAGGACGCAACCAATTAATTGTGTCGCTGCATACCTAGTTCGCGGAAACGTCTAAAAGCAACCGCGTTTGGCCATTTTCGGCCCTGATTTTTGTGGAAACGCGGTTGCTTTTGGGAAATTTTGGCGTGATTAGTTATCGAATCTGGCCGGGCGGGTTAGAGAACCATTGGTGCAACGATGACGCCGACGATGGCGGCATTGAGCATATTGGTAAGGAAGCCACCGAAGAGTGCGCGCGGGCCAAGTTTTGCTACTTCACCGCGGCGCTCAGGGATGAGGCCACCGATGGAGCCAATCTGGATGCCGATGGACGACAGGTTGGCGAAGCCAGCGAGGGCGAAGGAGGAGATCAAGATGGCCTTATCGCTGAGCTCATCGACGCTTTCACCAAAGGCGGTGTAGCCAACGAACTCGTTAAGGATGGTCTTTTGGCCGATGAAGTTACCCACCTCGAGGGCCTCGTTCCAAGGCGTACCGATAAGCCAGGCCACTGGGGCGAAGATGATGCCGAAGAGGCCTTCGAGCGACCAGTTATCCTGGCCGAAGAGGGAACCAATGCCGCCGAGGATGGCAGAGAGCATCACGATCGAGGCGATGAAGGCGATGAGCAAGCAGGCAACCGAGATGGCGATCTTACCGCCGGCCATGGCACCGCTACTGATGGCATCGATGATGTTTTTGGATTCGGTATCGCGAACGTCTTTAACGGTAGCGTCGAGGTTCGTCTCTTCGGTCTCTGGCATGAGGCCCTTGGCGACGAGCAGGGAGCCCGGCGCATTCATGAGCGATGCGGCGAGCAAGTACTCCAGGGGCGCACCCAAGAGCGAGTAGCCGATCAACGTGGAACCGGCCACGGAGGCAAAGCCGCCGACCATGCAGGTATAAAGCTCGGATCGGGTGAGCTTGGGCAGGTAGGGCTTAATTACCAGCGGTGCCTCGGATTGGCCGAGGAAGATCACGGTGGTGGCCCAGACCGATTCCACCTTGGAGGTGCCCATGAGCCACTTGATGGCGGATCCGACGTATTCCACGAAGTACTGGATAACCCGGAGGTAGTACAGGGCGGCGATGATGGCGCCCAAGAAAATGATCACGGGCAGCACATTGAGGGCGAAAACGAAGTCATCACCGAAGAGGCCGCCGAAGACGAATTGGGTGCCTTCGTTGGTAAATTCCGTGAGCTTAGTTAGCCCATTGGCGATGCCCTTGAGGGCTTTGAATCCAGGTTCCCACGCGAGGACCAAGAAACAGAAGACCACCTGCAGGACAAGGCCCACGCCAATGGTGCGCCACTTGATATTTTTACGCGAGCTCGACAGGACGTAAATTACTGCAAGAATGGCGATGATGCCGAGCAATCCTTGTAAGCGTTCCATATTTTCTGACCGTTCTTTGAAGGGACTTTTTAATTAGAGTGACTCTGGGCCAAAGGAGAGGGGGAGGATCTCAGCAAAGTCATGGCTCCGGGGCTTTCCATCGACGGAGACGATGACGCGCTCGCAGTTAAACTCCCGCAGGACCTGGCGGCAGGCACCGCAAGGGTAGCAAGGTGCGGACTTCAAACCGACGATAGCAACCGCTTTAATCTGCGGAATGCTGGGCAAGTGGCCATCGGTGGCCGTCACGTCTGCGGTGGTGACCATGTGTGCGGCGGCGTTGCGTTCGGCGCAAATGCCTAACGGGCTGGAGGCGTTTTCGACGTTGGAGCCGGTGACAATGCGGCCATCGGCAAGCAGCAAAGCCGCACCGACGGGGAAAGAGGAATAGGGCGCCCAGGCGTGGTGGGCTGCTTCTTCTGCGAGGTTGAGCAATTCGGCATCGGTGGGAGGCGAATCCGGGGTGGTGTTCATTGCGGTATGGGCTTTCTTTGTACGGGGGTGAAGAGCGACTGCGTTAATTCTCCAATAGAACAAAAAAAAATACTCGTTGACATCTGTTCTATAGGGAATAATAATTGGACGTGGTGGAGTGCACAACCACTGTATATAGTGCAGTAAATCACATTATGTGCTTGTATGTTTCGGTTTCCAAATCAGTACAGGAGGAGTCGTCATGGCCGAGAAATTCGATGCGGTAGATGTTATTCGTACCAAGCGCGACAAGGGGGTGTTTAGCCCGGAGGAAATCGACTGGGTCATCGATGCCTATACGCGCGGGGTCGTGGGAGATGAGCAGATGGCCGCGCTCAATATGGCGATCTTCCTCAACGGCATGAACCGCGAGGAAATCTCGCAGTGGACCAAGGCGATGATCGCCTCCGGTGAGACAATGAGCTTTGAGTCCTTGTCCAAGAAGACTGCGGACAAGCACTCCACCGGTGGTGTTGGCGATAAGATTACGCTGCCTCTCGCGTCTCTCGTTGCCGCTTTTGGCGTCGCGGTTCCGCAGCTTTCCGGCCGCGGTCTGGGCCACACTGGTGGCACCCTGGACAAGCTGGAGGCCATCCCTGGCTGGCAGGCGGATATTTCCAATGAACGATTGATGGAAATCCTGGAGGACCCGGGCTGCATCATCTGCGCGGCAGGCTCTGGACTGGCGCCCGCGGATAAGAAGATCTATGCCCTGCGCGATATCACCTCCACCGTTGAGGCGATTCCGCTTATCGCTTCGTCCATCATGTCGAAGAAAATCGCTGAAGGTACCTCGTCGCTGGTTCTCGACATCAAGGTGGGCTCCGGCGCCTTTATGAAGGATGAGACCTTGGCCCGCGAGCTGGCGCAGACCATGGTGGACTTGGGTAATGACGCCGGCACGGCTACCACGGCACTGCTGACGGATATGTCCACCCCGTTGGGCCGAAAGGTGGGCAACGCCCTCGAGGTCGAGGAATCCGTCGAGGTCCTGGCAGGCGGCGGGCCAAGCGATGTCGTCGAGCTGACCCTGGCCCTTGCGTGCGAGATGCTGGAAGCGGCCGGCGTGCACGATGCCGACGTGGAAAAGGCGCTCAAGGATGGCCGCGCCATGGATAAGTGGAAGCAAATGATTAAGGCGCAGGGCGGAGACCCAGACGCCAAGCTTCCCGTGGCTACACATACCCACGATGTCATCGCTGAATCCGATGGTTACCTTACCGAGCTTGATGCCCTGTCCGTCGGCGTGAGCTCCTGGCGCCTGGGCGCTGGCCGTGCGCGGAAGGAAGACCCGGTACAGGCAACCGCGGGCATCGAATTGCACGCGGTCAAGGGCGAAAAGGTATCCAAGGGCCAGAAGCTTTTCACCCTGCACACGGAAACCCCAGAGCGCTTCGAGCGCTCCCTTGAGACCTTGCAGCAGGGCTTTAAGATTACCGACGCCCCGCTGGATAAGGAGCGCCAGATCATCCTGGACCGCATTGGCTAAATCAGGATTAATGGAAGAGCAATCGACCCGATGACGATGACCGCTATGACGGCGAGGAAGGCCTTCGCCTGCCATGTGGCGTAGTTGAAGGACACTCCGACGCCTAGGCGCTTGTCCACCAGCACCGCTGGGTCATCGGGGTTGTAATACAGGATCCCCCATTTATAATGTTCGTCATTATCGGGGGACTCTTTGTCTCCATCCGGAAGTTTCACCCCGCGCAGCTGATCCTCGAGCTGCGATTGGGCGCGAAGTATCATTGCCACGATGGCTATGGTGCCGCTAATGGTCATCACCACCATGGTGATAAAGGAGAAGCCAGCCAGGTCCTGATAGCTCGGTACCGGGCCGGTTATCTGTATAAACGACAGCCCGAGGGACATGAGAAGCAGCAGGACGCCCATCGCTTCGTTGGAGGCTGTAAGGTTTGCCTGATTGCGTAGCCGCGCCTTGATGGAGCGCTCCGAGCGCGGGCGAACCGCGGTGCGTTGGATAAGCCAGCAGATGCCGGCGAAAAGCAACCACATTCCCAGCGCGATAAACGTGATGAAAAAGACGCTGCCGATGGACTTGTCGCTCCAGCTATCCGGCTCCAAAGAATCATCCCAGTGCACTGGCACGGGATCGGGGATGTCGGACCAATGGGCGGCGACGATGAGAGCACCGGCGATGATGACCAGCAAGGAACCCAACATGGTCAGCCAGGGAAAAGACGGCGTTGGTACATCAATATCTTGTGTGGCGTCGGCGTCCCGCTCCGCTACCTGGGCGCTGACCGCGGTTTCTACCCCGTCGAACCAGCCGCCGTCCTTCTTGGCCGCGATGATATAGCGGCGCTGGGAGAGGTAAGCCCACGTGCTGCCGATAATGACCAGCAGGGAAGACAGAGCCGCCACCCACGAGTGGTTGACGTAGAACAGCGAGATAACCGCCGCTGCGATGCCCACAACCCACGTCCGAGTCTTAAAACCAGAAATAGCGTCGACCACAACGGGATCCGAAAGATGGCTTTGGGGAACGCGAACGCCGAGCGGGGCGCCTGGCGCCGCAAGTGCTGGGATCGTGGTCATTATCCACGTTATGACCAGCGTGGTCGCGGCCATGAGGACGGTAAGAATCATGCGAGCTCCTTCAGTATGGAATCGAGATAGCCGTGGAGCTCCTCAGTGGAAAAGCCCTGGGCGCGGGCGAGGGTCGCCACGCGGCACAGGCGTTGCCGAACCTGCTGTTCTTGCGCCGCGGTGTGCGCGCCGGGACGGACGATCGATCCGGAGCGACCCGCGGTTTCGACGAGGCCATCAGCAACGAGCAAGTCGTAGGCGTGTTTTACGGTGGCCGGGTTAATGCCAATATCCGCGGCGACCTGGCGCACGGGATCGAGCTTGTCGCCGTCGAAAAGCTGCCCGCGGGCGATGGCCAGCACGATTTCATCGTGGATCTGCTGGAAGACCGGCGCATCCGCGTCAGGGTTGAGCGTGATAAGCATGAGCTACCTCCTTCCAATAAGTTTTGTGCAACTAATAGTAGCACAGTCTGTATTAGTGGAGGTAATACAAAGCGGAGACTGGGGCCTAGATATGCACCTGCGACGTGAGGCTGAGCTCTTTGCAGAAGCCCTCATTGTGGCTGACCAGCAAGTATGCACCTTTGTAGGACTCGAGGATCTGCACGAGCCACTTTATGGTGGTGATGTCCAAATTATTGGTGGGCTCATCAAGCAAGAAGAATTGCGGGCTGGGATCGGCCAAAAGCACCCTGGCAAATTCCGCGCGGAAACGTTCGCCACCGGATAGCAGGCCGGTGCGGCGGTGCACCTGGTCATCGCGAAATAACAGCTGCGCCAATTGATCGCGGATGAGTTGTGGGGGAGCAGTGGGGTTGGCCTCTGTGACCATCTCTAAGATTGTGCGATCTTCCGGCAAGGTGATTTTCTGCCGCAAATATCCACAGTCCACGCTGTACTCAACGCCGCCCCGCGCAACCTCATTAAGGAACGTGGTTTTCCCGCTGCCGTTTGGACCCATAAGACGAACATGCTCAGGGCCGGTTATATCCACGATGTTACTGGTGAGCACGCGGGTGCCATTGGGCAACTGCGTGCCTGGGAGGTCAAGGTGAACGTGCTCGTCTGGGCGGATCTTATGTTGCGCAGCTTGATAGGCAGCAAATGCTTCCTGCACCGAACCCGATGCCTGAGCCGACCGCTTAGCCGCGGTATTTTGGGCGCGGTTCTTATCGTTTCCCATCGCCATCCCGGGCTTTCGGCGGTTGTGCGAGAAGGCTTTGCCGCGGCGATTGTCCCGGGAAATGCGCACCTGCATCGCCTCGCGCTCGCGCACTTGCTTGCGGTGTTCGGCTTTGGCCTCGCGAGTTTCTGCTTCGGCGGCGCGCTGTTCGGTTTCTATGGCCTCCCGGTAGGCGTGATAATTTCCGGAAAATAACCGCAAACTTCCCGCGTAGAGTTCTGCAATGTGCTCGACATGGGAGAGCAGGTCTAGGTCATGGGAGATGACAAGAATGGGCGTAGAAGCGCTGGAAATAAGGTTGATGACCTTGGATTTTCCTGCTGCGTCCAAGTTATTGGTCGGCTCATCGAGGATGACAAAGTCTGGGTGATCAAAAAAGGCGGCGTTTAATGCGATGGTGACCGCTTCGCCTCCAGACAGCGTACCGATGGTGCGCTCTAGCGGGTAGGGAACGCCTGCGTTATGGAGGCAGGCATGAATCCTGTCTTCGATATCCCAGTCGTTACCAATGGTTTTCAGCAGTTCCTCGGAGTAATTTCCCGCTTCTAGTGCGTGGAGCGCGGCAATCTTTTCCGCCGCGCCGAATACTTCGGCGATGGTTAAGGAGTCACGCAAGCCAAGATCTTGGTCTAGATACGTGACCTCTGGTGCCGTGAATGTGCCCGAGGATGGTGCGATCTGGTGGGACAGGACCTTAGCAAGGGTTGATTTTCCGGATCCATTATCGCCAATCATTCCAGTAACCGAGTCAGGGATTGTTCCGGAAAGTTGGGAAAAGCAGGGCGTGCCGTCTGGCCACGACAGGCTGAGCTGGGAAAAAGAAATCGGCATGAAGAATCCACCTTTAAAGAACGAGTGTGCAAGGGACGTCGTACTAGGCGGAAATCTTCATAGACCTCAACAATAGCAGCTGTGGTGCAAAACACAAGGGCTCTAGCTAAAATTCATCTCTTGCTGGAACCAGAGGCCTGCAAGAGACAGACGCCAGATTAGAAGCGGCGGAAGAACTTACCCTGGGTGAGCTCCTCGAAGCCCGGTAGTGGCGTGGCGGACGCGATACCAGGGGCGGTTTGCTCGGCCGCGAGATCGATAGCGTTAGCAACGAGCAGGTCGTGGGCTCGGTCTGCTTCGTCGCCGGTGCCGTTCGTGGCGACGATGAGCTCGGGGATGTCCTCGGGGTCGAAGGGGGTGAGCCAGGTGGCATCGTCAAGCGGGTCAGCGCCCGGATCCCCAAGGAAGGCTGGGCCCTTGGCGGCGGCGGGGTAGTAGCGCAGGAGCGCGGCCCCCACGGGCTCTACAGTTGGGTCCTCGTTGGCGGCAAGGGGCAAGGCGATGACGCCGCCATCAACGATGGGGGACCAGTCCGCGATATGGGAAGGGAAGAGGCCCGCAAGGTAGTCGCGGTCCTCTTCCTTGGCCAAGCGAACACCAAGAGAAGAATCAGTCATTCTTCCAGGCTAGCTGGCGCGGCTACTTAATTTCCAGCAGCTGCGCGCCCTTGGTGGTGGACGAGCCGGCCTCGACCGCCAGCCCGGTTACTGTGCCGGACTTGTGGGCCTTGACGGGGTTTTCCATCTTCATGGCCTCAAGGACCATGACGATATCGCCCTCTTCTACCTCTTGGCCCTCTTCCACGTTGACCTTGATGACCGTGCCCTGCATCGGTGCGGTCACGGCATCGCCGGACACCGCAGACTTGGTGCCGGCACCCTTGCGCTTTTTCCGCTTGCGCGCGCCGGTAATGCCAAAGGTGGCGGGCAATGCTACCTCGATGCGGCGGCCGTCGATTTCCACGGTGTGGACCTGCGAGGCCTCGGGCGCGCCGGCTTCCGCATCGGTGGAATCATCGTGCGGCGTCAGCTGGTTATCCCACGCCTCCTCGATCCACTTGGTGTAGACATCGAAGGAACCATTTTCCGCGGTAAAGGCGGGATCTGCAACGATGGCTCTGTCAAAGGGCAGCACGGTGGGCAGGCCCTCAACCTGGTATTCATCCAGGGCTCGGGCGGAGCGCCGCAGGGCGGTTTCGCGGTCCGAACCCCAGACAATGAGCTTGGCCAGCATGGAATCGAATTGCCCGCCGATGACGGAGCCCTCGACGACGCCCGAGTCCACGCGGACGCCCGGCCCAGCGGGCTCGGAGTACTTGACGATGGTCCCGGGAGCGGGCATGAAGTCGGCCGCGGCGTCTTCGCCGTTGATGCGGAACTCAAAGGCATGCCCGCGCGGTGCTGGATCCTCACTGAGCGAAAGCTTTTCGCCTTGGGCAATCCGGAACTGCTCGCGCACGAGGTCCAGCCCGGTGGTTTCCTCCGAAACGGGGTGCTCCACCTGCAGGCGGGTATTGACCTCGAGGAAGGAAATCAGGCCATCGGCGCTGACCAAATACTCCACGGTGCCGGCACCGCAGTAGTCAGCCTCGCGGCAAATGCGCTTGGCGGACTCGTGGATGGAGGCGCGCTGCTCGTCGCTCAGGAAAGGCGCCGGCGCTTCTTCTACGAGCTTTTGGAAGCGGCGCTGCAGAGAGCAATCGCGCGTGCCGACGACCACCACATTGCCGTGCTTATCTGCCAAAACCTGGGCCTCCACGTGGCGGGCCTTATCGAGGTAGCGCTCGACAAAGCACTCGCCGCGGCCAAAGGCAGTGGTGGCCTCGCGGGTCGCGGATTCAAATAGCTCCGGAATCTCTTCAGCGGTGTGCGCGACCTTCATGCCGCGGCCGCCGCCGCCAAACGCCGCCTTGATGGCTACGGGCAAGCCGTGCTCATCCGCAAAGGCCTTGACCTCATCCGCGTTGGCCACCGGATCCTTGGTGCCAGGGGCCATGGGAGCTTCGGCGCGCTCGGCGATGTGGCGGGCCGTGACCTTATCTCCCAAAGCGCGGATGGATTGGGGAGGCGGGCCAATCCAGGTCAGGCCAGCATCGATAACTGCCTGGGCAAAATCGGCATTTTCGGACAAGAAACCATAGCCGGGGTGGATGGCATCCGCGCCGGACTTAGCGGCGGCATCCAGAATCTTGTCAAAGACAAGATAAGAATCAGCAGAGGTAGAACCGCCGAGGGCAAAAGCTTCATCGGCCAGCGTGACGAAGGGTGCCTGCGCGTCCGGCTCGGCATAAACGGCGACGGAGGAGATCCCGGCATCGCGAGCAGCACGAATAACGCGTACGGCGATCTCACCTCGGTTCGCTACGAGAACCTTGGAGATCTTCTTGGTTTCTACTGCCACGGCAGTAACCTCCTGAATACACTTCGTTTACTACGGGATCTATTGTTGCACACCAAAATATAAAGTCGTCCGTTTGGCAATGATTGTTACGTTTAAACAAAAATAAACCCACATCGCTGTGATGTGGGTAATTATTGGCCGGACGAAAATCTACTTTTCAATCGGCATATTGACCATGTTGCCCCACTCAGACCATGACCCATCGTAGACCTGCGCCTTTTTAAAGCCCAAAAGGTAAGTGAGCACGAACCACGTGAACGCGGCCTGCGCTCCTAGGTGGGAATACAAAATGGTGTGGGTATCAGGTTCCAGCATGCCGTAGTTGACCTTCAGGTCATCAACGTTGCGGAAACAGGAGTTGGGGTAGGTTGCGCGATCCCATTCCAAGTTGATCGCACCCGGAATGTGCCCGTGGCACATGGTGGTGCCATAAGGCGAGTTTCCATTGGGGTCGAACTCTGTCGCTTCACCTGCGAATTCTTCCGGCGGCCGGGTATCAACCAGGGAGCCGGTTGCCTCGTGTACGTCGGCGACAAAGGCGCGCAGGAGGGAGTCGTCCCGGGTTACCTCTGGATAGTTGGATTCGGGGAATTCTGGGACCATGAAGGAGGTATCGCGCTCTTCTGACATCCACGCATCGCGTCCGCCATCGAGGAGGCGGACGTCTTTGTGGCCAAAGAGGGTAAATACCCATAGTGCGTAGGCCGCCCACCAATTGGACTTATCGCCGTACAGGACAACGGTATCGTCTTCGTGGATGCCCTTTTCCCGCATCAAGCGGGTAAATTCCTCACCGTTGATAAAGTCGCGCGTGAGCGAGCTTATTAGCTCGGTGCGGAAGTTGATCCGCGTCGCCGTGGGAATGTGCCCGATATCGTACAAAAGAGAGTCTTCATCGACCTCGATAACGCGTAACCCTTTAATGCCTAGGCGCGCGGACAGCCACGGAGCGGAAACAAGCCGCTCTGGGTGCGCATATTGCTGGAATGGGGGATAGGGGTCTACGTCTGCCACTGCCCGCCTACCTTTCTAATAAACCTATTTTTTCGCTCCCACTACTTTAACTCGAATTTTCTCGATTTATCACATTGGAATAGTGAAAGTGGTTTTCCATACATAACGTGCGTGGAATGAATTGACTCGGTAGGGGCCGCGACGTTGCGAAGGGGTGAGCTGCGTCAGAGATGGATAAATTTTGGGTTGACGCTGTAACCTGCTTAGTGGCCCCGCGAATTAGTGGCGTGGGACACTTTCCTACCTACCCTGACTACAACTAAAAGGACCAGATAATGGCTGAAAACGACCGCAACTCTGACGCCCCTCAAAGCTTTACACCCCGTGATTTTTCGGAACAACCCCGTCAGAACACTGAAACTCCTGAGTCCGCCGTTCCTAAACCACAGAACGATCAGGCGCAGAAAAATGGTGGACAGGAGCCTCGTGCGCAGGAGGCCAAAGAACCTAGTACGTCTGCTGAGAATGCAGCTTCAACTCCAGGCGGCGATCAGCCTGTAGATGCTGGTTCGGATAAGTCCAGCCCCCAGGATTCCCAATCGTCCGCAGCAGATGCAGAATCCGCATCGCAGGACCATAAATCTGCTACTGATTCGGAGCCCTCGTCCGCAAACTCGGCAGAAAACAACCGCCGGCCTGCTAATGATGCTGGGCCAGACGCCGGGTGGGGCACGGGACAACAATCACAGGAGGCATCGGCTGCAGGCGGGTACAACCCGGAGGCAGGTTCTCACCCAAATTTTGGTCAACCCCCTCAGGGCACTGAGGCCCCTCAAAGCTATGGGCGAGTAGCTGGACAGAACAAACGTGGATTCGGTGCAGCTATGAAGGGCCTGGGGAATAAAAAAGGCCTCTTAGGTGGGCTTTGGGAATTTGAATTTAAAGATTTCATGACTCTGACCCATGTGAAGGCGATCTATGTCGACGCTATGGTGCTGGGCGGAGTTTGGTGGGCTCTCCACGTTCTAGTGGCATTTATTCTAGGGACCATCGTCGGTATAGATGGAATTTCGGAGGGCGAGTTTGGATACGTTCTCCTCAGCTTTATCGGATTCATCGTCCTCGTCCTGCTAGCTACTGTGGTTTTTTATGCTGGGATGGTGATCACAAGGCTCGCCTTGGAAGCGTTAGTGGCAAACGTGCGCACAGCGCAAAACACCGGAGACCTATTGGACAAGGAGTCTTAGGATAAAGACTGGGCACTATGAATTGTGCCTGAAACTCCTATAGATAATGACCCCGCGGCAATCCGCGGGGTCATTTTTATGTGGTGCGCGAAGACGAATGGAAGACGGCAACTCCTATGGCCTAGCCATAAGAACCGAGCATGAACGTCATGTGCTCATTCAAAGCCTTATTGAAAAGGTCAATATCGCCAGAGACTGGTTCCACCGAGTCACCATCAACCTGGAGGCGCACTGTGTGATGCGCGGTGATCCCCGCGGACGTAGTAATTGAGCGCTCTCCCCACGTGAAGTCGACTGCATCGTCTGAGACGCGGCTGACCTTATCAACCGAGTCAAACATGGTGACTTCATTCACGGGCTCTCCATGGACGTATAGGGCCAGTGCATGGCCGACCGATGCTGCGTTATTGTTGGGGCCATTTTTGTCCCCCACCTCACCGTTGAAAGTAATCCAACTGATGGGCGCACAGGGATCGTAGGAGTTGTCGATATCCGCGATCCAAAAGTTGAAGTCATCACCTCTATCAGAGGGCATGCGCCCGGGCGCGGTGCCAGATGCATAGGCTTCCCGGGGATCGTTTGGTAGATCCGCGCATTCGGAATCGGTGGAAGAATCCTTGCCCTTATTATCGTTGGGTTGTTCCGGGGCTTCTTCAGTGGGCGTTTCGGTTACCGTGTGGGTCTGCCCCGAGGTTTCTGGGCTGTGGGTAGAAAATTCGGATTGGGACGAAGCTGAATTAGATTCCTGATCGCCCGAGCCACACGCCGCCAAGCTAAGCAGCAGGGCCGCAGCGAGGAGCGTTATTGCGGCCTTGGAACTTAAGCAGCGGGATATATTTCTAGCAAACATACTTAATCGAGGAGCTGAGAGACGCTATCGGGGTCGGCATCGGAAAGCATCTGGCGAATGCGGTCGTATTCATCGTCCTCGCCGATGGCCTTGGCGGCACGTCCAAGGGCTGCAATGGCGCGCAGGACACCCTGGTTGGGCTCGTGGGAGAAGGGGACCGGGCCCCATCCCTTCCAGCCATTGCCGCGCAGGCGGTCTAAGCTGCGGTGGTAGCCGGTGCGGGCGTAGGCATAAGCGGTGATGTACTCGTTGGGATCCGCGCCCTCTAGCTTGTCGAGCTCCTGCTCCGCGAGCATGGCCCACAGCAACGGGGAATCCGGGTGGTCTACGATGCCGGCCGCAGGCGCGGCCGCGTCCTGAGCGCCGGGATCAGCGGGCAATTTAATCGGTTCTGGGGCAAGCATGTCTTTCATTTCCATAAGACACACTCTAGCGATGCTCGTGCGGGCCTACCAGAAATCAGAAACGCTGAGCCCAAAAGAGTAAAGCGCGCGGCGCACCACCGGCAGGGACAGCCCGATGACAGAAGAGGGATCGCCGTCGATGCTATCGATAAACCAGCCGCCCATGGCCTCCAAGGTAAACGCGCCCGCGCACTCCAAGGGCTCGCCGCTGCGAGCGTAGGCCTCGATATCGGTGGCAGAAGCCTCTGCGAACCGGATGGTCGTGGTAGAGGTTTCCACGTGGCGTTGCGTGCCAAAAATCAGGCAATGGCCGGTAAGTAGCTGCGCGGTGCGCCCAGCCTGTTGGTGCCAACGCTCGATTGTGGCATCGACGGTGTGCGGTTTGCCCTGCAACTGGCCATCCAATAGCAGCATGGAATCGCCGCCAATAACCGGCTCGTCGGGGTACCGGCAAGCGACCTTTTCGGCTTTGGCGGTGGCAAGCTTTGCCACGGTATCGGCAGGCGAGTGCCCCGCCAACTGGGTTTCCAGGGCGCGCTCGTCAATATCGGCGGGCTCGAGCACCGGTTCCACGCCGGCCGCGCGCAGGATGGCGGCGCGCGAGGGGGACTGCGAGGCCAAAATGAGGCGCATTAGTAATACCGCACGGTGTGGAAGGCAGATGGATTAAAGACGCGCTGCGCGCCGTAGTGGTCGAAGCGCTCACCGGGCCTGCCCCAGTGGTTGCGATCCCCAAAGGCACCGGAGTGGTCCTTTTGCATCTGCTTGAGCACCGTCGAGAGCGCGGCGGCCTCTTCTTCCGTGGGGTTTCCCTTCAGGACTTTGATTTCGGGTTCAGACATCTTTTCCTAAACAGTTCCGTGCTTCTTGGGTACCTGGGCCACGACCTTGCGCTCTAGCAGGCGCAGGCCTTCAACCAGGTAGTGGCGGGTAGCGGAAGGCTCGATGACATTATCGGCCAGTCCGCGCTCGGCGGCAGCGTAGGGGTGCAAGAAAAGCTCGTCCATTTCTTCCTGCTTATCCTCATCTCCGTAGATGGTCAGCGCGGTCTGGGCTGCCTCGGCGACGGCGATTTCCGCGGTCGGCCAGGCATAGACCAGATCCGCGCCCAGATCCTTGGATCCCATAAACGCGTAGGCCGGGCCAATGGCCTTGCGGGTGACCACCGTAAGCTTGCCGACGCTCGCTTCCGCCTGCGCATACGCAAACCCCGCCGCCCGGCGCAGGAGACCGGCCTTTTCTTCTGCCGGGGTGGCAACGAAACCGGGCGAGTCCACGAACTCAATGATTGGGGTATTAAAGGCATCGCACAGACGCACAAAGCGTGCCGCCTTTTCCGCCGCGGCCGAATCCAGCGCGCCGTCCAGCGCTAGCGGCTGGTTGGCGACGATACCCACGGCGCGGCCATCCACGAAGGCAAAGCCCGTGATGATATTGGGCGCGGCCTCGGCCGAAAGCTCAAAGAAGGAGCCCTTATCGACGACCGCGTTGATCACCTCACGCATGTCATAGGCATCCGCTGCCGAATCCGGGATGACGGAATCCAGATCGAATTCGGTGACCTCGCGCGTATCGATGCGCGTTGCCTCGGCGCGGTTATTGGCCGGCAGGTAAGCCAGTACGTCGCGGACCAAGTCGAGAGCTGCCTGCTCGCTCGGGGCGCTGATCTGCGCGGTGCCCGACTTCGCGTGGACTGCGGCACCACCAAAGGTTTCCGGTTCCGCTTCGGCGACATCGCTGCCTGCTTGGTGCAGGCTGGTGCCGTGGGTGACAATGAGGACATCGGCAAGCGTGGGCGCAAATGCCGCAATGCCGCTGGTATCCCCGGCCACCACGGAGATCTGCGGGATAAGACCTGAGGCCTCGGTCGCGCGGGCGAGGATGCGGGCGTAGCCAGCAAGTGTGACGATGCCCTCTTGCGCGCGCGGGCCGGTGGAATCATAGATGCCGACGATGGGCACGCCGGTTTTCAGCGCAAGGTCATAGACCTTGGTGAGCTTTTCCGCATAAACCTCACCCATCGTGCCGTCAAAGACGGTGGCATCCTGGCTGAAAATGCACACGCGGCGCCCGTCGATGGTGCCGTAACCGGTGACGATGCCATCGGTGTACGGGCGATCGTGCTCGCGGCCAAAGTCGGTGGAGCGGTGGCGGGCCAGTGCATCGGTTTCTACAAAGGAACCCTCATCTAGCAGCTGATTCACGCGAGTGCGGGCGGCTGGCTCGCCTTCCCCCAACGGCGCGCGGGACTCGGCGAGCTTGTTGTCCAGGTCCTCAATTTTGCCAGCGGTGGTCTTCAGGTCAGTCATAGGCGCTGAGTGTACTAGTGGAAGGCCAAAGATGCGGAAATTGTGCAGTTTGGGCATCGTCACAGGGGTCGGTGTCGGAGCGCTATCGGTGCGGCATCAGCGCAACCGGAGTACCTGCCAGACATTAGGAAATATTAGCTCCCCTTTATAGGGGTAAGGGTGAAATGTGATGTGCAGCGTTCGTTACCGGTAAGGGGCGTTTTCCCACCGTATCGACGATAAATGTCATAAAGAGAGATAGCCGTAACTGTTGAGGAGCTATAACGAAGAGCTTAATATCGGCTGTGTCTTCATGAATTATTTCTCGTATCCTTAAACAACCACAAGGACGGTCTTCTGGTGATTTCAAAGGGACTGCGACTTGTCGCGCCGCTTGCCATCGCGACACTTCTCGCGCCCGCGGCACATGCGCGCGATATTCCCCCGATGCCACAGGCATATCCCATTACCAACCTCTATAAAAGCTGCAGCGCCGCCGGAGATAACACCGAACGCGAATGGCGGTTTGCTGAAACAGGCCGTCGCTACATGAGCGACGGAACCTTGCAATTCAAAAACACCACCGACCAGGAGGTGCCGTACACCGCCGAGGTAGAAACCGGCACCAACCACGAAATTGACGCCAACTCCAAGGCCAAGTTGCCCTCTGGTTGGGACACCACCGCCAAATCCGATATTGGCCTAAAAATGGCCAATGGCTGGCGAGATAAAGAAACCTTCGGGCCCGTCAAACTCAAGCCGGGCGAATCCTTCCGCGTGGAATACGGCGTGGTGGAAAAGGACTTTATTTCCATGTTCGTCGGCTGCAATGATGACCGCCTCGAAAACATTCCCGGCGCCAACGTCATCCGCGGTAAAGCCCCAGCAGAGCGCTATGCCTTTGCCTATATCATCAAGGCTGATGGATCCGTATCGGACTTGGCAATGGAAATTCCGTCTCGTTCCGGCAGCACTAACTCTAAGCCCATCGAAGGTAACTACACTGCGGTTTCCGGACCCAGCTTGGAAAAGATCGCTGATCCGAGCAAAGACGAGATCATGCAACCAGCCGCCGAACCCCAACGCGATCCTGCGTGGCCCAAGGAAGGCGAAAAGTGCGAGGCCAACGATAACTCCTGGTATCCGCTGGATATCACGGCGGTGAAACCCACCTTCCGCAAACCCGGTTATTCCACCGACTTCCTCAACTGGTCTCAGGGTGACTATGAATTCGCGCCGGTAACGGACTTCGTAGTTGGTGCCCAGCACGATCCATATACCAATTGGCGAGGCAATAGGGGCGATATTCCCCAGGGCTGGCTCGAGTCGGTCGGCGCCATCAAGCGTGCCTATATGCCGGTTGGTACTGAGCTCAAACACGTAAACCTTGCGCCCGGAGAGCGCGTTCGCGTGGAATACGGCACCACCATGACCCGTATCAACTATCGCGAGGTGCACTGCGGAAAATCCGGCAAGTACGACCTTACTTCGAACTATAAACAGACCACCGCCCCGAGCGGTTTCTGGGCCGAAGCCACAATCACTTCCAAAGACGGTAGTACCCGCACCGTAGACGTCACCCCTGACGAATACCGCGATCTGCCCGTACCCACCCAAACCATCTACTAACTACCTGCTAGGAGTACATCTCATGCGCATTTCCAAGATTGCGTCCACCACCGCGGCTTTAGCCGTTGCCACCGGCGTATTCGCTGCCCCAGCCGCCAATGCATTGCCGCAGCGCGACCTGGGCCCAGCAAACCCCACCACGATTGGCGAGCGCTGCGCCAATCCTGGCGATACCGGCCAGACCATTGATATTAAGCGCACCTATTTCGACGGTTCCGCCGGCACCTGGACCGTTTCCAACTACAACGATGAGCCACTTCCAGTCACCCGTTCCATCAAGGAAACCAAGACCAAGTCTTGGGACGTTTCTGCTGGTGTGGACTTTAAGTTGTTGGATCTGATTCACTTCACCTTCTCCTCCAGCTACACCTCTAGCCAGACCTACGAGGTAGGCGAGCAGGTCGGCCCATACGATATTGCTCCGGGTAAGACTGCCGTGCTGAAGGCTGGCTGGGTAGTCTCTGACTTCGAGGGTCAAAAGACCGTGTGCGGTTCCGACCACACCTGGCAGGCCAATGGCGGTAAGTTTACCGCAACTCTGCCCAAGGAACGCCACGTCGCGGTCTCCACCCGTGATAACAACGATTGGGGTTAAACCTTGAAGGCTAAGACCATCGCTAGTGCAATCGCAGCGCTGAGCTTGGTGGCCGTTCCAGTAGCCCACGCCTCTGACTTCGGCGGAGACTTTGAACTGCCCCAGCGCTGGAACGATGACTATAAGCCCGGCACGCATTGCGCAACGCCGGGGGAGAACTCCACCTATGTCACCGCGAAGCGCCGCTGGTTCAAGCAAACTGATGCCGCCAGCGTGGCCAACCACAATGCTGAGCCGGTGCCGGTCAAACACACCGTATCCAAAGCGCGGACAGAAACCGTTGAGGTTTCCGGCTCCGTGCAGGGAGAGGGAGATTTGGCCAAGATCCTGACCAAGACCTACGGCTTCAACTACGTCAGCGAACAGCACTGGAAGATTAACCAGGTAGTTGGGCCATATACTTTGCCTGCAAATTCCCAAGGCAAGTTGGTGTGGGGCTTTACCATGCTGGATACCGATGGCCAGGATGTGCGCTGCAACCGAGACCAAGTATGGGAAACGGTAGGAAAACCATATTCGGCCACTGTCCCTGAAGCTCGCTATTCCGAGCTGCGCTTAGAAGACGCTCCGGACTGGAGTTAATTCATCAGGAAATGAGCCCACCCGCACCCTATGAATCGGGGTGTGGAGCTGGGCTCTTTTTGGCAGCTACGGTGCCTTATTAGAAGTGCATCCTCTGAAGTGCATCCTCCAAAGTGCAGGGTCCTCTGCAACATTTGAGGAAGATTTGCGATATCTGAGGGCCGGGTTTGCTCAGTTATCGCAGTGGAGGATGCACAAATGGCAAAGCCGGGCCCATCCACCGGCATGGCTGGCTGTGCAGTGGCTATGCAGGGCCGAAGGCGGCCGCTTTAAGCCGGCAACCACGCATACCCGTAAGGCCCAAGCTCAACGGGGCCTAGGTCAACGGAGCGGTCGCTGAAATTGTGCAGGCACAGCAGGTCGCCGCGCTGGTAACCGAGCACGCTTTCCTTACCGGTTTCCACCGGCTCGCAGGGTGCTGTACCCAGCTCGGGGTGCGCGTGGCGCTCCGTGATCATGGTGCGCACGCTGTGCAGCAGGGAAGTGGCATCATTGAGCTGCGATTCCACGGACGTGCCGCCGACAATAGGCAGCCGCGCCGGGGTGCGGGCACTAAAGCCCGCGGTTTCGCTATCGTCCCACTGCATAGGGGTGCGAACGGCATAGCGATCCGGCAAAGAGGTGTCATCGAGCATGCCAATTTCATCGCCGTAATAAATAAAGGGCGCACCCGGCAGGGTCATCAGTAGCGAAAACATCAGCTCCACCTTGCGGCGGTCCCCGCCCATGAGCGGCATGAGCCGCCTGGCGATGCCCACATGCGCCCGCATGCCTTCTTCTGGCAGGTAGGTCTGATACATCAGCTCGCGGACGTCATCGTCGACCATTTCCAAGGTCAACTCGTCATGGTTGCGCAGGAAGGTACCCCACTGGCACCCCTCGGGCAGCGGCGGTAGCTGGTTGAGGATGTCGTAGACGGGGGTGGCATCGCCAAGCGCGAGCGCCTGGTACAGCCGGGGCATGACCGGGAAGTTGAAGACCATGTGGAAGCGATTGCCGGAGCCGTAGTACTCCATGGTCTCCTTGGGAGGCTGGTTGGCCTCCGCAATGAGGACGGCCTCGGGATAGTGGGTATCCATAAAGGCGCGAATCTTTTCCACGAACTCCACCGTCTCCGGCAGGGACTCGCCGCCGAGCTCATCGCGCTCGAAGAGGTACGCGATGGCATCGAGGCGCAGGCCGTCGAGGCCCTTGTCCATCCAGAAGGACAAGATATTAAAGACCTCATCCTGCACGTCCGGGTTATCGTAATTGAGATCCGGCTGGTGGGAGTAGAAGCGGTGGAAATAGTACTGCTGGCGCTTATCATCCCAGGTCCAGTTGGAGGTTTCAACGTCGGTGAAAATGACGCGAATTTCGGGGTAGCGCTCGGGGTCATCGCCCCAGACGTAGAAATCCCCAAACGGGCCATCCGGGTCGGAGCGCGAGGCTTGGAACCACGGGTGATCGGAGCTGGTGTGGTTGAGCGCCAGGTCCGTCATGATGCGCATATCGCGACGGTGCAATTCCTCAACCAGTTCCTCGAAATCCGCCATCGTGCCGTAATCGGGGTGGATAGAGTAATAATCGGCGATATCGTAGCCGTCATCGCGCAGCGGCGAGGCATAAAACGGCGAGAGCCAGAGGCAGTCCACGCCCAACCACTGGAGGTAATCCAGCTTGTCGATGACCCCGCGCAGTGTACCGATCCCCTTATTCTCGGCCTCGTTATTGCCGGAGTCCTTAAACGAGCCCACCAGGGCTTGGTAGAAGACGGCGTTGTGGTGCCAGCTCATTGCAGATCCTTTCTTTTTGCCCGCCACGCAAAGTACGTCAGTGCGCACAGCACGCCGGCCACCAGGCTGGGCCATACGGCGGGAGAGTCTTCAAATAAGTTCACTACGGCTTGGATGACCGCAAGGCACGCGAAGAAGCCGAGGAATCCGAGGAGCGAATCCCACAGCAGGGACCGGCGCATTAGGCCTTGACACCTCCTGCGGTAAGCCCGGCGACGATGCGGTGCTGGAAAATGAGCACCATGATGATAAGCGGAATGGTCACCAATGCACCAGCCGCCATGGTTGCGGCATAAGGGTACTCGAAGGCCGAGGGGCCAGAGAAACGGGCGATGGCCACCGTGACCGGCTCGGTGCCCGTCGTGGACAGCTGCTTGGCCAGCATGAATTCATTCCACGTGGTGATAAAGGCAATGATCGCGGTGGTAAAGAGCGCCGGGGCGGCCAGCGGCAGGAGGATGAGCCGAAAGGCCTGGGCGCGGGACGCGCCATCCACGCGGGCGGCCTCCTCAAGCTCCCAGGGCAGCTGCCGGAAGAAGCTGAGCAGGGTATAGACCGTCAGCGGCAGGGCGAAGGAGATATTCGGGATGATCATCGCGCGGTAGGTGCCGATCCATTCCAGGCGCCCAAAGAGCTGGAAGAGCGGGGTAACCAGCGCGATGGCGGGAAACATGGAGGCTGCCAGGATGATGCCGGTGACGATACCCTTGCCGGGGAAGTCATAGCGGGAGAGCGCATACGCGGTAAATACGCCGACTAAAACGGCTACCGCGGTGGTCGCGAGAGAGATGAACAGCGAATTGCCCAGCGCGCCGAGGAAGTCATTGCCCTTGTCCGTCGCGAGGGCATCGCGGAAATTATCGAGCGTGATATGCGTTGGCCAGGGCGTGGTATCGAAGGTGAATTCCTGGCTGCGCAGGGCGGTGACCACCATCCAATAAAAGGGCGCAAGGCCCCAGAACATGATGAAGATAATGCCCGCGTAGTGTCCGAATTTACGCATTACTTTGCACCCTTTCTGCCGGAGACATCCGCGCCGAGGAAGCGGATGAGGATGAAGGCGACGAAGAAGATGAGCAAGAAGATAAGGGTGGATAGCGCCGAGGCGGAATTGAAGTTACCTTGGCGCATATCTTCCACCACCAGCTGGGAAATGGTGGCGGTAGGGGAGTTAGACGAGCTCGAAATCATGATGACGGGAAGGTCATACATGCGCAGCGCATCCAGGGTGCGGAAGAGCACGGCCACCATCAGGGCTGGGCGCACCAGCGGCAGGGTGATGCGGAAGAAGGTTTGGATGCGGTTGGCGCCATCGACGCGGGCGGCATCGTAGACGTCCTTGGGGATCATCTGCAGGCCGGCCAGGATGAGCAGCGCCATAAATGGCGCGGTCTTCCACACGTCTGCGATGATAACGGCAAAGCGCGCATAAAACGGGTCCGTGGTCCAGGCGATATTCGTACCAAGCAAGGAATTGACGATGCCCTCTGGGGCGAACATGAACTGCCACAGCTTGGCCGTCACGGCGGTAGGAATGGCCCAGGGGATGAGCACGGCGGCGCGCACCAAGCCGCGGCCGCGGTACTCGCCGTTCATGATGATGGCCATGAACATGCCGAGGATGGTCTCCAAAGCGACGGTGACCACGGTGAAAAACAGCGTGATTTTTACGGCGGGCCAGAAGTCGGTGGCGATAACACCGGGCGGGCACGTCGTGATTTCCCCCGCACCGGAAACACAGCGGTTATTGATCCAGTACAGGTAATTGTCTAGGCCGGCAAAACCGCCTTCTTCAAAGATGCCCGTTTTGGGGTTCAGCTGCCGGTTTCCCTGGAAAGACAGGATGACCGCGCGCACGATGGGATAGCCGATGATGATGCCCAGCACGATGAGCGCTGGGGCGATCAGCGCGGCGGGCCGCCCGAAATTGGCAAACCTGCTGGAGCTAGGGGTGCGCTTGGGTTTCTTCGATGATGAGTGCGTCTGTTGCGTCGGCGAAGTGGTGACCACGGTTATTCGCCTTTCTGGTTCAGATAATTTCTGGTGCGCTAGATTCTATCCCCAACTAGGGTGGGAAAACCACAAAGGGTGAGGCTATGGCGTATGCGCCTTCCTCACCCATTTGTGCACTAGCGGTTCGCTATGTATTTCTCAGTTTTATGCATGCTCCCTGCTCGTGGGATACGAGGGGCAGGGAGCGTATCTTTAACCCTGCGAAGCAGAGTCGATGGCCGCCTTCATATCGGAGGTGGCATCTTCGACGGACTTGCCATCGGTCAGCGCGGCATAAGCGTTGTCCTGGATGGCCTTAGAGATGGCGGAGTAGAACGGCGATACTGGGCGCGGTGCGGCGTTTTCCAGGGATTCCTTCAGCGCTGGCAGGTAGGGGAATTCCTCCTGCAGCTGCGGGTCATCGTAGATGGAGGAAAGAACCGGCGGGAAGGACTGCTCAGCAAAGGACTTCTGGTTTTCCTCATTGATGATGAAGTTCATGAAGTCCAGGGCGGTGCCCTTGTTCTTGGAATTGATGTTGATGCCGTTGTTGTAGCCGCCCAAAGTGGATACGCCAACGCCGTCCTTGCCCAGCGGTGCCTGGACCTCGACGTCGATGCCGGCATCGACCGCGTTGGTGTACATGTAGGGCCAGTTCACTGCGAAGGCGGTCTTGCCCTCGGTGAAGGCCATGTTGGTCTCTTCCTCGGTGGCGGCGGTGGAGTCCTTGGAGATGATTTCGTCTTCATAAGCATCCACCATGGCCTGCAGGCCTTCCTGGGCTTCCTTTGAGTCGACGGTGGCATTGCCGTCATCGTCAAGCACCGAGCCGCCCCAGCCCTCTATGAAGCCGGCGGTATTAAGAGCCAAGCCCTCGTACTGCTTGAGCTGCGTGGTCAGGCACTTTTTGCCGTCTTCCAGTGCCTTGCAGGCGGATTCGAGGTCGGCGAATTTCTCCGGGGTAGCGTCCGCGAGTTCAGTATTGCGGAACAGGAGCTGGCCATTGGTGTTTTGCGGGAGCGCATACAGCACGTCATTGTAGGTTGCGGATTCCACGGTGGCCGGCAAGAGCTCCGAGGTATCGGTCTCGAAGTCACCGTTGAGCGGCTGGAGCCACTGGTTGGCGGCGAATTCCGCGGTCCAGACCACGTCGAGGGCCATGACATCGTAGTCATCATTGCCGGCCTGGAGGGACTGCACGAGGGTCTCGCGCTGGGCATCTGCCTCGCCCGCGAGCTCCTTGAGCGTGACCTTTTCATCCGGATTTTCTTCATTCCACTTATCGATGATGGGAGTGATCTTATCCGTGTCGTTCTTGCCCATGGCAAAGGTGATGGGGCCGTGGGAGTCAGCGCCGGAACCGGAACCGGATGCGGAGCCATCTGCGTTATCTGCACCGTCGTCAGACGTGGAGCAGCCGGCTAGTGCCAGTACTGCCGTGGTGGCGACTGTGGTGCGAATGAAGTACTTCTTCATGGGGAATTCACCTTTCAGAAAGCTTGGGTGTTCCTTAAAAATAATTTACAAACACCGCGCGCAGAATAGATTTTGATTATTCACCTCTAAACGGGGGTGCTTTAAGAGGTAGCGATGCGCTGCCCGGTCTCTGGATCGAAGCGGTGTGCGGCGCTTTCATCAAAGGTCAATACAACCTCCTCGCCGCGCTGTGGCGGGGTGCCTTCGCAGCGCGCAACGAAACGCTCGCCACCCACCGTGGCGTAAACGAAGGATTCGGAACCCAATTCTTCAACTAGGTCGACCACGCCGCGCAGGCCCTCAGCGCCCTCATTGAGGTGCATGTTTTCCGGGCGCACGCCCAGGCGCTCGCCGTTGTGGTCAAAGATATTCATTGCAGGCGATCCGATAAAGCCAGCGACGAATTCGTTGGCTGGCTCCGCATAAAGCTCACGCGGTGGGGCAACCTGCTGCAATACGCCATCTTTTAACACCGCTACCCGGTGCCCCAGCGTCATCGCCTCGACCTGGTCGTGGGTGACATAGACCGTGGTGGTCCCAAGCCGCTGCTGCAGGCTCGCAAGCTCGGTACGAGTCTGCACGCGCAGCTTCGCATCCAGGTTAGAAAGCGGTTCATCCATGAGGAAGGCCTTAGGATTGCGCACGATGGCACGGCCCATGGCCACGCGCTGGCGCTGACCACCCGATAGGTCCTTGGGCTTGCGCTTGAGGAACTCGCTTAGGCCCAGCATGTCTGCTGCATCCTGGACCTTTTGCTTGATTTCAGCCTTCGAGAGCTTGGCCAGTTTGAGCGAAAAGCCCATGTTTTCTTCCACCGAAAGGTGCGGGTAGAGCGCATAATTTTGAAAAACCATCGCAATATCGCGATCGCCCGGTTCAAGGCCCGTGACATCCGCATCATCGATGAGAATCCGGCCACTAGAAATTGGTTCAAGGCCGGCCAGCGCGCGCAGCGTCGTGGACTTGCCGCAGCCAGACGGTCCCACCAAGACGAGGAACTCGCCGTCCGCGATTTCTAGGTCCAATTCCTTCACTGTGGGCGCCGCCGCGCCGGGGTAGGTGATATTTACCTTTTCAAAAGTGACCTTTGCCATGCGCAACACACTAGCACCACCGGCGGGCGGTATCTTGGAATCTATGACTGCACTTGATAAGCACCGCATCCGCACCGCCCTGGCAGAGGACTTCAGCACCATCGATTTTGTGGATCAGACCGGTTCCACCAATACCGACCTGATGCAGGCCACCAACGTTGCCGATGGCACCGTGCTGCTTGCCGATGAGCAGCTATCCGGCAAGGGCCGCCTCGGCCGGGCGTGGACGGCGCCCGCCGGATCCCAGGTGATCTTTTCCGTGCTGCTCTTGCCCGATTCCCTCGATTACTTGGGCACGCTTCCGCTGGCTGCGGGCCTGGCCGTGACCGATTCCATCGAGGGTTCCGTGCTCAAGTGGCCGAATGACGTGCATATAGATGGCAATAAACTCTGCGGCATCCTTGCCGAGGCCGGTCCGGTGGGCCAAGCCTTCAAGTCCGCTCCGAAGACCGAGCTCAACAAGACAGAACTCAATAAGACTGAGTTGAACAAGGCTGAGGTCAACAAAGCAGAAGTCAATAAAGCCGAGGTAAATAAGACCGTCGGCGGGCAGGCACCCTCCGCGCGCGTGGTCGTGGGTATGGGCATTAATGTCACACTCACCCGCGAGGAATTACCCATCGAAAGGGCCACCTCGCTGGCGCTTGAAGGCCGCGATACCGACCGCACCGAGCTGGCTATTACCGTGCTGAAAAACCTGCGCCGCCGCATTACGCAGTGGGAAAACCAGGATCCGCAGCTTATGCAGGATTACCGCGCGGTGTGCTCATCCATTGACCAGGAGGTGCGGTTGGAGACCCCGACTGGCGATGTCATCGGCCGCGTCGAGGGCATCGGCGATGACGGCCGCATTAACGTCGCGGGCGAGTACTACTCCGCCGGCGACGTGACGCATCTGCGCCCGGCACGATAGGTACTGCGCGGCGGGTGCTGCGGAGTCCGCGTGGTCTGAGCAGCACGGCCTCGCACTGGTACTATCCATGGCTATGGGATTGATGAAGATGGGCCAAGGCGAGGTAAAGCGCGCGGATGTATCCGCGCCGTTTCGCGCGCTCGTTTTCCCATTCTTGGAGCTCATCCTCATCACCGGCGTGCTGTGGATTGCCATCGGCTGGTGCGATGCCCAGGGAGTAGATCCGATGTTGCGCAATGGGCTCGTCGTCTTGTGGGCTGGGCTGAGCACGTGGCGCTTCCTTATTCCTTTATATAGGGCCCGCCGCAAGCGGTTCATCGTGACCAACCGCCGCGTCATCGTGCGAGAGGGCCGCCACATCGATTCGATTCCGCTGGAAGATATTCGCGGCGCCCGCAAGCGCCGCGGCGGCATTTCCATTGCACTCAACGGTTGGGACAGGGCCATGTATTTTCCCACCGTGGCCAAGTCAAAGCAGGTGGCGGAGATTATTAATGATCGCCCCTGGTTTTAACCTCGGTCGAGTGCAATTGCTTATCTAGGTCCTCCGGTGCGAGATTAGCGCTGCTGAATTCTTGGGTCAACGGAAGACGCAGTTCTAAATCGGAACCGGGGCAGAGCTCGATTTTCGCTTCATCCACGGTGTAATCCAGCACATGTCCGCCGGACTTACGCGCGGCGTCGATAAAGTGCACGTGGCAGCCGGGCACCGAAATCCCGCGCTCGTATACGGGAGTGCGGAAGCCACCGATGACGCCTTCGACATCGCTAAAGTGCAGCTCTTTATCGCCGCCGACCGCCTTGGTCATTGGGGGATAGGGCTTGGTTTGTTTGACCACGGTGCGCGTTGAGACCTCAGAAAACCTGCCCGTGATGCGGACGGCATACATGTAGTTGGCGGAAGGCTCTATCTCGTCGATGAAGGCGGAAAGCTCGTCGCGGCGCAGGCCCCGTGGGGCATCGACAAGAATGCGCGGCACAAAGTTGGTGGCCACGGAATAAGGAGTCTGCTGGTCCAAGTCCGCAACCCGCGCGGAGCCATCGCCGCGCAGCTGGTAGCAGGTCCCGTCCAAGATGATCATTTCACCATCGAGGCCGTTAAAGGTACCGATGCCAAAATTGCCCTTTCCTAGCAGCTCAGAGATGGTCATCTCGCCGTCATAAATGCCATCAAGGAGGGCGCTCATGAGGGAGTTCTGGAAGATCGAATGACGGGTAAACATGGTATCCAAGCTAATATTGTGGGCGTGAGTGTCTCAAAACCTATTGTAACTGTCTGTGGCGATGGTCAGCTGGCGCGCATGATGCAGCCTGCCGCCGCTGAACTCGATATTCATCTGCGGATTCTTGCTGGTAGCCCGGATTCTTCTACCGCGCAGGTTACCCCGGATATCGTGGTGGGCGATTACCACAAGTACGAGGACCTGCTCGCGGCAGCCCGCGGCGCGGATGCGGTTACCTTCGAGCATGAGCATGTGCCCAATGAGCATTCCGCCGCGCTTATCGATGCCTCCTTCAACGTCCAGCCCCAGCCCAGCGCCCTGCGCTATGCCCAGGACAAGCTGGACATGCGCGAAAAGCTTTCCGCTCTGGGGGCGCCCGTCCCGCGGTTTAGCGCCATCGAATCCGTCGCCGATGCCCGCGCTTTTTTCGATGCCGTAGACGGGCGCGTGTGCCTCAAGGCCCGCCGCGGTGGCTATGACGGCAAGGGCGTGTGGTTTCCCTCGGATGCCGATCTTGATGAGCTCGTCGCCGAGCTATTAGATGCCGGCACGCCGCTCATGGCCGAAGAGAAGGTGGATCTGACCCGCGAGCTGTCCATCTTGGTAGCGCGTCGCCCATCCGGTGAAGCCAAGGTCTGGCCCATTACCCAGTCCCGCCAGGCCAACGGCATCTGTGCCGAGGCCATCGCGCCCGCGCCCGATCTCTCGCCTGAGCTGGCAGAACGCGCCTCTGCGCTGGGGCTGAGCATTGCCGAATCCCTCGGCGTGACCGGCGTGCTGGCCGTGGAACTTTTCGCCTTCAACGGTGAGAATGGCGAGGACATCTCCGTTAATGAATTGGCCATGCGCCCGCACAATACCGGCCACTGGACCCAGGATGGCTGCGTGACCTCGCAGTTCGAACAGCACCTGCGCGCCGTACTCGACCTGCCTTTGGGCGCGGTGGATGCCCTCGCTCCGGTGACCGTGATGGCCAACGTGCTCGGTGCGGACGAAGACCCCAAGATGCCCATGCCGCAGCGCGTGCGCGAGGTCATGGAGCGCTTCCCACACGCCAAGATTCACCTGTACGGCAAGGACCACCGCGCTGGCCGCAAGATCGGCCACGTCAATGTCGCTGGTACATCGCTCGATGAGACCCACGATGCCGCCCGCCAGGCCGCGCACTTTCTGATGCACGCAACCTGGGCATAACTCTTAAAACCTAGAAAGGACATTATGGAACCGCAGGTAGGAATCATTATGGGCTCGGATTCGGATTGGCCCACCGTCGAACCCGCAGCGGAAGTCCTCGCGGACTTCGGCATCCCCTTTGAGGTTGGCGTGGTCAGCGCCCACCGTACCCCGGAAAAGATGTTGGCCTACGCCAAGGGCGCACACTCCCGCGGCCTTAAAGCCATCATCGCCTGTGCCGGTGGCGCCGCCCACCTGCCAGGCATGGTTGCTGCGGCCACGCCGTTGCCCGTTATCGGCATTCCGCGCGCACTCAAGGATCTCGATGGCCTAGACTCCCTGCTTTCTATCGTGCAGATGCCTAGCGGCGTTCCCGTGGCCACCGTCTCCATCGGCGGCGCAAAGAACGCCGGTCTGCTGGCCGTCCGCATCCTGGGCGCCGGAGACCCAGCGCTGCAAGACAAGATGGTTGCCTACCAAGAAAAGATGGCAGAAGAAGTCGAACAGAAGGATAAGAACCTGCGCTCGAAGTTGCTAGGGGAGTAGCCCCTAGTACTCTGCGTCCAAAACAACCGCGTTTCTCCAATTTGGGGTCTGATTTTTAGAGGAATGCGGTTGTTTTAGGCGTTTTTGTATGGCGTGCGTAGGTTTTCTGGCATCCAGGGCGTTGATCGGGCGGCGCTGCGTCCAAAACAACCGCGATTGTTCATTTTTTTGGCCAGATATTTAGAGGAACGCGGTTATTATGGACGCCTCAAGGCTGGGGTCGGTGGCACGTGGCCCTGCGAATCCGCGCTGCCTCACTTACAATTCCACTCGGGGCGTAACTGTTTCGAGGGGGGAGTAGATGAAGGAACTTTTAGTATCGGGTTTAATCAAAGGCAACTGCGGTCCGGTCTGGCCAGCGGCAAGATAATTAAAATTCGCCGTGGGTTGTATACGTGGCGGAAACCTACGCCATTCGAGCTCGCTCGCATCGTGCATGAAAAATGGCCTGGAATAATGCTCGCGGGGAAATCTGCGGTTGAGCTCTATTCCAAGAAGGAACTGACCTTTCCGCTGCATTGTGCCTACGAGCACCCGCTGGCGAACTCTACTTGGTTAAAGGTGCAGCGTACGCGGCAGACAACGACCTTTAGCCAGGATGGCGTTCCTGTTCAGAATCCACTATTGGCTGCGGGAGAGGTAGGTGAAGCGGAAGCGCTGGCGATGCTAGAAGCGCGCTATCAGACGCGACGCGGGAAACAAGCCCTAGAGAAGGAATGGGGCGCTATCTCTCGGGTACCGGCAAGGGTCAAAGAACTGGTGAAAAAGGCCGCCATCGGTGCCGATAGTGAAGTGGAGAGGAAGGTGGCCCGCGCATTGCAGAAGCGCGGTAAAAAGGTGCAGGTTAACCATCAAATCGGTCCGTACCTGTGGGACATTGTGGTGGGTAAGGTGGCGGTAGAGATTGATGGTTACGACTACCACAAGGCTGAAGACCTAGGTACCTTCATTAAGGACCGGTGGAAGGGAAATAACGCTGCGTTGAAAGGCTATACGGTGTTGCGGTACTCGGGGAGCTGCGTGAAGCACCACTTAGTTGATGTAGTGCAGCAAATAATCGAAGCAGACGAGGGCCACACCAACTTCACGTCGCACGTTCACAAGCCCGTGTGGCAGTGGCATTGGATTCTCGCCGGATTTGAGTCCGAACCAATCTACGGCTAGATACCACCGAACGCAGTTCTATTCTTGCGTTACCTCTGGCAACCTCGAAGAGGTCGTGGGATAGGACGGCTGGGCGCCGGCGCTAGTGGCGGCAAAGGCACCGACGCGGGCGGCGAAGGTGGCGGCATCGACAAGCGTGGCGCCTGCAAGGAGCTTGGTACAAAATGCACCGGCAAAGGCATCGCCGGCGCCGGTGGTATCGACCGCGGTGATCTGTGGGGTGGGGATATCCGTGTTGGATTCGGGCGTTGCCACGTAGGCGCCTTCGGCCCCGAGGGCCAGCACCACCGATTTAAAGCCGGCGGAAACCAGGCGGTGGGCGAGCTCGCGCGGGGTGCCGGTGGAAGAAAGGCCCAGTTGCTCAAGGATGAGGCCAGCCTCGTGCTCGTTGGCCATGAGGGGATCGGCCTGCAGGAGCGCGTCGCGGTCCACCTCGATGACTGGGGCGAGGTTGACGACTACGCGTCCTTGGGCGGCATCGACTGCGGCTTTGAAACCGGAGGCGGGGATTTCGCCCTGGAGCAGGACCACGTCCGCATCGGCGATGGTGGATTGGCGGGCGGTGACGAAGGGGGCATCGACAAGAGCGTTCGCGCCGGGGGAGATGACGATGGTGTTTTCGCCATCGGCGGAGACCGTGATGACCGCCAAGCCGGTAGTGGTATCGGCCTGTTCCACCGCGTTGAGGTCGATGCCGGAGCTGTGCATGTAGTGCATGGCGGGCTCGGCGTAGGGATCGGAGCCGACCGCGCCGACGAAAGCTACATTGGCGCCCAATTGCGCAGCGGCGACCGCTTGGTTTGCGCCCTTGCCGCCAGCGAGGATCTCGCCGCCGGAGCCCAGCAGGGTTTCGCCGGGGTGCGGGTGGCGTTCGGCGTGGACAATAAGGTCAGCATTAATCGAGCCGACGACGGTGAGCTTGCTCATTGGAAATCCTCCTATGAATCGGATTCTACGGTGAATGCGGTGGACATGCGGGGGATATATCGCGTATCGATTATTGATCCTTGAGGCAGGCGCCTATTTTTGATGGCCGCGATGAGTTCTGCGGTGGCTATCTTGCCCATGTGATCGACGTTTTGGTCCACTACGGATATGGGTGCCGGCTGGAAGCGCAGGTAAATGAAGTCATCGAAACCGACGAGTGCGACTTCCTCTCCAATGGCCTTGCCGGAATTATGACAGGCTTCTAATGCGCCTGCAGTCATCATCGAATCAGCGGCGACGATGGCCGTAACCCCTGCATTAAGTAGTTCGATTGCACCCTTGTATCCCTCTCGGTGCCGGAAGCTGCCGTGGTGAATGTGGATATTAAGGTCGCGAGCCGCTTCTGTGAATACAGCGAGGCGCTGCCTGCCGGTAGAGGTTTCTTGGGGGCCGGAAAGATAGCCAATCGAGGTATGGCCTTTGTTCTTGAGCTGCGCAATTGCCCTGTGCATTCCCGGACTGGGATCAGAAATCACGGCGGGAAATTCTCCGAGTGTTCGGTCAATCAATAGCAACGGCCGATGGGAGTGGGCTTGGTCAATCGCCTCTTCTGCGCCATCGAGGGGAACAGTAATTATTCCATCGACCTGCCGCTGCGTGAGGGCATCGAGGGCGCGTTCCAAACGCGCAGGATCCTCGCCGCAACTAGTAATCATGGTGGCAAAACCGTGTGCATTAGCCTCTTGCTCAATTGCGGCGGCCATGGCGGCGAAATACGAGTTGTCCAGGCTTGGTATGACGAGGCCGATGGCATTGGACCGTGCGCTGCGCAGCGCGCGTGCCTGGGCATTTGGGCGGTAATTGAGCTGTTCAGCTGCCTGTTTTACGCGCGTGCGGGTGGCTACGGAAATAGCTGGGTTTCCTGCCAGTGCGCGCGAGGCGGTGGAAATGGACACCCCAGCAGCAGCGGCTACGTGCTTGAGGGTGGTTGCGGCCATTTCGGTTCCTAGGGGTAGAGCAGCTTCGACGGGGTGTGCAATCGATTGCACACTTATGTTTCAATTTACGGTTCAGTACCTGTGCCTGTCAAGGGTTCGCGCCGGTCTAAGCTAATGAGCATGGAAAATTCCCCACGAGATCCGCTCCTTGTTTTGGGCTCCCGGGTTACCCACGGTCATCCGGGCGCCATGCTGCGATCGCGTTTGGATAAGACGCTCGAACTCTATTCTGGGCAGACGGTCATCGTCTCTGGCCGCGGGGAAGCGGGCGCGATGGCCGAATACCTAATCCAGCGGGGTGTTGATCCTCGGGATGTGCTCGTGGAACCGGTTGCTACCAGTACAAATGAGAACCTAGAAAACGCGCACAGCCTCGCACCAGATGCCGTATTGCAGGTGGTCACCAACGATTTCCATGCCCTGCGCACCGCATTGTGGGCCTGGCATTTGGGCATTGCAATAACCGTTCACTCCGCGCGCACGCCGTGGCTGTCGATGCCGCGCAATTACCTGCGCGAGCTTGCGGCGACCCCGCATTCCGCGGCGCGAATCCTGTGGCGGCGACTGCGGAGGTAACCGAGGCTATACCACTTTGAGTGCCTTACTGATCCCGCTTTGCAAGGTAGGCCGAGATTGCTTCATGGGGTGGGCAATGGCGCGCAGCCCCATATACGCAATCTGATCGGCGGCGCGATTGAGCGGATCTCCGGCATGCCCGAGTACCCTGCGGATGTCCACTTCGCAGGTGCCTTCAAGGTCGCCCCAGGCCTGTTGGAAACGGGAACGCGCGCCAGACGAGACACCGCGCCACCTGCGTCCAGACCGTGCCGCCTTGGAGCCCTTCTTGTGCAGGATATGGTTGACCGCGTCCAGTGCCGCGACGGAATCGGATTCGATCACGGCCTTCGTTGCACCTACCTTGAGCAGGTACTTTAACGCGAGCGTGAGCGCTTCAAGCTCCAGTTCGTCCGTGCTAGCTTTCGTCTCGCGGGTGCGCAGGCGGTAGTCACCGTTTCCCGCCACGAAACACATTGAGCCCTTGAACACGGTATCGGAGGAGGCATCGGTGGCGATGCGCACCACCGCGCCCGCCGGCCACGACGTCGTGTGCGAGAAGTTGGGCCACCATTTCGCCTCTGGTGTTTCGACCTGGTTGGTTTCCTTCTTCTTCGGGGCCTCGCCCAGCTTGCGGGCCTTCCGTGCGGTCAAACCAGCTTGTTTGCGGCGTGCGGAGCTCGCGCTTGCCGATGCCCGATTCTCCCCCGCAAAGCTCCCCGTCACCGTATAGCCGCGCTTCTCGAGTGTCGCTCGCAGCGCATTTTGCCTACGCCCGGTGACAATCCAGGTGCGTCCATCTATTCCGTGCAAGGCCCGCTGTAGCTCGTTTACTGCAACTTTGACGATATCGCCTTTTTTGATCTGGCCTTTGCGCACGAAGCGTGCCTGCGGGGTGTTGACCGCGATGACCCACCCCTCGATAGTTCCGTCCTCCGCTGAGTCCCAGCGTTCATCCCACAACGCGATCGCCACATGCACCGGCGCAGACACCATGTTCTTGGTAATTTTGCGGGTGCCGTAGGTGCGCGATTGCGTGCCGGTGAGTGCTGAGAGCTCGAGGGGTTCCATTGGTACTAGTAAATCACGCCCCATTCCAGCTGTGAGCTGCACGCGCCTGATGTGGGCTCGATTCGTGAAGGTTCTCGATAGTTCTAGTACTCGTTGCGGCCAGTCTCGCAACAGTGCCACAAAAGAGCTGTGCAACGGATTGTTCAGGAAGCTGCGCAAAGGCCCCTTCAGGAAGCTCCGAAATGGGCTGTGCAAAGGCCCCTTCAGGTTGCTCCGCAACCGGTTGCTCAAAGGCCTCTTTAGGTTGCTCCGCAAAAGTGCAGGGTCCCATGCAACATTTGAAGAAGATTTGCGATATTTGAGGCGCTAGTTTGCTCAGTTATTGCAGTGGAGGATGACCATAGGAGGCTGACCATAGGAGGCTGACCCTCCAACCCCTGACTGAAAGCGGCCGACTACCTAGCCTTCCGCAACAGATGCTGGCCGTCCGCTCCGTGGACCGTCACCCGTTCGGTGCAGATTGCCGGCGGAGAGCTCAGAATGTGACCATTTGGAGCATCACGCCCGGCAGTTTCTCTAGGAAGCCGCGAAGATAAAGAGCATGTTAAATCATGAGTTAATTAATCTTCGTTACGCAGGTTCAACTAGTCCTTACTATCCCGCGCTGTACACGGGCGAATTAAAGCGAGTCGCTCCATGGATTGCAGTGAAAACAACGACGTGGGAAAGCTGGCCATGGCATAAGCAACAGCTTGCCCTTACTTTAGCGGCCGGCCTAAGTGCGCACCGAGCGTCATTGGTGGCTAAGTCGGCTGCGCGTATTTGGGGAATTTGGGTAATTCCGCGGAGAAATGAGGTCGTCGAACTCGCTTCACCTTCAGGAAGTATCCCACCGAAAACGCACTGGCCGCGAAAGTACTACCGAATGTCACGTATAGGGGAGACATCGGTGGAAAGGTCTGGGGTTCGGGTGACGAATCCGGCGCGGACGTGCTTGGATATCGCCAGGCTACATGGGTTTGCGGAGGGGCTTGTTGCGGTCGATTCCGCATTGCGTGCGGGCCTAGTTTCGGTAGAAGAACTAAAGGAAACCCGGGCAGTAATGGCTCGGATGAAGGGGCCTCTCCCCATGAAAATGGTGGTGGAGCATGCGTATGCCGGTTCTGAATCACCGTACGAGTCGCTGTTGCGGGCGTTAATTATTGAAAAGATTCCCTCGGCCACTGTGTACCCACAATTTCGCGTATTGGGAAAGTACCGGGCTGACTTATGCATCGATGGGTGGCTCATTATTGAGGTCGACGGGGATACCAAGTACGACGGTACTTATGGGAAAGCGCCGGAAACAGTGGTCAAGGAACAGATGCGCCGGCAACGAGAAATCGAAAACCAGCGATTTACGGTATTGAGGTTTGGGCCAAAAGAGCTGGTTAATGACCCGAATAGGGTCGTAGAGACAATAGTTGAATACCTGGGGCGAAAGACGGGAAAAGTAGCGTAGATCACCCCCGTGGTACCCCTAGCTATAGATGTTGTTGAACAACCTCCGTAATAGCAATTATGATGATGCGAATCACAATTAAGAGAGACCGGCGTCACGAAAGGTGAGACTAGTGAGTGCTGAAAAACAGGCTTCCGCCCCGTCACCGGCGGGGGCGGAGGCGGATGCGAAAACCCCGCCCAAGGGCATTGGCGCCATGGCGGGAGCCATGTTCCTCATGGCTACCTCGGCCATTGGCCCGGGCTTTTTGACCCAGACTTCGGTCTTTACCGTCCAGATGGGCGCTTCTTTTGCCTTCGCTATCACGCTGTCCATCTTGGTGGACATTGCCATCCAGCTCAATGTGTGGCGCGTGCTCTGCGTGACGGGAATGCGCGCCAATACCTTGGGCAATACCGTCCTGCCCGGTCTAGGTTGGGTGCTCGCCGGCTTCGTCTTTTTCGGCGGGGCGATTTTTAATATCGGTAATATCGCCGGCGCAGGCTTGGGCTTGAACGCGATGCTGGGCATCGATGCGCGCATCGGCGGCGTCATTGCGGCGGCGATTGCGGTGTTTATCTTCCTCTCCCGCCGCGCCGGAATGGCGCTGGACCGCCTCGTGGCCGCCCTGGGCGCGGTGATGATCCTGCTCATGTTGTACGTGGCCATCGTCAGCCAGCCGCCGGTAGGGGAGGCGCTGAAGAATACAGTCGCGCCGGGTGAAATCGATTTCTTCGTTATCACCACCATCATCGGCGGCACCGTCGGTGGCTATATCACTTTCGCCGGCGCGCACCGGTTGATCGATGCGGGCTTATCTGGCGTTGAAAACGTGAAGAACATTACGCGGACCTCCGTTAGCGGCATCATCGTCACCGGTATTATGCGCATGCTGCTCTTCTTGGCGGTATTGGGCGTGGTGACTACCGGCGTCACGCTAAAAGAAAATAATACTGCCGCCGATGCCTTCTACCACGCGGCCGGTGAATTCGGTCTCCGCGCATTCGGCATGGTGCTCTTTGCTGCGGGCCTATCTTCCGTCATCGGTGCCGCTTATACCTCGGTATCCTTCGTGACCACCCAGGAAACTTCGGCCCGGACTCGGAATATCTTCACCGTCATCTTCATTACGGTCTGTACGGTCATTTTTGTAATAATCAACTCCGCGCCGCAAAAGCTCTTGATCTTCGCCGGTGCGATTAACGGGCTCATCCTTCCCATCGGCTTCGCGCTGGTGATGTGGGTGGCTTGGCGCCGCAAGGATCTGCTGCAGGGCTATAAGTACCCAAAGTGGCTCCTAATCCTTGGCGGCCTGGCCTGGCTGCTTACCATCTTCATCGGCCTCCGAGCAGTCTCAGGAATCACAGCGATATGGGCATAATGCACACGCCAGAAGAGGTGCGCGAGTTCGCGCGCACCCACGAGATGACCACCACCGCCGCGCATGCGCGGGGATACATGCAGGCCAACCTGCTCTCGCTGCCCAGCGCATACGCCTTCGACTTCCTGCTTTTTGCCCAGCGCAATCCCAAGCCGTGCCCCATCGTCGGCGTGCTTGAGGCGGGACAGTACACCTCTGATCTCCTGCCTGGCGGCGATATCCGCACCGATATCCCGGCCTATCGCATCTTTGAGCATGGTGAGCACACGGCCACGCTTGCCGATGCCACCTCCTATTACACCCCCGACATGGTCAGCTTCCTTATCGGCTGCTCGTTTACCTTTGAAACGGCGCTGGTGGATGCGGGTATCGAGATCGCGCATATTAAGCAGCAGCGCAATGTGCCGATGTACCGGACGAATATCCCTACTACTCCTGCGGGCGTATTCTCCGGACCGATGGTGGTATCGATGCGCCCGATTCCGGCATCGCAGGTCTCCGATGCGGTGCGCATTACCTCTCGCTATCCGTCCGTGCATGGCGCTCCGGTGCACGTGGGGGATCCGGCGGCTATCGGTATTGCGGATTTAGCGCACCCGGACTTTGGTGATGCGGTGGACATTCCAGAAGGTTGCCTGCCCGTCTTTTGGGCGTGTGGGGTTACCCCGCAGGCCATCGTGATGGAATCAAAGCCAGATCTGGCTATTTCCCATGCCCCGGGCAAGATGCTGGTGACCAATGCCCGCGATGCGGAGTACCTCATCCCTTAGGTATTGACCCCGCCGCTTAATTAGTCCGTGAAGGATAAGATGGTATCGCAAGTTTCTAAGAGGCTATCGCGCAAGTGTGTGGTGGCCTCTTCGCGTTTTCCATCCGCGATGAGCGTGGCCACATCCACGTTGCCTTGAATGTGCTCGGCGTGCAGCTGTGGGTAGCGGGGGATGACCAATAAAAAGGTAAGCCGCATGCGCGCGAGCAGGTTGCTCATCTGCTCATCCAAGGTGGGGGAACCCAGCCCTGCCACCAGGGCTTGGTGGAAGCGCTGGTTAATGGAGGAGACTTCCTGGTGCTTATCGCGCCTCGCGCACTCGAAGGCGGAGGAGGCGAGGGAGATAAGCGAGGGGGCATCGGCAAACGCGCCCCAGCGCGCCGCGGCCGGCTCGATGGCGGCGCGGGCGGCGAATAAATCGCGGATATAGGCGGCATCCGGGGTGGCGATGAAGACGCCGCGGTGGGGGATGCGCTCGACCAGGCGCTCGGCGGCGAGCGTGGTGAAAGCCTCGCGGAGGGTATTGCGGGAGCAACCGAATTGCTCGGCCACCTTTACCTCGCTGAGCTGCTCGCCGGGCTGAAAATTGCCGGCCGACATCTCTTGGCGCAAAGCGGTGGCGACGGACTGGGAAAGCATGACCCTCACCTTACTGAATGGGTGAGGCGTCAACGGCCATTCCGTATGACTTAAAGATCTAAAAGTTCTAAAGAGGTGGCAAAGTTCTAAAGGATCTAAATGGAAGCTCTGGCATAGTGATTCTGGATAAGAATCCTTTTCGCCCCAGTTTCGGCGCGTCGCCGGTGCAGCTGGCCGGGCGCGAATTTGAAATTAGCTCGTTTAACTATGGGCTCGTGGGCGGCGTGGGCAGCATGCAGCGCGCCTTGCTGGTGTCCTGTTGACTGTCGATGAGGTGCAAGCGGCTTCCGTGGATGAGCTTGCACAGCTCGCAACCGCCATCCAGGATCTCATTCGCGACGAATACGATATCGCCTTCGCCGCCGCGGGATTGACGTTTGGGGTAGAAGAACTTTTGGAGCATGAGGGCACCACCTTTTTGCGCCGCGCTCAAAGGCTGGATTTGGGGCTGCTTGATGATGCCACCGTAGCCGATACCCTGCACAGCACCGCTACCGCGGCTGGGCGCGGTTTCAGCGAGCACGCTTTAAAAGAGGCGACCGCATTGGTGCAGGGCTATCCGTACCTATTGCAGCTGGTCGGCGCTTTGGCGTGGACCCGTGCGGTACTCGATGGGGCGGATGCCATCGAGGAGCGTCACGTGTCCTCCATTGCGCGCGAGATTCCAGCGCACATGGGCAACCAGGTGCACAGGATTGCGTTGAAGAATGTTCCTGACGCCCAGCGCGCTTTTCTCAACGCCATGGCGGAGCTGGAAACCGAACACGGCGCTGATATTCCCACCGGTGCCATCGCCGCGAGCCTGGGCAAGACTCCCAATGCCATTTCCATGGCCCGCAAGCTGCTTTTAGAACGCGATCTCATCGCTAGCCGCCGCTATGGAACCGTGCGTTTCCTCTTGCCCTACCTTGGCGAGTATTTGCACGGCCAGGCGCCCAGGTAGGTGCGCGGGCCCACCGGCAGGCAGCATGCGCTAGTCGATGGTCGCAATCACCGTCGCGGAATCCAGGCGGTCGCCCTCTTCAGCAAGGATCTTGATGGTGCCGCCGCGCGGGGCCTTGATGGCAGATTCCATCTTCATGGCCTCAACCGTGGCGATGGAATCTCCTTCGGAGACGCTATCGCCATCGGATACATTCCAGGCCACGAGGTTGGCCTCGAAGGGGGAGGTGACCGCGCTATCGTCGGTGGACTGCGCCCCGGCCGTCGAGGGAGCGGTGGCACCAGAACCATCCGCGGCGCCCGCGCCAGCGCCGGCACCGGCGCCTGCGAGGAAATCCATGGGCACGCCGATATTGACGAGCTTGCCGTCGATTTCTACCGCGACCGTCCGGCGCTTGGTGTAGATTGCCTCGACCTTGTCTACCTGGTTGGCGGCAGAGGGCCGGTAGTTGTGATCGAGCCAGTCAGTAAAGACACCGATGTCGCTGGCGCCGGCATCGGCCTCAGCGGAAGACGCGGTGCCAATAAGTGCTGGCTCGTCCATCATGTCGCGGTGGAAGGGCAGCACCGTGCGCACGCCGGAGACATCGAACTCGCGCAGCGCCTGCCGCGAACGGGCGAGGGCTACCTCGCGCGTGGGCCCCCAGACGATGAGCTTGGCGATGAGCGAGTCATAGTACGGCGGAATGATAGAACCCGAGCGGACAGCAGAATCGACGCGGATGCCGGGGCCGGTTGGCGGCTCGAAGGAGACGATGGTGCCGGGGCAGGGGGCAAAGCCGTTGAGGATGTCCTCGGCATTGATGCGGAACTCGAAGGCGTGGCCGGTGGAGGCTGGATCCTCAGCGATGGAAAGGGGCTCGCCCGCGGCGATGCGGAATTGCTCGGCGATGATATCGGTGCCGGTCACCACCTCGGTCACGGGGTGTTCGACCTGGACGCGGGTATTGACCTCCAAGAAGGAGATGGTGCCATCCTCGGAAACGATGTATTCCACGGTGCCGGCTCCGGTATAGCCCACGTGGGAGCAGATGGAGCGGGCACCTTCGATGATGCCGGTGCGCTGGGCATCGGAAAGCGCGGGCGCGGGGGCCTCCTCGATGAGCTTTTGGAAGCGGCGCTGGGTGGAGCAATCGCGGGTGCCCAGCACGCGGACGTTGCCGTGGGTATCCGCCAGGACCTGCGCTTCTACGTGGCGCGGGTGGGTAAGGAACTTCTCCACGTAGCACTCGGCGCGGCCGAATGCCTCCATGGCCTCGCGCCCGGCGGAGTTGAACGCGCCCTCGATCTCATCCATGGAATCCACGACCTTAAGGCCGCGCCCGCCGCCGCCATAAGCGGCCTTGATGGCAATCGGCAGGCCATGCTCCTCGGCAAAGGCGCGGGCCTCCTGCCAATCATCAATGGGATCGGAGGTGCCCGGAGCCAGGGGCGCGCCGACCTCCTCGGCAACGCGGCGGGCGGCAATCTTATCGCCCAAAAGCTCGATGGATTCCGGCGAGGGGCCGATCCAGATCATGCCGGCATCGGTGACGGTGCGGGCAAAGTCGGCGTTTTCGGAGAGGAAACCGTAACCCGGGTGGATGGCATCCGCACCGGCGCGCACGGCGATATCCAGCAGCGCCGGGATATTCATATAGGTATCGGCAGCGGTATTGCCGGGCAGCGCATAGGCTTCATCGGCAACCTGGGTGTGCAGGGCACCGGCGTCGGCCTCGGAATAAATGGCGACGGACTTAATGCCCAAGTCGCGGGCCACGCGGGCGATGCGCACGGCGATTTCGCCGCGGTTAGCAATGAGGACGGTTTTAATCTGCATTTTCTTCTCCAGTATTTAAAGCTTGGGGTGTCACGAGGCGGAAGGTCACGCGCGCGCCGGGCGGGAGCTGCGCGGCGATGTCGATATCTTCTTCCAACACGGTGGCGATGACGGGGTAGCCGCCGGTGACGGCGTGGTCACGCAGGAAAACCACCGGTTTGCCATTCGGCGGGATCTGGATGGAACCGGCCACCATTCCCTCAGAGGGGAGCTCGCCGTCTTTCACGCGCTGCACGGTGATATCGGAAGTCTCTGCGCTGTCTTTAGCCCCGGAAAGCCGCAGGCCAACGCGGTTGGAATCAGAGGAAACGACCCATTCGGTATCTAGGAAGGTGGAGATATTATCGCCAAACCAGTCATCGCGCGGGCCTAGCACGCAGCGCAGCGTCGCGCGCGTCTTGCCAGCGGAATCAGCGGATACGCGCAGGGGGTTGACCAATTGTGCATCCGTCATGCCGGTCGAGCGCGGCAGCACACCGATGACATCGCCAGTGGTGACGGGGTCGGGGCCGAGGCCGGAGAGGACATCGGTGGCAGAGGAGCCGAGCTCGGATTCGGCGATGATGCCGCCGCGAATGGCTACGTAGTTGCGCATGCCCACGGTTGCGGCACCGACCGTCACGGTCTGGCCGGCGGTAACGAGCACCGGGCGGGCGAGGTGCACGGGCATCTCACCCAGGCGGACGCGGGCGGTGGCGCCGGTAACGCAGATGACGGTATCGGTAAGCGCGCGCAGCTTGATGCCGCCGATATTTTCTAGCACCGTCGCGCCCCGCGGATTGCCCACGGCAACGTTCGCGGTTGCCGCGGCGGCGTGGTCGGCGGCACCGGACGGGGTCACGCCGAGGTCGCCCACACCGGGGCGGCCTAGGTCTTGATAAAGCGTGAGCAGGCCCGCATCGAGGACCTCCATGCGGGGCAGGCGGGCCGGCGAGCGCTTGGATTCCGCGCTGCGATCCACCAAGTCCGGCAGCTCGTCCACGGCGCGGTAGCGCACGCGGTCACCGGGCTGCACCAGCGCGGGCGGGTTCGCGTGCGAATCCCACATCGGGGTATTGGTGGTACCGAGCAGCTGCCAGCCGCCTGGCGAAACGCGCGGGTAGACCGCAGAGAATTCGCCCGCGATGCCCACGGCGCCAGCCGGAACGGCCGTGCGCGGATCGGAGCGGCGTGGCACGGCCTTGGCCTGGGCCGGATCGGAAGGCGCGCAGTAGGTAAAACCGGGGGCAAAACCACCAAAGGCGGCGGTCCATTCGGCAGAGGTATGCCAGTCAATCAAGGCCTCGCGCGACATGCCGAGGAGCTCGGCGGCGGCGTCGACGTCTTCGCCATCGTAAAGCACGTCGATGTCTACCGTGCGCGCTTCCTTCGCGGTAGCGGCGGCAGGGGAGAAGTCTGCCAGAAACTCTGCGGCCGCGCGCGCGGAATTAGGCGCCTCAAAGGTAATGAGCAACGTGGTGGCGGCGGCAATGCAATCCACCTGATTCTTCAGCGGTTTAGCGGACAGCGCCGCATGCCACGCCATGACCTGTTCAAGCCCGTCCAAATCAATGAGCAGGGCGCGGGTGCCAACGAAGTGAATATGCGGCATTAGATAAAGCTCCGAATGTCGATTCCTTCCGCGCTGAGGCGCTCGACCACACCGCGCAGCAGTTTCACGGAGCCCGGCGAGTCACCGTGGGTGCACACGGATTGGGCATCCACATCGAGCGTGGTGCCATCGATGGCGGTAATGGAGCCGGTTTGGGCGACTTCAAGCACGCGCTTGACGACATCCCCTTCATCCCCCATCACCGCATTGTCCTGCTTGCGTGAGACCAGCGTGCCATCCGGGTTGTAGTTGCGATCCGCGAAGGCCTCGCGGATGACGGTGAGGCCTTGCGATTCTGCGATATCGACCGCGAGGCCGCCCGGCAGCAGCATCACGGGGAGGTCACCGAAGGCCTTGATGCCTGCGATAACTCCCTTGGCTTGTGCTTCGTCTTTGACGATGGTGTTGTACATCGCGCCGTGCGGCTTCACATAAGACACCCGCGTGCCATTGGCGCGCGCCAGCGCATCGAGCGCACCAATTTGGTAGGTGACCTCGTCCGCGAGCTCCGCTGCATTGTAGTCGATGAAGCGGCGGCCAAAGCCGGCCGGATCGTTATAGCCCACGTGTGCTCCGACCGTGACTCCCGCACGCGCCGCAGCCTTCAGGGTCTGGGCAATGGAGTGCGGATCACCGGCGTGGAAGCCGGTGGCGACATTGGCGGAGGAGACCATCTCCAGCATCGCGGCATCATCGGCTACCGGGTTGCCGGCGGTGGTTTCACCCAAGTCCGCGTTGAGATCAATGTGGAGCGAAGCCATTCAACACCATCCTTAATTGTTGAACAATAAGTGTGGTTCCAAGTGTAACCCGTGCCACTGCCATTTGTGAAGGCGGTTACTCTTTGGGCGGAGTGGTGTCGATAGAACAGCTCCTCTCAGGAGCGGCCGTGGGCAAGGAAGAAAACTAAGACTCCACGGCGGCTTGGGGTTCGACCTGGAGGACAGAGGAGATGATCCCTTCTGCTTCTTCACAGGAGCTGGCCTCGTGCAGCTGGGCGCGGAAATCCTCCTTCATGATGGCGCGGGCGAGGGTGGACAGCAGCTTTAAGTGCTGTTTTCCGGCGTCATCGGGAACGGCGATAAGGAACGCTAAAGTCGTGGGCTCTTCGCCGCTTGCCCAGGTGATACCGCCCTCGGGAAGCCGGGCGAAGGCCAGAGTTGGTGCGGAAACTCCGGCGGAACGAGCGTGCGGGATGGCCACGCCGTGGCCCACGCCGGTGGAGTGTTGGGCCTCGCGGTTCAGGGCGGCATCGGCAACCGCGGCGGCGTCGTTAATGCGGCCATCGGCGGCGGCGAGGGAAACGAGCGACTTGATGACGTCCTTCGGATCGGAACCGAGCGGTTCATCGAGGCTGATAGTAGAGGTACCGAGAAGAGGGAGCACTGCGGGTGACTCCGTTTCCTTGTCTGTTTCCGGGGAGCGCTGTGTCAGGCGAATGAGCAGGAGCATGAGCGCGGCACACACGGCAACGCCGCAGAGCATGGACAGGAAGAACCACGCCACTTGATCCACCGCGCCGAGGACGGCGACGATGGGGCCACCGTGCATGACATGATCTTGGACCCCGAACGCGCCCGCCATCGCACCGGCGACGGCACCACCGGCGACGTTGGCCGGGATGACCTGCAGGGGACGCGCCGCCGCTAGGGGAATGGCGCCTTCGGTGATGCCGAAAAATCCCATGAATAGCGCGGCGATACCGGAATCCTTTTCCGCCTTATTGAACCAACCGCGGCGCAGGAGGGTGGACACGCCCACTGCGAGCGGCGGAACCGCAATCGCGGCGGCGGCCATACCCATCGGGGCTGCATTCCCCGCGGCGATCATGCCGCCGCCAAACAGGAAGGCTGTCTTATTGAAGGGCCCGCCCATATCGAAGGCGATCATCGCACCAATGATAAGACCCAGCACAATCGCAGACGAGCCCTGCAGCCCACCGAGGTATTCGGTCATGGCCTCGAAGGCGCTGGCAATCGGCGCGCCGATGAAATAGATGAAGGCCAAGCCCACTATCAGCGTGGTGAAAATCGGGATGACGATAATCGGCCAAATCGGCGCGATGAATTTGTGCACCGGAATCTTCTTGATTGCAAGGGCCACGTAGCCGGAGAGGATACCGGTGACGATACCTCCCAAGAATCCGGCTCCGGCCTCGGACCCGTACAGCGAACCGGTCGTGGCGATGAGCCCGGTGATAAGCCCTGGCGCTAACCCCGGCCTATCCGCGATGCCAACGGCAATGTAACCAGACAAGACCGGCACCATCAGCGAAAATGCCAGGCCACCAAGTTCATTGAGCGTATTCCAGAAGCTATCTTCAGGAATCGACAGCCCCTCCGGCGTGGGCGTGCCGCCCAAGGACAGCGCCACGGCGATGAGCAATCCGCCGGTAACCACGAAGGGAATCATGTGGGAAACGCCATTCATCAGCGCCTTGTACATGGTCTGCCCAATACCGCGCAGCCCAGCATCTCCCGCAGCGTCCTCCGCCTCGCTTTCCGATGCCCCGTTATCCTCACCCTTCCACGCTGCTGCCTCCAAGGACTTGGTTAACAGCCGCTCTGGGTGCTTGATGGCCTCGTCCACACCGGTTGCCACCAAGCGCTTGCCGTGGAATCGGTCCTTCGCGATGGTCGTATCGGCACCGATAACAATCGAATCGGCTTCCTCGATGTCTTGTGTACTGAAGTTGCCCTCCACGCCGATGGAACCGTGCGTTTCAATCTTGATGCGGTAGCCCAGCTTTTTGGCGGCGGCCTCCAAGTTCTCGGCGGCCATATAGGTATGGGCGATACCCGTTGGGCACGCCGTGATGGCGAGAATGAAAGGCGAAGAATCTGATGTGCTCATACTCTTATTAAAGGCACCCGTGTAAACGAGCACAAGGAAAAGGGGAGGTTCTTTGCGCAGAGTCCGCTGTATGGGGGCCTATGCGCGGGAGCCAATGCGCAGTGCCCGATGTACAACCTCTTCTGTGCAGGGTCTTATGCGCAACCTCCTATGCGCATCCTCCTCTGCGTCAATTGAAGGCGCGATGCGATTTTTGAGGGGCGACTTTGCTCAAAATGAGCATGGGACCTATAGCATCGCGGAGATCGAACGATTGTTGACCGGCGGTACCCTAGAAACAGAACCGAAACCGCCCGCATCTTGGGCACACGAATGAATCGTGCCCACTTGAACCGAAGAAAGCCGCATCGTGAGTACAGCATCGCCGGATAATATCCTGCTCTACCTGCCGAAAAAGCAGGAAGAGCAGATTCGGGAGATCTTTGCAGGTCTTGCCGAGCGCGGATTCCCCGTACAAAATCAGCGCCCGCATATTACGGTGACTTTCGCGCAGGAGATGGAGCCCCACGTTGTAGAGCTTGCCGCGGAGCTTTTACCGCCGGTCATTCCGGCGACGTTTCGGCGCGTGGGAAACGTCATCTTCGGCACGAAGAGGAAACGGACCGTGGCATGCTTATTAGAGACCAGCGATGAACTCGAAATGGCAGCGCGGAAGATTAGCGCCGCCAATCCTGAGGGCCGCGGTCCGCGCTGGACGCCGCACCTGACCATGGGCCTGCGCTTACCGCGCGAGGATGTGGGTGGCTATTTAACCGCGATGGATGAGCTGACGTCCTCGCATTTCAAGGAACTTAACGCAGTAGAAGCGGCGTATTGGCGCCCGCACACGCAAGAAAAGACGGTGCTAGCGGGAGGCTAGCCAGCGCGAAATCGATTTAACATATTGCGTATATACATCTAATACTCGCGGGATTGAATTGGAGACGATTCCCAAATCCACTTCAACGTATTGGTGAGTAATGACATTGCGCAAAGCCGCACTCTTATAGAAATCTTGCTCCAGGTCGGAGGGCAAAACGCCCGCGCGAATGAGATCTTCGAAACCGCGACGGCTATTAGAGTCCGCAACGTTTAAGGTCGTTGCCGCAATGTGTTGGTTAATATCCGTGGCAAGATCGATTACTTGCTGCAGCATGAAAAACACGGCATACATTTGTGAAAGGTCAGAGCGCAGTTCTTCCACGTCTGAATCCCGGTATTTTTCAAGTTCTCCAAGTATGCGCTGGAGGGAGACAAGCCTTTTGCGGATAGTGTCTGATTGAAAATCCCGTGGACTCATGACATTAAGCTCCTGAGCTCGAACTCGCGGCGGTACGCCGTATTGATGTACTCCCGTGCCGCCATCATTTGCAGCGTTCCATATTTGGTATTGGATGGATCGACCAAGAGGTCGCACTTTTGCAGAGCTTCATGCTGCGCCACCGTGTCCGCAGTATCCAGGCACATGAGATCGATGCCGTCGCCATAGCGGGAGTAAAACGCCGTGGCAACGTCGAGCACGTTCGGCCGGTCAGCTTTCGCACGCGAGAAATCGATCGAATAGGCAAGGTCAACATCATTCGCATTGGCGGCATTGACGTGCGCGCTGCCAAAAAGAACCAGCAGGTCAATGCCGGTATCCAAGCAGAATGACTCCAAGGACCCGTCATCGGCCTCGGCGCGCAACCGCGCGGCAAGCTGTGCTGGAGTGCTCATAACCATCACCTTACCAACGCCGTGAGCAGGCGGATGCACGAAGAATTGTACTGTGCCTAAAGCAGCGCCTGAATCTCGCGGGCGACGCGCAAAACGGTGAGGTCTTGGCCCGGCTTGCCGATGACCTGCACCGCATCACCCACCCCCGTGGTTTCCCTCGTGCGCAGCGGGATAGTGATCGCCGGCCAGCCCAAGACATTGAATGGCTCGGTCCAGCGGCGCAGGCTGCCAGCAGAATCCGCAGTATTTTCTGCAGTGATGTCGTCCCACCTGATGGGACCGGCGTCGAGGGTGGGGGCGAGGATGATGGGGGAGGCATCGACAAGCGTTAGTGCTTCCGTACGCAGTTGTTGTACCTGCTGCGCTGCAGCGTCGTATTCTGCCTGAGTAATATCCTGCCCGCCCAGGACGCGCTCCAAGATGACGCCCTGGTACTTATCCCGCTGATCGAGGTAGGGCTGGTGGACGGCGTAGGCCTCCTTGAGGCGCATCGGCGCGTAGAGCTTCGCGGTGGCAGCAATGGTGGATTCGAGCTGGGAGTAATCGAGGTCTTCTACGGCGGTGAACGTGGAATCCTGCAGCGCAGACAGCAGACCAGCAAAGCGCTCACCTTTGGTATTCAGCGCAGAGACATCGATGGTGGATACATTCTCGGCCGGCTCCGGTGTCTTATCCGCCGTTGCTAGCAGGGCCTGCTCGATGAGGTCGATGGAGCTGGCGAAGAATCCGATGCAATCGAAGCTTGGCGCGAAGGGGAAGACCCCATCGAGCGGGATCGTGCCGGTGGTTGGCTTAAATCCCAGCACGCCTTGGCTGGCGGCCGGGACACGCACAGAACCTGCGCTATCGGAACCCACCGTGAGATCGAGCGCTCCGCACGCAACCAGCGCCGCCGACCCAGAGCTGGATCCGCCGCCGCAGACCTGCGGATCACGCGGATTGATGACGCGGCCATACGCGGAGGCATCGCCCAAGATGCCATAGGAAAATTCCTGGAGGTTGGCCTTGGCCACGGGAATCGCGCCGGCATCCATTAGCCGCTGTGCCACCGTGGCATTCTGCGTTGGAGCCGGTCCCGTATCAACGTTGGTGCCACAGGTCGTTGGCACTCCGGCGATATCCACGATGTCTTTAAAGGCAACGGGTAATCCGTGCAGCGTAGGGGCAGTATCCACGGTGTCCTCATCAAAAGGGATGGTGGAAATTACCGCGTTAAACTCCTGCTGCGCGTGAGTCAGGCGGTCAGAAACTGTCGACATGGTGGGGCGAATTCCTTTCCACGACGGTTCATACCGTTTGCGGGGTGACTTGCTGCTTTCCAGGGTACAGCTGGTGAGCACGGAGGAAATGAAGCTGTGCCACACGATGAAACCGTGGCGGTCTTCACCGACCAAAAGTAGGCTCGAGACATGACGCGAAAAATTATTCTGGATTGCGACCCTGGCCACGATGATGCGGTAGCCCTGCTCTTGGCCATGGGAAACCCCAACATCGATCTGCTGGGCATTACCACTGTCGGCGGCAACCAGACCTTGGACAAGGTTGCCCGCAATGCCCTCGTGGTCAAGGAAATTGCCGGCCACCCAGAGATTCCTGTCTACGCCGGTTGCGATCGCCCGCTCGTGCGCCCCGTAGAAGTCGCTGAGGCGATCCACGGCTCCACCGGCATGGACGTCAACGGCGTCGATCTTCCGGAGCCCAGCACCGCGCTTGCCGATGCCCACGCCATCGACTTCATCATCGACACCGTCATGTCCCACGAACCCGGCACCATTACCTTGGTCCCAACGGGGCCGTTGACCAATATCGCTATGGCGGCGCGTAAAGAACCGCGCATCGTCGAGCGCGTCAAAGAGGTCGTGCTCATGGGCGGCGGCTACCACGAGGGCAATTGGTCCCCAGTCGCCGAATTCAATATCAAGATCGATCCTGAGGCAGCACATATCGTCTTCGAAGAGCCGTGGCTGGTCACCATGGTCGGGCTCGACCTTACCCACCAAGCACTAGCAACAGCCGAGGTCGAAGCTGCAATTAAGGCGTTGAATACACCCGTCTCGGACTTTGTTGTCGGACTCTTCGGTTTCTTCCGCGAGGCGTATCAGCAAAACCAAGGCTTTACGGATCCCCCGGTGCACGATCCGTGTACGGTGGCTTACCTCATCGATCCGAGCATCGTACAAACCCGCAAAGCGCCCGTCCATGTCGAGCTTGCCGGCGCACTTACCACCGGCATGACCGTGACTGACTTACGTGAACCCGCCGATGACAGCTGCCATACCCAAGTCGCTACCAAGTTGGATCACGCGGGGTTCTGGCGCTTGGTTACTGACGCGTTAAAGAACCTGGCCTAAAAGTGAGCCATTAGCCCTGTTACAGCCGCTGTATTGCTAATTGCAGGGCATATCACGGCTGTTTGGGGCTCTGTAAAAGTCCTCATGGGTTTTATGAAAACTCGCTCAATCGGTGAATTAGCTCAGCGATTGAGCCGTTAATTATTTCTTGGTGGAGATAACTTCCACCAAGCATTTGAGACACTTTGATGTGCTGAGTGAGTACAGCTAGGACTTGGTCGTCGCTCATTTCAGGGATCGCGGTGGACGAAATGAATTCCGCGAGCTCTTTACCGCCAAATAATGCTTGGGGGTCTGTGACACTAAAGTATTCAAAGTCCTTAATGAACTCACTGCGAAGTGACTCGGTACTCTGGGGCGTACCCTTTAGCTCTTGTGCTTCAACCAGTTGATCATAGAACTTAGTGAGCTCTGCATACTTGCCTGAAGTGTCGCTGCTATCTTGGTCTCCTGTGTCATCTGTCCGACCTGTTTTGGATACAGGGAAGGTGAATACAAGATCTTCTGGATCTAAGTCGAGATATTCGAAAAGGCTTCGAAGGAACCAGATTTTGGCAGAAGTGTTGTTGCCAACCTGAACATAAAGGCCTTCCTCAATCTTTCGGAAAGACCCAGTTTTTTCGGTGGTAGGCTTTTTAGACCGAAGGAATTTCGAAGATTCTGCGAAAGAAAGAATTTCAGTCCGGTGCTCGTGAAGTAAATACTTCAGTACTGCTTCGACCATGTCAGCCCACGATTTAGTGGTCTTTCTAAAGTCGCCGAATTCAAATCCGCTAATTTTTCGACCACTGAATTCTTCGCTTTCACCCATCGGCTCCTTTGGGAGTACTGCCTCTGGCGGTGCGAAGTTGGTTGACTTAGTTTCCCAGAAATCTAATGCTTTATCGGTAAGGACCTCGTTTCTCTTTTCAATCTGGGGTAAGGACCAGCGATCGGATTCCCGCAGGAGCTCATTGAGGCGATACGGCGAGCTGTCGAAGCCGTTCTCCATGGTTTTCTTGATGGTAAATGGAGAATTCGAGTAGGAAGAGTTGTAGCCGGTGACCGTGAGATTGCCAATTCGGTTTAACCATGACTCGTGAATTTCTTCGGCCCTGTCACCGAGCTCCTGGCGCCAAGCATCAGTAAGGGTCTGGGGCATGATGTGCTCGATGGAAATCCTATTTTCAGCAAGCGCCTTGGAGACATCGCGAATATCCTTTGAATCACCGTTTTCCAGGCAATTGAAAAGGTACTGCCGCCAGTATGCCCGAATGTTGTAGAAGTCTTTGGTGGCAAAGGCTTCCTTGAACTCAGCATCGGTGGGGAAACGACCGCTGCCTGAACGCCTGTTGATCTGATAGATGACGATTGGGGCGAATGGGGTGCCGTCTGAGTGAAGCTTACTGACCTCCGCGTACATAGTCGCGAAGATTTTATTGAGTGAGTTGGTAGCGATGCCGGTGACAAATCGGCGGACGATATAGGACTCGATGGTGAGCAACACTTCGAGGAAGTCCTCAGGCGTCGTCTTGGATTCGTGGACATCGCGAAGAAGCGGCATAAGGAATGGTAGAACCACAGCGCCCATAAATTCGTTCATGCGCTTTAGCTGCGTGTCTATTTCAGGATAACCGGTATCGGATTCGCGTATTTCACGGAAATACTTGGAATAGGCGTATAAATCATCCAAGAGCTCTGGCATATTCGTCTTGCGCTTGGAAGCGAAAGATTTGAATGCCTCATAAACGTCTTGTTCGCGTGGGGTCTTGGTGGTGTACGTAGTGAGATACCAGCGAATGAAAGAGTCGGTCTGAAAGTTGCAGTTGTCTTCAATCGGATTCCAGCGTTCGTTATATAACCTTTCCTGTTGCGTAGAGTCCAAGCCCATGAGGACAAAGTTGCGAATTTTGTCAGCTTCTTTAAGTTCCAAACCGGTGGAGTTTAAGCTTTCGAAGATGCGCTGGGGCTCGTCGTATTCCTCCAAATCCAAGTGCATTACTTCGAGGCGGCAGATCGCTTTCCAAACCTGGTCAGCGTCTAAAGGGGTAGAACGCAGCTTCTCTCGGAAGAAACGGTAGTTAGACGTTACATTCGATGAGTTGATGAATTCACTTTCAGGACCAAATAGTTTCTGATAAGCATTGTCATCGTCTTTTACAGGCTTAAGCTTGAAACGCGGGTTCTCCTTGTTGTGGCCGATTCGCAGGTAGTCAGAAATAATTTTCTCAGCAAGCGAGGGATCTTCACTCTGGATTTCGCCATCTCGGAGGGCATGAGCGAAAGCAAGCATGAGGATGCTGACGGTGGTAAGCCTCTGTTGGCCATCGATGACAATCCAATTCCAGGAATCTTGGTTCTTCCCGACTACCGCGCCGAAGAAGTGTTTCTTTCGGTCGCTAAGGATTATTTCCTCGAGATCGTCAAAAAGCCGGGCACATTGTTTGTGCTGCCAGTCGTAATTGCGCTGGTATACGGGGATGAGGAGACGGCGATTATTGCCATCATAAAGCGTATAGATTTCGCGGATGCTGCCGCGCATGGGAGACCTTTCGCGAGAAGGAAATTAGGAGGACAAGGCTATATTAGGTCAAGTCCGGTGGAGTGGTGTATCTGTCCTTTCTGAATCTGTGAATCGGGTGACAGTGTTGGGGTCCGGCTCAGGGTTGATGTCGGTTCATTAGGAGGCTGCTCCTCCTCGAGATTTGCATCCGCAAATTCACAGTTCGGGGCTGGTAACTCGATGCGGATAAAATGAATGGGAATAACCCCAACCCAAGGAGCCACCATGAACCAGAACAAATTCCGTCATGTCGTCGTCATGGGAGTCTCTGGCTCTGGCAAGACAACGGTGGGGGAGGCCCTGTCGCCGCTGGTTGGGCTAGAGTACCGCGACGGCGATGATATGCATCCGCAGGCGAATATCGACAAGATGGCCGCTGGGGCGCCGCTGAATGATGAGGACCGCGAGCCGTGGCTGAGGCAGATCGGTCAGTGGCTAGCGGAAAGACCAGAAGGCGCGATGGTGGGGTGTAGCGCGCTGAAGCGAAAATACCGGGACCTGATTCGGGAGTACTGCCCTGGCGTGGCGTTTGTGCATGTACACGGTGACTTTGATGTGTTGTATGAGCGGATGCAACACCGGCCGGGACACTTCATGCCAGCGTCGTTGTTGCAATCGCAATTCGATACCTTGGAGCCACTGGAAGAAGATGAAACTGGCCGCGTCTTCGATGTGACGCGGCCAGTAGAAGAGATTGCTAAAGACGCTACTGCCTGGATAAAGGCTGGCTCCTAAAAGACTGCAGCCGCACCGTAGAGGACGAGCACGAGTGCGAAGCCGATGACGGAGATGAGCATCTGATTAACGGTCCACGTCTTCAGAGTTGTCATCGTGTCCATGCCCATCAGGCGGCCTACGAGCCAGAAGCCGGAATCGTTGACGTGGGAGCCGAAGACCGAACCGGCGGCTGTGGCCACAACGATGAGTGCGAGTTGGAGCTCGTTGAAACCGCCAGCTTCCACGGCGGGGACCATGAGGGCAGCGGCCGTGGTGAGGGCTACGGTGGCTGAACCTTGTGCCAAACGGAGGGCTACGGCGATGAGATAGCAGGCCAGGATGACAGGGATGCCGAGGCCGGAGAGGGAATCGGCAAGCGCATCGCCAATGCCGGAAGTGCGGAGCACGCCGCCGAACATGCCGCCCGCGCCGGTGATGAGCACGACGGAACAGATAGGGCCAAGCGAGGAGTCAACGAGCTTTTCCAGCGCCGTCTTTTCCACGCCGCGGCGCAGACCGAGGACTACCAGTGCGATAAGCACCGTAATCAGCAATGCGATTGGAGTTTGGCCGAGCATGACGAAGAACCTGACCCACGTGGCATCGGCGTCGATGGTGCCGTAGGAAGCTAGGGCGTTGAGCCCGGTATTGAAGAAAATGAGCACCATCGGGATGAGCAAAATGGAAATTACTGTGGTGGCGGAGGCAGGTTTTAAGGGTTGTTCTTCTTCATTAACGATGGGCCCGGCGATGGCGTCAGTGACCTTGAAAGGGAACTTCTTTCCAGCAAAAAGGCCGAAGCGGTAGCCGGAGATATACCAGGTAGGCAGAGCCAGTAACAGGCCGACGAGCAGCACCAAGCCGAGGTCGGCGCCGTAGAATTCACTGGCGGCGACAGGACCGGGGTGCGGTGGCATGTAGACATGCATGACAGAGAATGCGCCGGCGGCCGGCAGGCCAAAGGCAAGGACCGGGCCATTCAAGCGGCGGGCGACGGCAAAGATAACCGGAAGCATCACGATAAGCCCAGCATCGAAGAAGATTGGAAAGCCCATAATCAGCGAGGCGATGCCGAGTGCAAGGGGTGCTTTATTTTCGCCGAAGCGGCGAACCATGGCGTCGGCAAGCGACTGGGCACCGCCGGAAGCCTCCACGAGCCGGCCGATCATGGCGCCGAGGCCCACCAGAAGCGCCACCGAGCCAAGGGTGGAGCTGAAACTTTCCGTCATCGTAGGGACGATGCCTTCCAGTGGTATGCCAGATGCAAGTGCTGTCAGCGCGGAGACCACCAGCAGAGTGAGAAAAGCGTGGAGCTTGAAATATATGACCAGTACCAAAATCACAGCGACCGCAGCGACCGCAATCCCCAGCAGCGGACCAGTGGACAATGTGGGTTCCCACGTCTCCATAGAAAAGGCTCCTTTTCTTGTGCAAACCTTTGAATATGGGCAACGTTAGCAGTAGCTCTGCTAGCCGATGCCCACATTCACCAACGCGGCTTATCTACCGCCCCGAAACTGGGCATATAAAAATCCCCTGATTCTCGTTGAGAACCAAGGGGGAGCAGAGGCGAGCTTAGTCGAACTGGCCTTGGATAATGGCGGCCGCATCAAGCGGCGTTACGTGATAGGAGATCGGGTTCTGGTTGGAACCTGCCATAAGTGCGCCGGCGCAGGAGTGTCCCGCGCCCATCATGTGGCCTAGCTCGTGAGCGATGGTGCCTTGGAGAGCCTCAGGGTAAGTAGCATTGGGCATCTTGATGGAGACTAATTTGTGATCCGGGTAAGCCGAGCCTTGGACGTAGCCGCGAGGATCTGGATTGTAGATGATGGAAATGGTGTCATCATCAGCTTCGGAAGGCTTTACTTCCTTAAGGGAAGCCTTCCCCTCGAGAGCCTCGTTCCACTCGGCAACGGCGGCGTCTAGCTGCTTGCGGTAGGGGAAGTTATCCGCCACTTTGTACTTCAGTACGCCATCGCTGAAATAAGGTTTTACAGAGTCCTCATCGTGGAGGATGGAAGGATCTGGGACCGGTTTCCCTTCGTTAGCCAGTTTGGTGATGGCCTTGCAGGTTCCAGGATCGATGATGGAACGTACTGGGTCGCTCTTTGCGTTCGCGGCCGGCGCGGCGATAGTACCGAGTATGGCGGTGGTGGCAAGGGCGGTGACAGATAGCTTCTTCAGAGAGCGCATCGGCAGTTAGTGACCTTTCGATTGGCTTATCGTTCGTGGAGTGCAGTTTGCCTTAGCAATATCCGCGGAAAAGAATTGCGTGGATGCCTCAGGCAAGCGAGTAATAATCAATTTTTACTACACCGGCCAAAGTAGAAATTTACATTGTTAACTTCGCTTTGTCGACTCTAATTTAGACGCTCACCAGTAGTAGAGCTAAATAGGTGGACACGGTCAGGATCGGGAGAGACGTGGAAAGTATCACCAATTGCGTAATCACAGCGAGCGCTTACCAACATGCCAGTTTGTCCGCCCATTCGGGTCGTCGACTGCAGATCTTCGCCGGAGTCCGCTAAGTCACCATAGAGGTAGGTTTGATTGCCTAGTTCTTCAACGTGTTTAACGGTGAATTCCGCACCTTCCTCTGTGTGCACCCAATCTTCGGGGCGAACGCCAACGGTAACGGATTTCCCACCATCGAAGTCGTAATTCGCCAAGTTGATGCGAGTCGACCCCAGGGTGAGCCGGCTAGAGGTGTGTGCGAGGTCGTAGATATTCATGGCAGGGGAGCCGATGAACCCAGCAACGAAGACGTTCTGGGGGCGGTCGTAGATTTCACGAGTGGTATCTACTTGTTGTAGGACACCTGCATTAAGCACCGCGACGCGGTCACCCATGGTCATTGCTTCGGTTTGGTCGTGGGTCACGTACACCGTGGTAGTGCCAAGGCGGCGTTGCAAATTCGAAATCTGCGCGCGGGTGGATACGCGCAGTTTTGCATCCAAGTTGGACAATGGTTCGTCCATGCAGAATACAGCTGGTTCGCGCACGATGGCGCGGCCCATCGCTACGCGCTGGCGCTGGCCGCCTGACAGATTCGCGGGCTTCCGGTCAAGCAAATCCTCCATCTGCAAAATTTTGGCGGCTTCTTGTACCCGTGTCTTAATCTGGTCCTTGGGTACTTTCCGGTTTTCCAAGGCGAAAGACATATTTTGTGCGACCGACATATTCGGGTACAGGGCGTAGTTTTGAAAGACCATGGCTACGTCACGATCTGATGGGCTGACTCCAGTGACGTCTTTTCCGCCGATCCGAATGGAACCTCGGTCTGTCGGCTCAAGGCCAGCGAGCATTCGTAGGCTGGTGGATTTTCCGCAGCCAGAAGGCCCGACGAGGACCAAAAACTCGCCATCGGAAATATCTAGATTAAGACGGTCAACTGCGGGGCGCTCCGCGTCTTTGGAATAGATGCGGCTTGCACCATCAAATGTGACAGTAGCCATGGTGTTACCTTTCAGATACTAAGGAAAATTGGCAAGATTAGCCGTTAATGACGGGCTTTACCTGGTTGTCATAAATGGATTGCAGAGTCTTTTCTAGATCCGTAAGCACCTTGGTGACATCGTCGCGGTTGGTGACGATCTTCTCAAAGGCACCACCAATCTCCTGATCTGCACCAGGGAGGAATACACGGGCGTTGTCCTGTGGGCGAGTTTCTGGAAGCTGCTTGATAGCAGTCTCGAAATTCGGGTTCTCTTCCATGAATTTCTTCTGATCCTCGTTGTCGGCAGCAGAAGAGCGGACTGGCATATAACCCACATTTTGGGACCAATACGAGGTGTTTTCCTCGTTCGTGATGAAATCAATCAGCTTGATGGCTGCCACCTGGCGGTTCTTGCTAATACCGGAAGGAATGGCGAGGCCTGCACCTCCGGTGGGGCAAGCGCCGTCTCCCTTTGGATTGGGAAGGAATGCGGTTCCTAACTCGAAGTCAGCGGTATCAGAGATACCTGCGAGATCGCCTGTGGATAGGACAGTGGCTGCAGCGCGTCCGGTGCCGAATTCCATAGCCATGTCATTGCCCATGTAGGAGTAGCCATTCTTGCTATCGGTAACATCCTTGAGCCATTCCACAGCTTCGATGGTTTTGTCATCAGTGAACTTCAAATCCCATTCATCGGAGTAGGCACCGCCCTTAGACCACAAGGGGCCTTGGAAAATCCATCCCAAGTAGCCGACTGCATCGCCCCAGCCAAAGGGCTTCATCTTAGAATCCGCGCTGGCGAGCTTTTTAGACCACTCATCCATTTCGTCCCAAGACTCCGGTCCACGGTCTGGCAAGCCAGCCTTCTTCCATGCGTCCTTGTTGTAGTAGAACAGGGGAGTTGACCGGGCAAAGGGAAGCGCGAAGTGGCCGCCGTCGTAGTTATAGTCCTCATAGAGCGGCTGGACATAGGTCGAGAGGTCAATATCGGCTTCTTTGGCTAGATCATCAACATTGGCAATCTGCCCATTGATAGCGAAGTTGTACCACCACACATCAGACAGAACCACGATGTCTGGAAGATCAGAGCCGGTAAGTGCAGCATTAAACTTTTGCGCTGCCTCTTCGTAGTTCTTTCCAGCGTCAACAAGGGTGACCTTGATGTCAGGGTTTTCCTTCTCGAAGCGAGAGATGATTTCCTTTTCGATGTCCTTTGAGGAAGCCGGGTGGTTGGACCACCACGTCAATTCCGTGACCTCGCCACCATCGCCACCGTCGCTACTGCCCTGGGAACTGGTAGATGAGGTGCCAGCACAAGCGGCAAGAAATGAAGCGGTAGAAGCAGTGGAGGCTAGCGCGAGAAACTTACGGCGAAGCATGGGTATCTCCTTAAATTGAAGTCAGATTGAGAAGAATAGGGCGACAACGGCGAGCGTGATAAGGATAGAAGCCTTCTAACCTTTTACGGCGCCAGTGGTGAGACCTTGAATCATGTATTTCTGCAGGCCAAGGAAAATGACGACCATCGGGAGAATGGTTAGAACGGTTGCGGCCATTACTGGTCCCCAGTTAGTAACGCCATCGTTGTTTTGCAGCATGGTCAGACCCATCTGCAGGGGAGCAACCCGTTCTGTATCCGCCATCAGGAATGGCCACAAGTAGGTATTCCATTCGTTTACTAGGGTGATCACGGAAAAAGCTGTCAATGTTGGCCAAGAAACGGGAAGAAGCACCTTGGTGAGCAAGCGAATGGGGCCGGCGCCGTCCATGCGAGCAGCTTCCACAAGCTCATAAGGCAAGGACAGGAAGTGATTGCGCATGAGGAAGGTGCCGAATGCAACACCAGCCAGCGGGACGATGATGCCTACAAAGGTATTACGCCAGCCCAAGGAATTGACCAAGGCGTAGTTGGAAATCACCGTGATTTCTGCGGGGACCATCAGGGAAGAAATCACCACGATGAACACTAGATTGCGTCCTGGGAAGCGAAGGATAGATAACGCGTAGGCGGAGACGACACCAAGCACAATCTTTATAGCGGATAGCACCGCGGTAATGAAGACTGAGTTACGCAGGTAGGTCCAGAAAGGGACGCGCGTTGTGGCATCTGCGTAATTTTTGGTTTCCCACGTCGGCGGTAGCCAGTTAACTGGGTCGGTGTAAATATCACCTCTGGCCTTGAATGAGGTCATTAAGATCCAGAACAACGGCAGTCCCACGAGTAGGAGGACGAGGATAATTCCTACGTACCCACCGATGAGTTTGGCACGCCTTGCTACAGGGGAAGAGTCTGTGATCATGTGAAGATTTGAATCAGCCATAGGGTGGGTTAACCTCGCTTATCCATGATGCGGACCTGAATCAACGTAACGACGAGCAGGATGAGGAATAGGATTGTCGCAGCAGTGGCGCCGTAACCAGCACGGAAGTTGACAAAGGTTTCGTTATAAATCTGAAAAACCAGGGTCTGGGTGCCGTTTCCTTGAGGGCCGCCCCGGGTCATGACGTTGATGATGTCGAAGACCTGCACAGAGTTGAGCAGTACCGTAATGGAAAGGAAGAAGGTGGTATTGCGCAGTTGCGGCATTGTCACGCGCCAGAATTTGCGCCAACGGCCTGTTCCATCAATGGCGGCAGCTTCGTCTAATTCCTTATCTAGGCCCTGTAGGGCAGCCAAGTAGATGACAAACGTATAACCCAAGTTCTTCCACACGAATGTAAATGTCACCATGAACAACGCCCAGCCAGGCACGGCATAAAAGTTTGGAGAACTAATGCCAAACCATCCGAGGATTTCTTGAATCAACCCAAAGTTGGGGTCGAATACGAACTGGAAGGCGATACCGATTGCGGCACCGGAGATGGCGTAGGGCGCGAAGACCACCGAGCGTGCGAAGTTGCGGCCTCTGATCTTTTGATTGAGAAGTAGCGCAAGCGCGAGCCCAATAACCATGGAGCCGATGACCGTGAAAAAGGTGAAAATGACGGTATTAAAGACGATCGTCTTTGTATCGTCGCGCGTGAACCACTCCACGTAATTATCAAAACCAACAAAAGTGGAGCTTGAACTAGAAATATTCCAGTTAAAAAAGGAAAGCCGAATATTATCCAGTAGTGGCCGGTAGGTAAAAATGGCCAGCAAGATGAGGTTGGGCGCCAAAAGCGCGGCAGCCAGCAACCATTCCTTATGTCGGCTCTTTGTAGCCTTTCGCACGAGCTCCGATGAATTATCGTTGCTCGGGCCGGTGGCCGTGGCAGTCGCGATGCCGTTCTTAGCGTCGGCGTGGTCATCCCTGAGAGTCACCCAGCCAACGTAAACCGCGTAGATTACGGGGTGTTTCACATAATGGAAACTTTTGATGAATTTAAAACGTCGAGTCCGTAAAGGCTAGGGGGCTATTGCGAACTCTATTGAAAACAACTCCAGCGCCCGGGCCTCAGTGAAGGGCCGCAGGGCGCTGGAGCTGGTTCTCTCTATCTCTCTTGCGCTCTCTCGAACGCTAAGAAAAGTATGGCGCTAGACCCTGTTATGGGCATTGAAGAAAGCTGAAATTTTCCTGGAAGTTAGTGGAGGGTAAGAAGGCCGCGAGGGAGGCGCACGGTGCGCTAGTCTGGGAGGTAGAAGAAACAGCCAAAATGTGGGTGGAAGCTGGGGCAATGGCCGCCGAGAAGTGGCCTGGATCGCAGCTTTCCCGCGAGGTAGAGGTGGAAGATTTGTCGTCGCAGTATGATCCGAATTTTCACCGGCAGATGGGCGTGGAAGCTGACGTCGTCTTGCGCGTCGGAATGATGCTGATGGGGGCGGGCACATCGGGCTATCGCGTCCTGCGCGGTATGAAGCGCAGCGCCCGGGCACTGGGATTTGATTATTTGGACGCAAACGTGGGCCTGACGCAGATTACCTGTACTTTTCACCGGGGCGATTCCTTTCGCACGGTGATTGCGCGCACGCATTCGCCGGCCGTTGATGCTTCCCGCATTGAGGCATTGGAGGACCTCACCCATAACCACTTGTATTCCGGCATTACCGCGGAAGAGCTTGCGGGGATGCTCGATTCCATAGAAAGCGATGTGAAAAAGCGCTGGAGCGTGTGGGTCCTATCCACGGCGGCCGCGGTCGCGTGCGCGGCGTTCGCTTACCTGAATTTCTTCCCAGTGCAAGCGGTAGGGCTCGTGGCGCTGGCGGCATTCGTGGGGCAATTTGTACGCTATGAGGTGCTTCACCAGCACGTGCACCAAATTGGCGGGATCATCGCTGGTGGCGCGGCAGCCAGCATCACCTTCTTTATCCTCATTGAGCTCCTCGGATTTGCTGGGGTGGTGGAGCCGAGCGAGCTGTCCTCAGGCTATGTCGCAGCGGTACTCTTTTTGATCCCGGGGTTCCCGCTCTTTTCAGCGCTGATCGATATTGCGCGCTTTGATTTTGATGCGGGCATCGCCAGGCTGGGCTATGCGTTCACGGTCATCTTTACCGCTACGTTTACCGTCTCCATGGTCAGTTGGCTAACGGATCTCAGCCCAGATCCGCCGGTTCCCGCCCCGGATACGCGGTGGTACCTGCTGGCGTTTGTTGCCAGTTTCTTCGGCATCGCGGGCTTTGCCTTCCTCTTTAATTCCTCGCGCCGCATGGTGCTGGTGGCTGCAAGTGTGGGAACCGTGGCCAACGCGGTGCGCCTTGGCCTCCTTGAGCTGGGCACGACCATCTACTTTGCAGCGTTTATCGGCGGGCTCATTATCGGGCTCTTGGGCGCGGTGGCCTCGCAAAAGGCGCGGTTGCCGCGCATTACCACCACCGTGCCGGCCGCCGTCATCATGATCCCTGGGGTGACGATGTTCCGCGCGGTCTACTACCTCAATGATGGCCAGATGGATCAGGCGGTGGCGAATGTAGCCACGGGCTTGATGGTGGTAGGCGCCATCGGTGCTGGGATGGTATTTGCCCGGCTGCTGACGGACCGCGATTGGGCGCTGGGACGCCTTATTGATTTCGATAAGGAAATCCCGCGGAAAAAGCCCTCTTAGTTCGGGTGGTCTAGCAGTGGGGCGGCCAGAGGCAGCAGGCAGTAGCGGCACCCCACAACGCAGAACCAGTAAAACGCCAGCGGCACTCGGTTCCTTTCGGTTCCGAGTGCCGCTGGCGTCTCTCTCTACAAGGGTGTTTCCATGTATCGGTTTTCACCGCCCTCTGGAAACTGAGGGGTTCTCTCTATCTCTCTCGTATGCGCTCTCTCAAACGCATGATTTAAGTATGGGGCACGCGGCTGAGCTCACCATGGAATCTGCCTGAAAGGTTGCTGCTAAGTGCTGTGAGTTGGGTGGGGAAGGGAGGCATCGGCAAGCAAAGCTTGTAGGCGAGGCTATAAAGGCATATAAAAGTGACATAAACCATAGTAAATTCTGTAGGCTCGTTGCTATGGGTGCAGACTATGCTGCGCCATTTTTGCGAAAAGCTCAACAGAAACGAGGTGAGGAGCATGGCTCCTCTGATAGCCCCACCGCCAGCGAGTGACGAATCTGCCCCAACGGATGTGGACGTTCCTGGCACTTCACACGAACAGCGCGCTTCCGCTATCAAGGCCGCATTCATCGGCACGTTTATTGAGTGGTTCGATTATGCGGCCTATATCTATATGTCCGCGATTATCTCGCGTGTCTTCTTCCCAGAAATGGAAGGCCGCCGCGCGCTGATTTTGACCTTCGCGCTCTTCGCGCTGTCATTCCTGGTGCGCCCCATCGGTGGAATCGTCTGGGGCCATATTGGTGATAAGCACGGCCGCATCCACACGTTGACCTATTCCATCGTGCTGATGTCGCTGGCGACCGCCTGCATCGGCCTATTGCCTGGGTATGCCACCATCGGCTTTGCCGCCACGCTCTTGCTCCTTATGTGCCGCATGGTGCAAGGCTTTTCCGCCGCCGGTGAATATGCCGGCGCCGCCACCCACCTGGCTGAGATTGCCCCACCTGGAAAACGCGGGATTTATGCCGCGGTGGTGCCCTCGGCCACCGCATCCGGGCTGCTCTTGGGCTCGCTCATCGCGGCTTTTCTTACCGGCGTGCTTGATGATGGTGCCCTGCATTCCTGGGGCTGGCGCGTGCCCTTCCTGGTAGCGCTGCCGCTGGGCCTGTACGGCTTGTGGATCCGCCGCCACACGGAGGAATCCAACCGCTTTGAAAAGCACGCGGACACCGAGCTTTCGCCCCTGCGACAGGTGCTGAAATACCCCAAGGCCCTGGCTATTGCCTTTGCCGGCGCGGTGCTCAACGCGATTGGCTTCTACGTCATCTTGACCTACCTGCCCACCTATCTTTCAGAGGAGCTGGGCATGGCAGAAACCCCGGCGTTTATCGCGTCCTCGGTGGCCTCCGCGTTCTACGTGGGGTTTGCGCTACTTACCGGCCTGCTCTCTGATCGCCTGGGCCGGCGGACTACCATGCTGTGCGCCGCGCTCTTTATGGGCCTTGCCATCATTCCGGCATTCATGCTTCTCGATGGCGCAGGCATCCTGCTCGTCATCATCATTCAGGTGTGCCTGGGTGGGGTGCTGGCGCTTAACGATGGCGTCTTGCCCTCCTTCCTTTCCGAGCAGTTCCCCACGCACGTGCGCCTGTCTGGCTTCGCGCTGACGTTTAATACGGCCAATGCCATCTTCGGCGGTACCGCCCCGATGATCGCGACGTGGCTGATTGATACCACCGGAAATAGACTCGCCCCGGCCTTTTACCTGGTGGCCGCGGCGATCGTGACGGGCACCGCCGTGCTCTTCGCGCCGCGCAAGAACGACCTGGTGGCATAACCCGTGCGGGTTATGCCTGTGGAACTAGCAAAACGCCAGCGGCACTCGGTTCCTTTCGGTTCCGAGTGCCGCTGGCGTCTCTCTCTACAAGGGTGTTTCCATGTATCGGTTTTCACCGCCCTCTGGAAACTGAGGGGTTCTCTCTATCTCTCTCGTATGCGCTCTCTCAAACGCATGATTTAAGTATGGGGCACGCGGCTGGAACAGCAATGGAATCTATCTGATAGGTCGCTGAAAATTACTGAAAGTTTCCTGTACATCCATTTGTGCTGGTAAGCGGCCCCAAAGATTATCCTTCTATCAGCCCTTCATCGATGAGGAAATCTCGGGCCACGGCGGTGTAGTCCTCACCGTCCACGTCCACGCGGGCATTGAGCTCCTGCATCTTTTCATCCGTCAGGAGCTCCGCGAGGGGCGCGAAGAGATCCTTGATCTCTGGATGTTCTTCCAAGACCTCGGTGCGTACAACTGGGGCGAGGTTGTACTTAGGGAAGAAGAGCTCAGGATCCTCGAGCACGGTGAGGTTTAAGGACTTAATGCGGCCATCGGTGGCAAAGATCGAACCGAAGGTGCACTCGCCCTTATTCAAGGCGGCATAGACGGCGCCGGAATCCATAATCTGGATGCGGTCGCGCGGTGGTTGTTCAATGCCATAGCTATCCAGCATGGTAAGCAGGCCGTCGTTGCGGGCCAAGAACTCGCTATCGGTGCAATAGGTCTGTTCATTGGCGGGAATACCCTTGATATCGGCCAGCGACTCAAGGCCGTACTGTGCGCGGGACTGTTCGCTAATGGCCAGCGCGTACGTATTATTCATCGGCGCAGGGGGCAGCCAGGTAAGTCCATGGTCCTTATCGGCTTCTTTTACCGCCTCGTATTGCTCCTGCGAGCCGGGGACCGGATCGGCGTTGCCCAGGTAGGTAATCCAGGCGGTACCGGTGTATTCAAACATGGAGTCCATATCGCCGACCTCCAGCGCTTGGCGCGCCGAGGTGGAGCCGGGGATATTGGTCAAGTCCTTTACGTTGGCACCGGCGGATTCCAAGAGGATGGCGCCAATCTTGCCCAGGATCACCTGCTCGGTGAAGTTCTTGGAACCGATGGAAATATTGGCGCCATCCAAGTCGATATCGGCTAGGTCGCCCTTTAACTGTCCGCTCGGGATGAGGCCACCGGCGGTGCCGAGGCCGCACCCGGCGAGGAAGAAGGTGCCTGCGGCGGCGAGGGTTGCGAGGAGGCGTTTCATTTGATCATTCCCTTCGGGGCGAAGACAACCTCAAGAACGCGGCCCACCCATTCGACCGCTAAGGCTAAGGCGGCGATAAGGACCGCGCCAGAGATGAGAATAGGGTTGCGGTAGAGAGTAATACCGGTGGTAATCAGCCCGCCGAGGCCGCCGGCATCGATAAAGGTGGCAAACGCACCAGCGCCGACCAAAAGCACCAAGGAGGTGCGGATGCCGGTCATGATGACCGGCAGGGCCATGGGCAGCTCAACCTTGGTGAGCACCTGGATTGGTGACATGCTGAGGCCATAGGCGGCCTCGACAAGCTGCTTATCCACGCCCCGCAAGCCCGCAATCACGTTGGCGAGCACGGGCAAGAAGGCATAGAACCAGAGGCCGAGGATTGCCACCGGCTCGCCAAAGCCCAGCCAGATGGCCAATAAGACGATGACGCCGACGACGGGCGCGGCCTGGCCAATATTCGCGATGCTGGTGATGATCGGCGCCATGAACTTGGTGGACTTGCGCGTTAGCACGATGCCCAGCGGCACGGCCGTGGCGATGACCAGCAGCGCGGAGATGACCACGAGGACTAAGTGCTCGCGGGTCATGGTGAGCACGGAGCTAATCTGCAGGGTGCGCTCTTCAATATCATCGAGCTCGGCCGTGGCGTGCCAGATGAGCCAGCCGCCCACCGTAAGTACCACCAGGATGGGGATGCCGATGATAAGGAGGCGGTCTTCACCGGTCAGGCGCTTAAATTTCTCCACCGGAATCCACCTCCTGGTCATCTAAAGCCTCTTGGGCCGCGGCGTTCATCTGTTGGATATAATCCGTGACCGTTTCGTAGTACAAAACGCCCACAAATTCACCGCGGCGGGTGACAAGTGCGCCGCTGTGGGAGGAAGCAAGCATGGCAGACATGGCATCGCTAAGCGTAGAGCGCGCATCCACAACGGAGTTGAGCTCGAACTGCGGCTCCGGGATGGTCTCGTAGCGCTCGAGCTGGCGGGCGAAGATCCAGTCGCGGGGATGGCCCTTGTCATCGATGATGACCACCATTTCTTCGCCGGCTTCGCGCAGGCGTGCTAGGGCCTCACTTGTGGGTTCGCCGATGCGCGCGGTGGCCTGGTCCGCAAGGTCCAGCTCATCCGCGCGGCGCAGGTTGAGCTGCTTTAAGGCAGAGCCGGAACCAATGAAATCGGCGACGAAATCATTCGCGGGCGCGGCCAGGATGTTTTCGGGCGTATCGTACTGGCTGATCTTTCCGCCCGGTTCAAAGATGAGGATGCGGTGGCCCAGCTTGATGGCCTCATCGATATCGTGCGTGACGCAGATGATGGTCTTTTTCAACTCGGATTGGATATTGACCAATTCATCCTGCAGACGGGTGCGGGTGATGGGGTCGACCGCGCCGAAGGGCTCGTCCATCAAGACCACCGGCGGATCCGCAGCCAGGCCGCGGGCGACGCCGACGCGCTGTTGCTGGCCACCGGATAGCTCGCTGGGGAAGCGATCGCGGTAGGTGGCAGGATCGAGCCCGACCATATCCAAAAGCTCGTCGGTGCGCTTCGAAATCTTATCGGCCTTCCACTTCTTTAGCTTGGGCACAAGCGCGATATTATCCGCGACGGACATGTGCGGGATGAGGCCGCCGCCTTGGATGACGTAGCCAATATCGCGGCGCAGCTGCGTGGGGTTTTTCTTGGTGGCATCCTCGCCATCGATATAAATGGTGCCGCTGGTTGGCTCCACCAAGCGGTTAATCATCTTCAGCGAGGTGGTCTTACCGCAACCAGACGGGCCGACGAATGCGACCAGCTCGCCCGCCGGAATTTCGAAGGAAAGGTCCTCCACGGCGGGGGAGTCCTGGCCCGAATAGGCCTTGGTGACGTGATCGAAGACGATGCTGGCACCGCTATTGCTCGTGTCCTCGGCGTGCGTGGATGAAGCGTGCGTTGTATCGGACATTCTTAGATACCTTTCGGGGTGGTCAATTTTTGGATTCCGGCGAGAATCGCATCCACGATGAGCGCGATGATGACGACGCCGATGGTGCCCACCAGCGTGAAATTAAGTGCGTTGGTGCCGCCGATTTGGCTAAGCCCTGAGTAGATATATCCACCCAGCCCTGGGCCGAGCGCGTAGGCGGCGATGGCGGCAACACCCATAGACATTTGGGTGGAGACGCGGATACCGGTCATAATCACCGGCCAGGCCAGCGGCAGCCGGATGCGGAAGAGGATGGCCGTCGAGCTCATGCCCTGCCCGCGGGCGGATTCGATGACATCGTCGCTGACATTGTGCAAGCCGACGATGGCATTGCGCAGGATGGGAAGGACAGCATAAAAGACCACGAGGGCAACGGACGGTATGGTGCCGATGCCAAAAAGCGGGATGGCAAGACCAAGGAGCGCCAGCGAAGGCAAGGTCAACCCGATGGAGGTTAAGGCATTAGCAATAGCCGCACCGCGCGGGCGTTGGGCCACAAAGATGGCAATTACCAACGCGATGACCAGGGCCACAACGACTGATTGGATGACAAGGCTTGCGTGCTGGTAACTGCGGAAAAGGATATCCTGCCAGCGCGCAGCGATAAATTCGTTCATTTCATCACCTAAAAGAAAGAGAATAGGGCGCAGGGAAAATTATTAGGAGCACAGACTCTCTGGTCCTTCCTCTGCGCTGATGATGTGCTTCTAGCGTACAAGCTTTTTTACGCGCGAAACAATAGCGTGACAGGCTGGGCACAAAACCGGGGGCAGTGAGCACGAGGTAATACCGGTCTTATTGGCGGCCTAGAAAAACAGCACTTGGCCGATAAGTGCCAGGGCAGCGGTAATAGCTACCACCGTGACGATGCGGTTCAGGCGCTTAGTATCGATGAAATGGTTGAGATAGTTGGCAATGAATAAACCGACGACCACCAACGGGCTATAGGCAGCGGCGGCGTAGACCTGCGGCTGGGTCACCTGGCCGTTAAAGCCCAGGATGATAAGGGACATGACGGTACCGATCACAAAGGTGCCGGCGAGGCTGCCGCGGGTGCGCTGTGGGTCGAAGCGCTTCATAATCAGCGCCATCGGCGGGCCACCGATGGAGGTAGAGGTTCCCAGGAATCCGGAGGTAAGCCCGGCTAAGACGGTATTGCGCCTGGTGGGCTCGGGGCTCCAGCCGAGGCTGGAGAGGGACATTGCCAAGAGCACGGCGCAGCCGATGAAGATGGACAGGCCGTCGTGTGAGAGGGATGCGATCGCCCACGCACCGGCGAACGAGCCCGGAATGCGGGCGATGACGGATATGCCGACCAAGCGCCATGAGGTTTCGCGGTAGGTTCGCGCCAGCGTATAGATGGAAATGCACAGCGCGAGGAGCAAGATGAGCGTGGGGACTAAATCTGGGCGCAAGAGCGCGACTATGGGGGTGGCGATGGTGCCGAGCCCAAAGCCGATCGAGCCCTGAGTGATAGTGCCGACCAAGATGAGCACACCAATAAAGATGTAGACCCACGCGTCTGAAGAGATTCCCAAGAACATGATGGAAGGCAAGTATAGGGCACTTAACCTACAGCCGGGCGGTTACTTTCTCATTCGCTGCAATTTCATCCAAGCGGGACGCGGCGCAGAGTCCAGCGACGATAACGGCGGAGCCGCCGGCTGCTAAGGGCTCGAGCACGGCGCGGGTGAAGGAAGATTTATCGCTCCATCCGGTAGATAGCAGCCGCTCGGCGCCGCCGGGCGGGGTCACCAATTCCGGCAGGGGCTGGGTTTCACCAAAGTACTGATCGCCATAAAAACGGACGGTGGGGCCGAAGTCGATGGCACCGGTGGGCAGATCCCCGCCGGATTCAACGATGCCGCGGCCAAAGGGGTCGTCGCTGATGAGCACGATATCGGCTTGCGGCTGGCGCTCTTGGGCGGCGAGGTAGCGGGAGGGGGAGGTAAAGACGACATCGGCAAGCGCGGCCGATTCACCAAAATCAAAGGTGGGCCCGGCGGCGAGGGCGCCTAAGGCAATGACGGCAGCCTGCCACGAGGTGGGCACGTCGATGGCGATGGTGGAATCAGGCTCCAAGTCGAGCTCTTCTTCCAACATATTGGCGATCTTGGCCGCCCAGTTATCGAGCGTCTGGGCGGAAAAATCCATGCGCGCGCCGGTGGATTCGTTATAAACAGTCAGCCGTGGGGTGGCGGCATCGGCGTTTAAAAGATGGGCGAGTAGTTCCATACCCGCCCATCGTAGGCCAGCCTGCTTAGTTCACGCAGCGCGGACCGTCGCCACCAGCGTCGATTTCAGGCGCAACCTTGTTGGCGCCGAAGTCGTTGCCCGGGGTTCCCACCAGGTCGGTATCTTCTTCGGCCGCGGATTCCTCGGCGCTGGCTTCCTCATCGGAGGGGCCCTGGTAGTCATCGGTGGCCACGACGAGCAAGGTATTGTCATCGAGCTGCGGGTTTTCTACCACTGGCAGGCCACCGAGCTTTTCCGCCAGCTTCTTGGCATCTTCGCTCTCGGGGTCCGCGGCCACGACCTGAGACTCAGAGTAGATGCCGGGCTGGGCATTGGCGGAGCGCTCGACGGTATAGCCGGTGTTTTCCAGCCAGGTGCCGATGCCGGCGGCCAAGCCATCGATATTGCCGGCATTGAGGACGTGGACCTCGTTATCGGAGTTGATATCGGAATCGTGCTCCGCTGCGTTTTCGGCGTTTTCCTCCTTGTGGGCCGCGTCTTCTTCGGCTTCCTCGTGCGACATGGCCAGATCCTCCATGAAGCGGTGGACCTCATTGGTATCGATGGTGACGATGGATTCGCCGTAATCGCCGCGGCCATCGATGGAGGTCACCGGGATGGTGGTGAAGGTGACATTGCCGCCGGCCAGGCCTGCTAGCTGGGTGACAAAGCCCATGATGTCCCAGCCGTCATCGATGACCACGGAGCGCTCCACGGCCTTCGCAATCTTGGAGAGCTTGGACGGGCTGGTCAGCGTGTCATTATCGAGCACCTTCTTCACCAGCGAGGCCATATACGCCTGCTGGCGCACGATGCGGTCAAGGTCACCGCGCGGCAGGTTATAGCGCTGGCGTACGAAGGTCAGCGCCTGCGCGCCATCGAGGGTCTGGATGCCCTTGTGGAAATTGGCGCCGGACATCTCGTCCTCAACATCCTCGTTGAGGCACACCTCGACGCCACCGACGGCATCAGTAAGCAGCGTAAAGCCGAGCAAGCCCACCTCGGCGTAGTGGTCAATGGACACTCCGGTCAGGGAGTGCACCATCTTGAGCAAGCCTTCGCGGCCGGCTTCCACGCCGCGCTTTTCGATGTCCTTATCCGAATACGGTTTCTTCTCGCCCTGCGCCTCCGCCTTGGCGTTTTCCTGCTGGAGCTCCTGGACCTTGTCGTTTTTGTGCGAGGCGTAGACGGCATTGATCTTCATATTGCCGTAGTCCGGATCGTTGACATAGGTATCGCGCGGAATGGAGACCGCGGTAGCGCGCGAGCCGTCTTCCGGAATGCGCACGAGCATGATGGTGTCGGTATTTTCCTCACCCTCGGCAACGCCGGCGTGGAGATCCGCCAGCTCCTTTTCGGAGAGGGGGTTGCCCTGGGCATCGGTGCGCGAGTCCTTGCCCACGAGCAAGATATCGGCGGCGCCGTCCAAGGAAGGATCGGATAAACCATCCTCGCCCAAAGATAAGTCCGAGGCGGAGGACATGCCCGTATCCAGGCGCCCCACCGTGGCGTAGCCCACGCCGGAGACAGCCAGGATGAGGGCAGAAATAACAGCCACGATGGTTTTGGTGGCCGTGGAACCCTTTTGCTTAACCGCGCTAGCGGCAGAGGGCGCGGGTTGGATATTGCGCGCCCGGCGAGTGTTCTCAGAAGTCACAAGTGAAGGCTTTCTACTTTCCGGGGATCTGGAGACAGTTTAGGGGAGATCTCGCCAAAATTAGGGATCCGTGACCAGTTTCGCGTGTTTGAAACAGTGTCTGTCTCCGGACACAGCCTCTGGCGTGACTAAACTTGGGGCCCATTGTGACTACTGAAACTACAGCTCCGCTCGCCATTATCACCGTGACCTATAACCCCGGTGAGTACTTGGCGCGATTTATAGGCTCCCTGCCGGACGCCAGCGCTCAAGGCGCCCAGGTGGTGCTGGCGGATAATGGCTCGACCGACGGCATCCCCGAAGCCGCTGCAGCGGAAAGGGAAGGCGTGGACTTCCTCGATACCGGCGGCAATATTGGCTACGGCGCTGGCATGAACGCCGGTGCTCGGTGGGTGCGCGAGAACCGGCGCGTAGACGAAGAGTTCTTCCTTATCTCTAACCCGGATGTCACCTTTAGTGAAGATGCCATTGACCAGATGATTGCGTGCGCGCGCCGCTGGCCGGATGCCGCGGCGGTTGGCCCGCGCATCGTGGAACCGGACGGCAGCAACTACCCATCCGCCCGGTCTGTGCCGAATATATCCACCGGCATCGGCCACGCGCTGTTTTCTAACCTGTGGCCTTCTAATCCTTGGACGCGCACCTACCGCAACGATGCCGATATGTCCGTCCAGCGCCCCGCCGGGTGGTTATCCGGATCCTGCCTCTTGGTGCGTTGGGACGCCTTTGATGCCATCGGCGGTTTTGATGAGCGCTACTTCATGTACTTGGAAGACGTGGACTTGGGCGATCGCTTCGCGCGCGCCGGGTATCAAAACATTTTCTGCCCAGAAGCCGTCATCAGCCATGCCAAGGGGCATTCCACCCAGGCGCACGCCGGGGCGATGCTGCGCGCGCACCACAGCTCTGCGTACCGCTTTCAGGCGGACCGCCACCCGGCGTGGTGGCAGGCCCCGCTGCGCGCAGCGTTGTGGCTGGGATTGCGGGTGCGGGGAGCGGTAACGGCCGCTCGCGCTAGTACCGCCAAAGATTCGGACGCCTGAAGCGCGTGCCGTTGACCTGGTTTCTGGCCGCGGCCGCATACACTGACCTTCGAAAAACCTCAGAATAAGATTGTCTGCATACAAAGGATGACTATGACTGAAGCAGCCACCACCCACGGTGCCACCACCGATGCAGTGATTTTGGTGGGCGGGCGCGGAACTCGCCTGCGCCCACTGACCATTGGTACGCCCAAGCCCATGCTGCCGACGGCGAACTACCCGTTCCTGCAGCACCTGCTCGCCCGCATCAAGGCCGCGGGCATTGAGCACGTGGTGATGTCCACCTCGTACAAGGCAGAGGTTTTCGAGGAATACTTTGGCGATGGCTCCGAGCTCGGCCTGGACATCGAATACGTGGTGGAAGAAACCGCGCTGGGCACCGGCGGCGGCATTCGCAACGTCTATGACAAGCTGCGCAATGACACCGTCATGGTCTTCAACGGCGATGTTCTTTCCGGCATGGATCTTGAGGGCATTTTGACCACGCACCACAACAAGGGTGCGGATGTCACCATGCACCTGCTCAACGTGGCGGATCCGCGCGCCTTTGGCTGCGTGCCCACGGATTCTGAGGGCCGGGTCACGGCCTTTTTGGAAAAGACCGAGGATCCACCAACCAATCAGATCAACGCCGGTTGCTACGTCTTTGACCGCTCCGTCATCGAATCTATCCCGGCAGACCGCGTGGTCTCGGTCGAGCGTGAGACCTTCCCGGGCTTGCTTGCCGATGCCCGCCTGGTCGTCGGCCACGTCGATAACTCCTACTGGCGCGATATGGGCCGCCCCGATGACTTCACTCGCGGCTCCTCCGACTTGGTGCGCGGCATCGCGCCATCGCCGCTGCTGGAAGGCCGCACCGGTGAATCCCTCGTGGAATCCTCGGCCGGCATTGCCGGCGGCGTGCTGCTGCTGTCTGGCACCGCGGTGGGCCGCGGATCCGAGGTGGGCGCCGGCTCCCGCCTTGAAGGAACCGTGGTCTTTGATGGCGTGCGCATCGAACCAGGCGCCATCATCCACAACTCCATCATTGCCTCGGGCGCACACATCGGTGCCAACGCGGTCATCGAAAACTGCGTCATCGGCGAAGGTGCCCACGTTGGCGCCCGCTGCGAGCTCGTGGACGGCATGCGGGTCTTTCCTGGTGTGACCATCCCCGATGCCGGCATCCGCTTTAGCTCCGACGCCTAAAGCGCCCACCACCTACCCCTCCGCACCGCTTGCAGCTCGGCCGCGAGCGCGGTGCGGAGGGCTTTGTGCTCCCCGCCCGGCCGAGATTTTGGGAGACACGCCGATACTTCCTGAAAATTGTTGACAGAAAAACCGGGCACCACTATATCTAGTACCCCCTACCTATACCCCCGGATGGCACCGGATGTTACTAATGTGACGGATGGGGATCGTGTGCAGCGTTTTTGCGATAAAGCGCAGAAAAGGCACTAATTCAGGTTGACGATATTTAGTGATCCGGTGTGAAATTACATCAGTGCAAGAAACGGCGACCGACACACCCGTTTTACGGATTGGCTCGCGGATTGACGGCGATTCAGTCGTACTTCAGCCTCGTGTACAGTCGGTTGCACTGATTAGGATTACCCAACCTCGGAGAAAGGAAAAGGCGTGGACAAAATGGCTAATAACAACGCCATTCTCCGTGGCGGTGCTGCTGCAGAGGTATCGCTCGATGAACTCTTCGGTGCCGTCGAGCAGGAGTGGCAGGATCAAGCGTTGTGCGCGCAGACGGATCCAGAGGCATTCTTTCCCGAAAAGGGAGGTTCCACCCGTGAGGCAAAGCGTATCTGCCAAGCCTGCGCGGTGCGCGATGAGTGCCTGGAATACGCGCTGGAGCACGATGAACGCTTCGGAATTTGGGGCGGGCTTTCGGACCGCGAACGCCGCCGCCTCAAGCGCGAGATTGGTTAATTAAGTTGTGTGTGCTCTAGCCCTTGGCTGCGCCCCATGTGGTGCTGTCAAGGGCTAGAGTTTTCTTTAGCGCGACTATGCTTTCCTACCAGCTATAGCGTGGGTCTACCTCCTCTGGGGCGAGGTTTAAGTAATTGGCCACCAGGGCGGTAATGACCGTGCCGAGGAGCTCCGCGCGCTCGGCGGCGGTGACGGCACGCTGCTCAATGGGCATGCGGAAGATGACGAGGCGGGCGCGGGTAGGGCTGCCGGAAGAGTCGACTCCGGCGGGCACGATGCGGCCGAGCGGCACGGGACCATCGGCAATGATTTCATCCGGCAGCACCGTCATATCCGCCGAAAGGCGCATGCGCGGGATGGTATCTACTGCAAGGTCGAGCCCGCGCAATTGCGGGGCGAAGGCGTGCTGAATGGGGGCGTAGGCCTCGAGGACAGCGGCATCGAAAAGCTCGCGGGCGCTGCGGTAGCGCGGGGTTTGCTGCGGCAGCAGGGGCCCGTGCAGGCCGCGCCCGTGGCGGTCACGGGCGGGTCGGATATGCGGGCGGGGGCGAGCGGCGGTCATGGCGTTGATTCTAAAGCTCGGTGGCGGCGCAATAAGTGCAGCCACGCCGGGGAAGTACTATCTAAATCTCAACCAAGGGTTTAGACTAATGCGCGTGACTGAATCTCGCCATTGCTCCCGCCCAGGCTGCGGCCGACCCGCCGTGGCGACGTTGACCTACGCATATGCGGATCAGACCGCTGTGGTTGGCCCGCTGGCAGAAGAGGATAACCCGCACAGCTGGGATCTCTGCAGCACTCACCGCGACCGCATCTCCGCGCCGGTGGGGTGGGAGCTGGTGCGAGTAGACCGCATCGAGCTCGACGAGGATGACGACCTTATGGCCCTGGCCCAGGCGGTCAAGGAAGAAGGCAGGGTTACTACGGGGCTTGTCGATGACCGCAGCGCCGGCTCCGGGGCAGATCCCATCGATTACGCCGCCACCTTCGATGGCGCTGATCCCGCCAATTCCAACCACCCGGTATTTCGCACCCGCCGCGTGGCCTATGCCAAAAAGGCCCGCCGCGCTCACCTGTCCGTCGTCCCCGATGCGAACAGCGAGGACAGTTCCAGCTCCGCCGCGGAGCAAGACACGGCGACCGAGTCCGAGTCCGACTAAGCGCGGGTTGAGCACAGCGCCTGAAAAGCCCCGCGCTAGTTAGCTGCAGACACGGAAGGAGCACTGCGCTAGTTGCCCGCAGGCAGGGAGTATTATTGCGAGGTATGCGAACTCGTGAGCATCTTGATGCAGTGATTAAGGCCTATGACGTCCGTGGCGTGGTGGGCGAAGATATCGATGAAGACTTTGTGCGCGATACTGGCGCCGCCTTCGCCGCGATCCTGCGCGAAGAAGGCGAAAACACCGTGGCCGTCGGCCACGACATGCGCCCGTCTTCACCCGCGTTGGCGCAAGCCTTTGCTGAAGGCGTGGTGAGCCAAGGCCTCCACGTGACGCTTCTGGGGCTTACCTCCACCGATGAGCTCTACTATGCCGCGGGTTCTATGGAGTGCGCGGGTGCGATGTTTACCGCCTCCCACAACCCGGCGAAGTACAACGGCATCAAGCTCTGCCGCGCCGGTGCCGTCCCCGTGGGGCAGCAGACTGGGTTGGAAGAAATCAAGCAGATGCTTATCGATGGCACCCCAAACTACGACGGCCCCCATGGTGCCATCGCAGAGCAAGAAATCCTGACCGGCTACGCCGATTTCCTGCGCCACCTCGTGCCGCTGGAAGAGTCCAAGCCGCTGGTCGTCGCCGTCGACGCCGCCAATGGTATGGGTGGGCACACCGTCCCGGCCGTCTTCGATGGCCTGCCCTTTGATGTCCGCGATCTCTACTTTGAGCTTGATGGCACCTTCCCCAACCACGAGGCGAACCCGCTGGATCCCAAGAACTTGGAGGATCTGCAGACATTTACCGTAGAGCAAAACGCCGATATCGGCCTTGCCTTCGATGGCGACGCCGACCGTTGCTTCGTGGTGGATGAAAAGGGCCAGCCGGTATCGCCTTCTGCCATCTGCGCGCTGGTGGCCAGCCGCTACTTGGATAAGTTCCCAGGCGCGACCATTATCCACAACCTGATTACCTCCAAGACGGTGCCGGAGCTCATCGCGGAAAAGGGCGGTACCGCCGTGCGCACGCGCGTGGGCCACTCCTTCATTAAGGCCCAAATGGCCGAGCACAAGGCGGCCTTTGGCGGCGAGCACTCAGCGCACTACTACTTCCAAGAATTCTGGAACGCCGATTCCGGCATGTTGGCCGCCATGCACGTGCTGGCCGCGCTGGGGCAGACGGATAAGCCGCTCAGCGAGCTCATGGCGGAATACTCCCGCTACGAGGCATCCGGCGAGATCAACTCCACGGTAGCGGATCAAAAGGCCGCCACCCAGGCCGTGCTCGATGGGCTGGCGGATAAGATCGAATCTGTCGATGAGCTCGATGGCGTCACGGTCGAGCTCAAGGGCACGGACGCGTGGTTTAATGTGCGCGCTTCCAATACCGAGCCGCTGCTACGGCTCAATGTTGAGGCGAAGACCTCCGAAGAGGTCCAGCAGATTGTGGACGAGGTCCTCGCCATCATCAGGCGCTAATTGCTGGAATCACTGAACTACTGCGCGCGGGAGTGGGCCACCATGTCTTCCCACTCCACGTACTTCTTTCGCTCGCGGCCTTCGCGCTCGCCCAGTGCGCGCTCAGCGGCATCGAGGCGTTGCCAATCCTGCCAGGTGAGGTAGTCGACGCCCTTATCCGCGAAGGCCTCGGTGATATCGCCGGCGGTGGGGGAAGGTAGGCTGCCCGCGGCGGCATCATCAAGCAGCATGCCAATGGTTTCGCTGGCATCGGACTTGGTAATGCCAATCAGGCCGACGGGCCCGCGTTTTACCCAGCCGGTGGTATAGAGGCCGGGAACAATGGCACCCTCTTCGTCGATGACGTGGCCGCCGTCATTGTTAATGACGTTCTTCTCTCTATTAAACGGCACGCCGTCCACGGCGTCCGAGCGGTAGCCCGTGGCAAAATAGACCGCTTGCACCGGCCACGTGGTGAATTTACCGGTGCCGCGCACGTTGCCATCGCCGGTCAGCTCGGTGCGCTCCGTTTTAATCCCGCTGACCCGGCCGTTCTCACCGAGGATCTCCACCGGCTGTTCAAAGAGGTGAATCTGCAGCGTATGCGGGGCCTTTTTGGGATCGCGAATGGCATATTGCTCAAGAACCTGGCAGACCAAATCCGTGGACTTGCTGGAAGCGCGCGCCTCTAGCGAGGCCTCATCGTAATCAATATCTTCGGGGGAGACGACCACATTGATGTTGTCCGAGTGGTCGAGCTCTTTGAGCTCTTGCGGGGTGAACTTGGCTTGGGCGGGACCGCGCCGCCCGAAGACGCGCACGGTTTCTGCCTTATTGCGCGCCAGTGAATCGTAGACATTATCGGCGATTTCGGTCACCTTAAGTTCATCGCCCGTCTTGGCCAAGATGCGCGAGACGTCCAGGCCCACGTTGCCCACGCCGATGACGGCGACCTCGCTGGCGGAGAGATCCCACTCGCGCTCAAAACGCGGATTGCCGTCATAGAAGCCTACGAACTCACCGGCGCCGTGCACTCCCTGCAGTTGTGCACCAGGGATATCGCGGTGGCGATCGCCTACCGCACCGGTGGCAAAGATGACAGCATCGTAGTGCTGCTGCAGCTCGTCTACGGTGATATCGCGGCCGATGTGCACGTTGGTAAGCAGGCGAATCTGCTCCGTGTCCAATACGCGGTGCAGGGATTTAATAATGCCTTTAATGCGTGGGTGGTCAGGGGCCACGCCGTAGCGAATGAGGCCGAAGGGGGCGGGCATCTGCTCAATGAGATCGATGTGTACATTGCCACCGGTCTTTTTCACCAAGATATCGGAGGCGTAAATGCCGGCGGGACCGGAACCGATGACGGCTACGTTTAAGGGCTTTTCTGACACGGTAATTTTGCCTTTCTTGTCTGCGTATTCTCCCGCGGTGGGGTGAAGGGAACGACCCTCGATAAATATGCGTAAATAGACCACATAGTCTATTTATCGCGGTTGAGTGCGGGATTTCTCTTAAGAGAGTGAACCGTATGGTCTATTTGCAGACAAGTGGAAGAATTAGATTCTTTATTAAACCTTCTCAAAGTGCAGGTCACAGCTTTGGGAAAAGTGAAAATAAAACAGACCGCTTTGTCTGTAATCTATAGACGAGTAGGTTTCACCTCAACGCTTTGAAAGGGAGGTCTACACCACATTATGGCTACCGCAACAACGACCAAACGCAAGCCACGCGCCAATAAGCCCGAGGGCCAGTGGAAAATTGACGGTAAGGAACCGTTGAATAACGATGAGGCCATCAAGCAGGACGATGGTGGGCTTTCTGCCAAGCAGCGCGTGATAGACATCTACTCCAAGCAGGGATTTTCCTCCATCCCGCCGGAGGATTTAGCACCGCGCTTTAAATGGCTCGGACTATATACGCAGCGCAACCAGAACCTGGGCGGGGAGATGACCGCCAAGCTATCCAACGCGGAGCTGCAAGATGAATACTTCATGATGCGCGTGCGTTTCGATGGCGGCCGCGCCGATCCAGCCAAGCTGCGCGCGGTGGGAGAAATCTCGCGCGATTATGCTCGCTCCACCGCGGACTTTACAGACCGCCAAAATATTCAGCTGCACTGGATCCAGATCGAAGACGTGCCCACCATCTGGGACAAACTCGAATCCGTGGGCCTGGGCACCTTGATGGGCTGCGGCGATGTGCCGCGCGTCATCCTGGGCTCGCCGGTCGCCGGGGTAGCCGAGGATGAAATTATCGATGCCACCCCAGCCATCGAAGAGATTAAGAATAATTACTTACCGCGCGAGGAGTTCCACAACCTTCCCCGCAAGTTCAAAACCGCCATTTCCGGCAATGCGCGCCAGGACGTTACGCACGAAATCCAAGACGTTGCCTTTGTAGGCGTCAACCACCCCGAATATGGCCCCGGTTTCGATTGCTTCGTGGGCGGGGGACTATCCACCAACCCGATGCTCTCGCAGTCTCTAGGCGCGTGGGTGCCACTCGAGCGCGTGCCGGAAGTATGGGCCGGTGTGGTCAGCATCTTCCGCGACTATGGCTTCCGCCGCAACCGCAACCGCGCGCGCTTGAAGTTCTTGGTGGCTAAATGGGGCATCGAAAAGTTCCGCCAGGTCCTCGAGGAGGAATACTTGGACAAGCCGCTTGTCGATGGCATCCCGCTCGAGGTCAATCCCGGGAGCCGCGATCACCTGGGCGTGCACCGGCAAAAGGACGGCAAGTTCTACGTCGGCGTGAAACCCACCGTGGGCCACGCGACGGGCGAGCAGCTCATTGCCATTGCCGATGTCGCAGAAAAATTTGGCATTTCGCGCATCCGTACCACCCCGATGAAGGAATTGCTCTTCCTCGATGTGGAAGAAGACGATATTCCGGCTCTCTCCCGCGCACTGGATGAAACGGGCTTGTATTCCCAGCCCACGGAGTTCCGCCGTGGTGTCATCTCCTGCACCGGACTGGAATTTTGCAAGTTGGCGCACGTGACCACGAAGGCCCGCGCCATCGAATTGGTGGACATTCTTGAAGACACCCTGGGGGATTTGGATGTACCCATTTCCATCGCCTTGAATGGCTGTCCCAATGCGTGCGCGCGTTCCCAGGTATCCGATATCGGGCTTAAAGGCCAGATCGTCACCGATGCCGATGGTAACCGCGTCGAGGGATTCCAGGTCCACTTGGGCGGTGCCCTCGGCCTGTCCCCCGACTGGGGCCGCAAGCTCCGCGGGCACAAGGTCGTGGCCGATGAAGTACCGGACTACGTCATCCGGCTGGTCAATAAGTATAAGGAACAACGCGAAGAAGGCGAGCAGTTTCGCCACTGGGTACTGCGCGCCGAGGAGGAAGATCTGCAGTGAATTTTCGCCGTAAGCCTAATCCCAATCGCAACCACCCCACCTTTTGCCCGTACTGCGCCGGCACCGATCTTTTCCCCGATGAAGAAGACGACTTTGCCTGGAACTGCCAGGAGTGCCTGCGCGTATTTTCGGTCCGCTTCCACGGACAAGACGATGCCCCCGTGGCACCGGCCCCGGCCGTTTCGTCCACCGAAGCTCTGCAGCGCTCCCTAGCCCGCCGCGGACACTCCACGGCTCCAGTGGATTAAGGATGCACCATGACCGCACTCATCACCTTGTCCCACGGCTCGCGCCACCCGGGCGCCGCCGTCGGCATTGAACGGCTCACCCAAGCCGCGGCCGCCGCGATACCAGCTCACCCGGCCTATAGGGCGGCGCACTTGGAGTTCAATACCCCTGATCTCACTTCTGCTGCGCTCGACCTCGCGCGCTGCGGGAAAGATTCGGCCGTAGTGATTCCGCTGCTTTTTACGCAGGGCTACCACCAGCGCGTTGACGTTCCCCGCGTTATCGCTGCGGCTGAAGAAGCCTCAGGCCTGCGCTTGGTGCAAGGCGAGTGCTTAGGCGGAGGGCGCGCCGCACGAGATGCGGACAGGCGGGAAGCAGGGGAAGAGGAACTGGCGGCGGTACTCGCCGCGCGCGCCAGGCCTGGAGATACCCACCACGTCATCTACTCCGTTGGTTCCTCCGATGCTGCGGCCAATGACTCCATCCGCCGGCTCGCCGCTCGGGTATCCCAGCTTACCGGTGTACCCGCCACGGCCGCGTTCGCCACCCGGGGTGGCAGCAACGGCATTCATGCATTGGCAAGGAGCACTGCGCGAATGCGGGTTATCCCGCTCTTTGTAACCGCAGGACTGCTCCTTAAACCACTGTCATCTACTCCCAGCAATGTCACCGTCGATCCCGTTCTTGGTACCGATCTCGCTGGCATCGTTGCTGCCCACTATCACATCGCCCAGGAGGTCGGTGTCCCATGCTAACCCTTATTTTAATCGCCGTGGCCGGTGCGGCCGCCCAGCTTGTCGATGGCGGCATCGGCATGGGCTTCGGCGTCACCTCAACCACCATCCTTCTCCTCGCGGGCCTTGGGCCTGCCCAAGCCTCCGCCGTCGTCCACACAGCCGAGCTAGGAACCACCGCAATGTCTGGCCTGAGCCACGCCCGCTTTGGCAATGTGGATTGGAAAACCGTCTTCCGGCTGGGCGTGCCGGGGGCCATCGCGGCGTTTATCGGCGCCACCGTGCTCTCCAATATCTCCACCGATGCGGCAGCCCCGATTACCGCGCTCATCTTGGTGGCCATCGGCAGCAACCTCATCTGGCGCTTTTCCCGCCCGCGCCGGGCGAAGTTTGTGCAAAGGCGCAGCCATTCCACCCCATTTTTGATCGGGCTCGGTTCCGTTGGCGGCTTCGTTGACTCCACCGGTGGCGGCGGCTGGGGTCCGGTATCGACCTCGACGCTCATGGCGATTGGCCGCGAGCAGCCCCGCCGCATCGTCGGCACGGTAAATACCGCCGAATTCTTGGTCACACTGGGTGCCACCCTCGGCTTCGTCGTTGGATTGTGGCAGGATATCGTCGCCAACCTCTCCGCCGTGCTGGCCCTGCTCATCGGCGGGTCCATCGCCGCCCCGATTGCGGCATGGGTGATTTCCCGGATCGAGCCGGTCGTCCTCGGAGGCCTCGTGGGTACGGCCATCGTGGCTCTCAATATCGGCAAGGTCTTAGGCGGGCTAGAAACCTACTTCGGGCTGACGGTACCGGGCTTCGTCTCCCCGCTGCTCATGGTCCTAGTCCTCGTCGTGGGCATTTCCGCCACCATCCACGGTGCGCGCGCTACCCGGGCAGCCCGCGCGAGGGAGCTGGAGGCCGAAAACGCCGAAACCAAGGCGCACGCGGAATTTCATGCCGCAGGTTTTGCACACAGCGCGGCCGGTGCCTCCAAGGACGTGAGCGCCGTGGAGGAATCCGCACCGCGGGCGGATAAAGCCTAATCCTCGGCCGGGTCGAGGCCGGCAACCTCGCCGATGACATACACAGCGGGGGAGGAGACGTTATTGTCCTCCATCGTCTGCGCAAGGTGTTCTAGATCGCAGCGAAATTCCCGCTGCGTATCCAGGGTGCCCTCCTGAATAATCGCGCACGGCGTCGACCCAGCAAGCCCGCCTTTTTGCAATGCCCTGGCAATCGCCGGGGCATTTTTCGCGCCCATGATTATGGACAAGGTCGCACCTGACTGGGCCAGGGCATGCCAATCCACCAGGGACTTCTCGTGGCCTGGAGGCAGATGCCCTGATACGACGGTAAAGCCGTGAACCATTCCGCGCTGGGTGACGGGGATGCCAATGCCCGCGGGCACGGAAACCGCGGAGGTCACCCCTGGGATGACGGTGGTGGGGATAGATGCCTGGGTTAAGGCCTGTACTTCTTCAAAGCCGCGGCCGAACACGAAAGGATCTCCGCCCTTCAGCCGCGCTACCTTCCGGCCGGCTTGAGCGTGCTCGATGAGCAGCTCGTTGATCTTGTCCTGGGTAATGGACTTCTTGTAGGGCAGCTTGGAGACATCGATAAGCTCCTTGGCGGAGATATTGCAGAGCTTATCCAACTGCGCGGCAGGGCCTAGGTGATCGGTCAGGATGACCTCGGCCTCCTGCAAGGCGCGCATGCCGCGAACCGTAATCAGGTCCCACGCGCCAGGGCCGCCACCGATAAGGGATACGGGGTGAATTTGTGCGGACGTCATGCCGCACCATCATAGTGGGAGCCAGACTATGCTTGAGCGATATGGATAACGGTTTCACTGATGGTTCCGCCTATGACACCGAAGCGGTGCGATTTTTTGATGTCGCCCACGAGGGCGCGCAGATTCGTCTGCTCGCCGGGCAAATGGGGCGCTGGGGTGAGATCCTCAACGGGCTCAACCCGCGCTCCCTGGTCATCCTGCCCACCGATGCCATCGCCCGCGAGGCAGCGCACCTCGGCGTCGGCTTGGCCGAACCGCTGCGCATCCCGCTGGTGGTGACGGAATCGCTGCCGCAATACGTGGGCGCGCTCGATATCGTCGTAGCGGTAGGCGAGCCCGCAGAATGCGATTGGGCCTCCCGCGCGCTCATCGCGGCGAGCCAGCGTGGCGCCACCACCATCTTGGTGGGCCCGGCAAGCGGCCCCTTGGTAGAGGATTGCCCGGAAGACACCCTGATTGCCCCCTCGCTTCCCACCGCAGAGGGCTGCTCGCCGGCGCGGTTTATCACGGCCCTGTACGCGCTGTGCAGCATCGTGCATACTTCCCCGCGCGCGGTGCGCGAGGAGCTAGAGGATCTAGCCGCCGCCGTGGACCGCGAGATTGAGCAGCTTTCGCCAGAGCGCGATGATGCCATCAATCCCGGCCGGCAGCTGCGCGAATACGCCGAGGGCGCGCGGATTATCCACTCCTGCGTCATCGATCCCTACGCGTATGCCGAGCGCCGCGAGCGCGTGCACATCGATACCCTGGTCGCCCGCATGGCAGCAACCATCTGGGCCGTGCACGGGTTGCCCGGCACCTTTGTCGAGCCCGCTGACCTGCGCGGCGCACTCGATCGGGGTGCCGAATCCAGTACGGCGCCCGCGCCTGCCGATGACCTTTTCTACGACCCCTTCATCGACGGTGCTGGCGCGGATGCACCTTTGATACCCTTGAAGGTGATTTTCTGGGGGCAGGAAGAGGCGAACCTGCCCAACTCGCTTGCAGTCCGCAGCACCGACCCGGAACCGGGCCTTGGGCATCTTGCCCGCTCACTGCAGCTTATTACGCGGAGTTTTGCCGCGACCGCCTACGAGATTTCTAAAGGATAGAAATAAATGCAATTACTGGAAGGCGCTACCCGCAACTACTCGTGGGGCTCGCGCACCCTCATCCCTGAGCTGCGGGGCGAAGAAGCCGCAGAAAAGCCGGTGGCTGAACTCTGGTTTGGCGCCCACCCGGGCGATCCCTCCACGGTGGATGGCCAGCTTCTCAATGAGGTTATTGCGGCGGATCCAGAAGGCCAGTTGGGCGCTCGAGTCTATAAAGAATACGGCGAGAACCTGCCGTTCCTGCTGAAGATCCTCGCCGCCGAAGATCCGCTGTCTTTGCAGGCCCACCCGTCCAAGGAGCAGGCCGAGGAGGGTTTCGCCCGCGAAAACGAGGCGGGCATTGCCCTGCAGGCTGCAAACCGCAATTACAAGGACGATAACCACAAGCCGGAACTTATCGTGGCTCTTTCAGATTTCTACGCCATGGCCGGTTTCCGTCCCTTGGCACAAACCCGCGAGCTCTTTGCCGCCTTGGAGTGCCCAGAGCTTGAGCGCTACCTAGCTATGCTTGACGATGACCCCGCGGAATCCTCCGAGTCCGCCAACCTCCGCGTGCTTTTCACCACGTGGATTACCATCCCCTCGGCCAAGCGCAAGGAGCTCATTAAGGCCATCGTCGCTGCCGGTGAGCGCCTAATTGCCGCCGATCCGACGGATTGGAAAGCGCGGGTCATGGCCACGGTGATAGACCTTAATGACCGCTATCCTGGCGATATCGGCGTGCTCGGTGCGCTCTTGCTCAACCACATCGAGCTTGCCCCAGGCGAAGCCGTCTACCTCGATGCCGGGCAGCTCCACGCGTATGTCTCCGGCCTGGGCGTAGAAATCATGGCCAATTCCGATAACGTTTTGCGCGGCGGGTTAACCCCGAAATTCGTGGATGTGCCGGAGCTGGTCAAGGTCTTGACCTACGCGGCCGCCACTGAGCCACGGGTGCAGCAAAAGGATAAGCAGTACCAGGACAATGTCCACGGCGCCGAGGCATGGTCCTATCCGGTGCCTATCGATGAGTTTCTGCTCGATCGCGCCGAGCTCGGGCCGGATTCTTCCGTCGATCTCGATTATGACGGCCCCACCATCGCCTTGTGCACCGCTGGTTCCCTCAACCTGCGCAATGCCGCGGGCGAGGAACTAATCCTTTCTCCGGGCCAAGCCGCATGGTTGCCAGCCTCCGAAGGGGTGGTTACCGCCCATGCTCACACTGTAAATGAGGCAAATCCTGAGGGCCCCACGGCGCAATTATTCGTGGCCCGAGTCTAAGGGGCCTTATAACTGTGCCCCCTTGCTGGAAAACCCAGCAAGGGGGCACTTTTAGGTGCTGGCCGCATTTTGGCCGAGGCTAACTCCCTAGTACCAGTTGCGCTAGCCGCATAGAGGACTTAGCGCGCAGCGGAAGATCCTGCGGCAGAGCTTCCCGTTGCCGGGATATCCGTGGGCTCTTGGTTTCCCGCCTGTTCCGTAGCGGCAGGCTTCCCGGTTGCTTCCGGCTCGGCGTGTGATTTATTTTTCGCCTGCGGTGCGCTAGAAGGCGCTCCCGCACCTGCACCGTGTCCCTCTGCGGTGGCGTCAGGAGCCGCTGGGGTGCGCTGCGCGCTCCCCTTGGTATATGACTTTTGTGGGGTCTGCGTCGATGGCGGCTCCGGGGTTTCTGATCCGGCGGGCTCTACCGGTTTTCCGGACTCTCTACCCTGATCACTTTGACCAGGCTTCTCCTCGCCCGGGGCAGGGGATGGAACAGGAGAGCTCGGTGCCGGGGACGACGGTGCTAGGTTATCCGGCTTGCTGGGGTTATCCGGGACCGCCTGCATGGTGCCGGTGCCATTTTGCGGCACCTGCCCGCCCTGGTTGGACGGGGCATTATTAACGGAAGTGCCTGGAGAGTACACATTGTCGGGGCGGTACACCTTGGTAGGGCGGGTGGCCGCGTGGGGATGCGTGACTGCATTGGGCGCCAAGTATGGGTCCGTTGATTCAGGGTGCTGGTGGTCTGATTCACCGGCGCCAGAATTGGCCTCTGCGGGGGCAGAGTTTTCCGTCGAGGGCTTCTTATGCGTCGACGATGAGGTCGATTCTTCAGCGGACGTATTTTTTGGTGCCACGGTAGAGGTAGGGGACTCATTCGCGGCATTGGAGTAACGGGCGCTCGGCGTGCTCATGCGCCACACGCCCACTCCCACGACGACGGCGGCGATAAGGCCGAGCACGATGAAGACGTACACGCGACGTGAATCTGGTTTCATCGTGCCCTCCTTTCTTGGTTGCATAGGGTGGGTAACAAGTTGATAACGAGAGTATCATGTATTGGAATTTCCGCGACAGGCTGCGGATTCCGTGATATGTAAACAACGCAGAGATGAGAAAAGGCAGTGCCTATGCAATCCTTTTCATGCCCGATTTTTCTCCGCCGGAAAAGCGTGTATAAATGGCGCTAAACCCGTCGAAGGAGTGAGAAATGAGCAGCTGGGACGAAGAGATTTTTAGCACCGATCTCAACGTGGATTTTCTAGATGAATTGGCAAACCTCGATGAAGAAGGGGTAATCCGCGCAGTACAGGATGCCTGCGAGGTGGCTCGCAGCAAGAACGATTTAACCGAGGAAGAACAGCTCAACGCCCACGCTGCGGCCACGATCGCCGCCATTTGGGCAGGCGCGCCGTTCAGCGCCAGCGAAACCGTTGAAGACTACCCCTATATTAGGGACTTGGTGGGAACCGTTGACGATACCCTGACCGAAAATGCCCTTGAGATCCTGGATACCGTCGAAGGAGACTACGACGTGGAACCGTTTATCGAGGCACTTTCTTAAAAACCACCTCCCTCGGTGCCGCTGGCGCCGCCTAGGAGCAGAAAGGATTCTGCATATCTCACCATGCTTATAAGCATTGAAGGCATTGACGGCGCCGGAAAAAATACACTTGCGACCGCAGTGCGGGACGCCCTCCAAGTCCCAGTAAAAACCGTTTCCTTTCCGCGTTATGAGACCTCCATCCACGCGCAGCTTGCGCGCGAGGCGCTCTACGGAAAGATGGGCGACCTTACGGATTCGGCCTACGGTATGGCCACGCTTTTCGCCCTCGACCGTTTTGGGATAAAAGAGGAATTGCTGGCGGCGAAGCAAACGCGCGAGGTAGTGATCTTAGACCGCTATGTAGCCTCCAACGCTGCCTATTCCGCAGCCCGGTTGCGCGACGATAGCCTCTTCCAATGGGTCTATGACCTAGAATTTGGCACCTTGGGCCTGCCACAAGCAGACCTGCAGGTGTATGTGGATACGGCGGTGGAGGTGGCATCGGCAAGAGCGCAGTCCCGAGCCGCCAGTGATTCCACCCGCGAGCGCGACCACTATGAACGCGATGGGGGATTGCAGGAGCGCACCGCCGCCGCTTACCGGCGCCTAGTCGAGTCCGGGTGGGGCGGGCGCTGGATCGCCACCGCCGATGCGGATACTATTACGGCAGCAATAAATGACCTTGTAGGAGATTAAAACGTGGCGCCAACGATTTTGGTCGTGGATGATGATCCAGCGATCTCGGAAATGCTGACCATTGTCCTTGAATCTGAGGGACTAAACCCCGTCCCCGTCATGGATGGCAATGATGCCGTTCCTGCATTCCGCGAGCATGAACCGGATCTCATCCTTTTGGACCTCATGCTGCCGGGTATGAATGGTGTGGATATCTGCCGCACCATCCGGCGCGAGTCCGCGGTGCCCATCGTCATGCTTACCGCCAAGACCGATACCGTGGACGTGGTCTTGGGGCTTGAATCCGGCGCGGATGATTACATCACCAAGCCCTTTAAACCGAAGGAACTCATCGCCCGCATTCGGGCGCGCCTGCGCCGCACCGACTCCGCGGAACCGGAAACCCTTGAGGTCGCTGATCTCATCATCGACGTGCCGGAGCACACGGTGCGCCGTACTGATGGCACCGAATTAAACCTGACCCCGCTGGAGTTCGATCTCCTGCTGGAAATGGCGCGCCACCCAGGGCAGGTGCATACCCGCGAGTCGCTGCTGGAATCCGTCTGGGGCTACCGCAATGCCTCCGATACTCGTTTGGTTAACGTGCACGTGCAGCGCCTGCGCGCCAAGATCGAGCACGATCCGGAAGATCCGCAGATCGTGCTGACCGTGCGCGGCGTGGGGTATAAGACCGGCAAGGCCGGTGCCGGGGAGTAAGGAAAAATCAGAATTCTGGACCGCGTGCGGCGCATTCGTGACGCCATAGTAGATACGCTGCGCACCTCATTGCAGGCGCGCGTTATCGGTATGATTGTGGTCGCCTCCTCGGTGGTCATGATTATCTTGGCCTACGCCTTGGTCTCCGTGCTGACCCAGCGGTTGGTATCCCAAAAAGAAGACGTGGCGCTGCAGGAGCTCGAGCGCGCCCGCACGGCGGTGGAGCAGCAAATCGATGCCACCAGTTCCGCCAACTCGGTGCAGGTGCGCATCAATTCCGCCCGCGCTTCTTTGGATCAGCTCTCTGCGCAACAAGGCGATGCGCAGGCCGTGTATGAACCCGTCATCGTGGTGGAAAACCAAGATGGATCCATCACCACCTCGCCGGAGGATTTCCCGGTGCCGGAACAAATGCGGCAGATGGTGGGCCAAGACCAGATTGCGCAGCAGTATTACCCCGTCCCGCGCGGCAATGGCGATTACTATAACGCGCTCATGGTGGGCACACCCACCGATGCCGAGATTCCGAATTTGCAGGTCTACCTGGCCCTTTCTATGGAATCGGAAGAATCAACAATGGCGCTTATGCGCGGCCTGCTCTCTGCCGCCGGCGTGGTGGTCGTGGTCTTGCTGGTGGGCATTGCCTGGTTGGCAACCCAGCAGGTCATTACCCCGATTAAGTCCGCGTCCCGCATCGCCCAGCGCCTGGCTGCCGGCCACCTCAAGGAGCGCATGGCCGTGGATCGGGACGATGAGATGGGCCGGCTTGCCGCCTCCTTTAATAATATGGCGGATAAATTGTCCTCCCAGATTGCGCAGCTGGAGGAATACGGCGATTTGCAGCGGCAGTTTACTTCCGATGTCTCCCATGAGCTGCGCACCCCCATTACCACCGTGCGCATGGCCGCAGACCTCATCGAATCTGAGGCCGATAGCCTGCCCGCGGGCGCGCAGCGCGCCTCGAAGCTCATGTCCAGGGAGCTGGACCGCTTCGAGGAGCTGCTCGCGGATCTGCTAGAGATTTCCCGCCACGATGCCGGCGTGGCGGACCTATCCACCACGGCCATTGACCTGCGCTCCTGCGTGGATGCCGCCTACCGCCAGGTTGAGCATTTGGCGCAGAAGCTCGACGTGGAGGTCGTTCGCAATATGCCGGATGAGCGGATTTCCATCCAGGCCGATTCGCGCCGCATCGAGCGCATTTTGCGCAACCTCTTGGCCAATGCCATCGACCATTCTGAGGGCAATCCTGTGGTGATCGATATTGCCACCACGGATAAGGCCGTGGGTGTAGCCGTTACGGACCACGGCGTGGGCCTGAAACCCGGACAAGAAGAACTAGTATTCAACCGTTTCTGGCGCGCGGATTCTTCCCGCAAGCGCCACTCTGGCGGCACCGGGCTGGGCCTTGCCATCGCCCGCGAGGACGCGGCCCTGCACGGCGGCACGCTCGATGCATTTGGCGTATTTGGCTACGGCTCCCGCTTCCGCCTCATCATCCCGCGAGAGCCGAATACCGAGATTGGTGAAGAGCCCATCTCCCGAGAGATTCCAGGCGCCCCGGGCACTGGTTCAGACGCCGCGCACGACGCGCTTGCCGATGCCCCAGCTACCGCCGACCCCAGCGGCGCAACCGGCGCCGCTGTTGGCGCCGCTGCCGACGCAGCTAGCGATGCCGACACCGGGCAAGCTGGTGCAGCGGAAGCTGGTGCAGCAGAAGACGAGGACGAGGGCGGCGCCGGTGGGGCATCGCCAAGCAGCAGCTCGGTGGTAGGCCGCGGAATTGGCATCGACGATGACTCGGCGGAGGCGACCGAGGCGGATGGTGACGGAATCCTGTGGCCTTCTGAACGCAACCGTGGGGCCGCCTCGCCCGAGGGGCGCTCCTATAAGGCGCCGGATTTTAAGGGGGATAAATAAATGAATTCGGTCATTATGAAGGGAATATGGCGGCGGCACACCGCCGTGGGCGCGGTGGTGGCGCTGTGCTTTGTTACCGGCTGCTCAACCTTGCCGCACGATACGAGCCCCCAGGTCGTGGGTACCTACCACAAACAGGCCGATGGCCCGGAAGAGGTCATTGCCCCTGAGGCGGGGGCGGAACCGGACCTTACCCTGCGCGATTTTTATCGCGCCGCGGCCGTTCCAACCAATGACCACGATGCCGCTCGCGGGTTCCTCACGAATAACGCCCGCGGGGCCTGGGATGCCTCAGGCGATGTCATGGTGGTCGATAGCCTGGATATCGTGACCGCGCCCGATAAGAAACAGAATACGGCGGCGGATGCGCGCTCCTTCAATGTGCGCGGCACCATCATTGGACGCCTCAAATCCGGCGGGGCCTATGTGCCAGAAAATGAGAGCTACGAAGCTACCATCGACATGAAAATGGTAGATGACCAGTGGCTCGTTGATAGTCTGCCGGCCGGGCTGGTTATCGAGCGTAATGAGCTGCGCAATCATTACACCCCGCAATCGCTCTACTTTTATAAACAAACCGATGACGTCCTCGCCCCGGACCGCCGGTGGCTGTATAAGGGCAGCGAGGAATCCGAGTCCACGCTGATCACCCTCTTGATGGAAGGCCCATCTAGCAGCATCGCCCCGGCCACCCGCCGGGCGGCGGATGAAAAGGTCACCTTCGCTGGCTACGACAACGAAAACGGCTACCAGTTCGAGGGCTTGTCAGACTTGGATGAAAATGACCGCACCCGCTTTGCGGCGCAATTGGTCTGGACGCTTTCTGATGCCGGGCATATCGGCCCCTTCAAGGTTAAGGCCGATGGCAGCAATCTGGTAGAAGGCATGGACACCGTCAGCGTGGATGATTTTGCTGACTATAACCCCAAGGTAAACAGTAATTCCCTGTCCACGCTGTACGCCTTGAATGAGGGCAACGTGCTGGAGGTCGATAGCGGGGTGGCCGAGCCGGTTAAGGGCTCTTTGGGCTCGAGCGGCAATGTGCAATCGGTCGATGTCACCGAATCCGGCATGATTGCGGCGGTCAGCCGGAAGCCTAGCGGTGACTTCAAGCTGCAGATGGGCGAAATCGGCGCCGCGTTGCAGGATTCGGTCGAAGGTAAGACGCTGGCGCGGCCCACCTTTGAATATAACGGGCAAGCCGTGTGGACGGTGGTCGATGGAGACCGCATCGTGCGCGTCGTGCGCTCCAAGACCACCGGACGGATTTCAGAATCCGAGGTCGATGCGCGCAGCATCGACGATATCGAGGGAGAAATCTCCGTTATCCGCCTCTCCCATAGCGGCGCACGCGCGGCGATGATCATCGATGGCCACGTCTACATCGCCGCGGTGGCCCAATCCAGCAGCGGCGATAAGCGCATCGTCAACGCCCGCGAGGTGGGCCCTGAGGTCTCTGGTTCAGCATTATCGCTGGATTGGAATAACGATGGTTCGCTCATCGTCGGTACGTCCTCTGGGCAGTCGCCGGTATGGCGCATCGAGCAGGATGGTTCCTCGGCCTCTACCATGCCGACGGGTAATATCACCGCCCCGGTAGTCGCGGTGGCTACCTCGCCATCGAAGCTTTATATTACGGATTCCCATGCCATGCTGGAGCTTCCCGCCACGGTGGTCGATGAGGTGAACTGGCGCGAGGTGCCTGGCCTGCAGGGTCGGCGCTCTTCGCCTATCGTGTCTAGCTAAGAGGCGGCCGCGCTGGGCGACGCTGCCGCAGAGGATGTTTCGGGGGATGGGGTGGTGTCGCGCCGTGAGCGTGCGAGAGCTGATTTTTCCGCGTGCGTGTGCCGGGTGCCGCGCGCCCGGCCACGTCTTATGCCCGCAGTGCCGGGAGCACCTGCGCCAGCCGCCTTACCTGGTAAGCCGGCCGCGGCTGCTCAGGGCACCGGTATTTGCCCTAGGGTCCTATTCCGATATTCGCCGCAACATCATCATCAGCATGAAGGAACAAGGCAATAGGGAAGTGCGCGATTATATAGGTGCGGTGGTTGCCGCGGGCGTGGCGCACTTGGCCGCCCGTGGCGAGATTCCCCGCGAGCTGTGCCTGGTGCCGGCCCCTACGCGGCGCCGCTCGGCGCGCATGCGCGGCGGTGATCCCGTGACGGCCATGTGTCAAGGTGCGGCGCGCCGACAGCAGGGGCTGCGGGTGCGCGAGGCGCTTGTCATGGGCGCGGATACGGCGGATCAATCTGAGCTCAATGCGCAGGATAGGTGGGCGAACCTGCAGGGGCGCGTGGGGGTTGGCGCCCCGGTGGGCGGTGAGCAGGCGCTGCTTGTCGATGACGTTATAACCACCGGCGCCACCCTCGCGGCCAGCATGGCGGCCCTGCGCGCCGCCGGCGCCACGGTCTATGGGGCGTTGGCTTTTGCCGATGCTTAAGGCACATCACATAGTGGGGTGTACGGTGTTACCCCCTAATGCCATCAGGTCATAACCACTGGTATTATTAGAGGTGTCACAGAGGAACAGTTACTGTGATTGTTTCTAGTCCCCACAACCAAAGGGAGGCATCTCAATGTCCCAGCCAAACAAAGCTCAGGTAACGATTACGGGCCGTAACGTTGATGTACCGGAACACTTCCAGGAGCGCGTCAACGACAAGCTGGCAAAGATTGAACGCCTTGATCCCACACTGACCTTCTTCCACGTGGAATTGCAGCACGAGCCAAACCCACGCCGCGAAGCAGAGTCCGACCGCATCCAGATCACCGCAACCGGCAAGGGCCACATCGCCCGCGCAGAGGCTAAGGAAGACTCCTTCTACGCAGCGCTGGAAACCGCGATGGGGAAGATGGAACGTTCCCTGCGGAAGGTGAAGGTGCGCCGTGAATACGTCAAGGGCGGTCACCGCGCACAGAAGGGCACCGGCGAAATCGCCGCAGAGATGGTTGCGGAGGCAGAAGCACAGCGCGCCAAGGAAGAGCGCTTGGTCGATCCTTATGCCGAGACCGTCGAGGACGTTCGCCCCGGCCAGATCGTGCGCACCAAGGAGCACCCGGCCACCCCGATGAGCGTGGACGATGCCTTGAGCGAGATGGAGCTGGTTGGCCACGATTTCTTCCTCTTCGTCAACGAGGAAAACAACAAGCCTTCCGTGGTTTACCGCCGCCACGCTTTCGACTACGGCATCATCTCCTTGTCTGAGGATGCAGAGGGCTAGAATCCCTCGTGCCCGGCTAGGGCGTTAAGTTTCTTCACCCCCTTCCTGCCCATCGCGCTATTGCTCGATGAGGCGGGGAGGGGGTGATTTGTCATGCTGTGAGTTATCCATTTTCTTAGTGTGTTTAGTGTGAAATCACTATCGTTTAAGGGTGGGTGGAAGGCGACAAGGGCAGTGGCGTGAGTACAATTGCGGGAAGTTAACTAATGTGTCGCGACAAGAAGGACTAACGAATAGTGTTTGGACTTTCCAAGCTGCTGCGCGCGGGCGAGGGCCGTACGGTCAAGCGCCTGGGCAAAATTGCAGACGATGTAATTGCACTCGAGGATCAGTACGCGGAGCTTTCGGACGATGAGCTAAAGGCCAAGACTGACGAGTTCAAAACTCGCCTGAAGGATGGCGAAGAAAAGAACGACATCTTGCTCGATGCTTTTGCTACCGTCCGCGAAGCCGCTTGGCGCGTCCTAGGACAAAAGCACTACCCCGTGCAGATCATGGGTGGCGCCGCCCTGCACTTTGGCAATGTTGCAGAGATGCGCACCGGTGAGGGCAAAACCCTGACCTCCTTGCTGCCCGCTTACCTCAACGCCCTGGAGGGCCAGGGCGTACACATCGTCACGGTCAATGACTACCTGGCCAAGCGCGACGCCGAGATGATGGGGCGTGTGCACCGCTGGTTGGGCCTGTCCGTGGGCGTTATCTTGGCAGAAATGCGCCCGCAAGAGCGCAAGAAAGCCTACGACTGCGATATCACCTACGGCACCAATAACGAGCTGGGCTTTGATTACCTGCGCGATAACATGGTGCGCACCCTCAATGATGTAGTTCAGCGCGGACACAACTTCTGCATCGTGGATGAGGTGGACTCGATCCTTATCGATGAAGCCCGTACCCCACTCATCATCTCCGGCCCGGTTGATGGGTCCTCCCAGTTCTATGGCGTCTTTGCGCAGCTGGCGCCGCGCATGCGCGAGGGAATCCACTACGAAGTGGACCACAAAAAGCGCACCATCGGTGTCTTGGAAGAGGGGGTGGAGTACGTTGAAGATCAGCTCGGTATTGATAACCTCTACGCGCCGGAGCATTCCCAGTTGGTTTCCTACCTCAATAACGCGTTGAAGGCCAAGGAGCTCTTTACCCGCGATAAGGACTACATCGTCCGCAATGGCGAAGTGATGATCGTGGATGGCTTTACCGGCCGAGTGTTGGCGGGACGCCGCTACAACGAGGGCATGCACCAGGCCATTGAGGCCAAGGAGCAGGTGGAGATCAAAAACGAGAACCAGACGCTGGCGACGGTTACCCTGCAGAACTTCTTCCGCCTCTATGAAAAGATTTCCGGCATGACCGGTACCGCGGAAACGGAAGCCGCGGAGCTGCATTCCATCTATGGGCTGGATGTGGTTCCTATTCCTACCAATAAGCCGAACCAGCGCACCGACCACTCGGACCGCATTTACAAGACCCAAGAGGCAAAGTTCGCTGCGGTGGTTGATGATATTGCGGAGCATGTCGAAAACGGCCAGCCGGTCCTAGTCGGTACCACCTCCGTGGAGCGTTCCGAATACCTGTCGCAGCTGCTGACCAAGCGCGGTGTGCAACACAACGTGCTTAACGCCAAGCACCACGAAGAAGAGGGCCAGATCATTGCCCGTGCGGGCCGCCCCGGCACCGTGACCGTGGCAACCAACATGGCCGGCCGTGGTACCGATATCGTGCTCGGCGGTAACCCGGAAGTTATCCTCGATGAGAAGCTGCGCGAACGCGGCCTTGACCCCTTTGAGGATGAGGAAAAATACCAGGAGGCCTGGGAGGCCGAGATCGACGGCGAGAAAGAGCGCTCGAAGCGCTTGGGCGATGAGGTGCGCGAATCGGGCGGGCTCTATGTCTTGGGCACCGAGCGCCACGAGTCGCGCCGCATCGATAACCAGCTGCGCGGCCGTACCGGCCGTCAGGGTGACCCGGGCGAGACCCGCTTCTACCTGTCCATGCGCGATGAATTGATGGTGCGCTTTGTGGGCCAGTCCATGGAGCACATGATGAACCGCCTCAACGTGCCTGATGATGTCCCCATTGAGGCCAAGATGGTCTCGAACTCCATCAAGGGTGCCCAGGCGCAGGTGGAGAACCAGAACTTCGAGATGCGCAAGAACGTGCTGAAGTACGATGAGGTGCTCAATGAGCAGCGCAAGGTGGTCTACTCCACGCGCTATTCTATCCTCGATGCAGATGACATCAAGGACGATATCCGCACCATGATCGATGACACGGTCTCTGCCTACGTCGAGGGCGCTACCGCCACCGGTTATGTCGAAGACTGGAACCTCGAGGAACTCTGGAATGCCCTCGAGGCGCTGTACGGCCCCACGATGTCCCCGGAGGAACTCGTGGAAGGCTCCGAGTACGGTTCCCCAGGCGAGCTCACTGCGGAGCAGCTGCGCGATGCCCTCGTTACCGACGCGAACCGGGAGTACGACAAGTTGGAGGAAGCCGTTTCTGCCATCGGCGGCGACAAGCAGATGCGCAATACCGAGCGCATGGTGATCCTGCCGATTATTGACCAGAAATGGCGCGAGCACCTTTACGAGATGGACTACCTCAAGGAGGGCATCGGCCTGCGCGCGATGGCGCAGCGCGACCCGCTGGTGGAATACCAGAAGGAGGGTGGCGATATGTTCAATGCCATGAATGAAGGCGTGAAGGAAGAAACCGTGCGCCAGCTATTCATGCTGCGCAAGCAGTTCAAGCAGCAGGAAGAAAACCAAGAATCCGGCGGTGACTCGGGCTCTGGTCCTGCAGGCCAAGAAACCGTAGAGGCATAACGCTTCAACGTCCTATCACGCCCCTTCCTCTTCCTCCCCGTCCTTGCGCGGTGGGGAAGCGGGAGGGGCGCTGTTAGTTTTAGAGCAGCCGAAACGAGCGTAGCCCTTGGTCAGTGGCGGAGCCGGTAAAGGCGTGGCGGTGAGTGCCGATGACCGCGGAACCGAAGTATTCGCCGTTGGGTCGCGCGTGCAGGCTGGTAAGGCGCAAGGCATCGGTGTCATAGGGGCTTTCCCGGCGGTGCACCCAGGAGCCAATGTGCAGGCGGATGGAATCCGAAAAGCGCGGGGAATTGAGGTGGGCAATGGGGCGGTAGCCGGCGGCGACCTCAAGGATGAAGACGACCCAGGCTTGGATATGGTGCTGGGCGGCAACCTCGGCCGTTGTGGGGAGGCGGCCGTAATGGATGCGGTGCGGGGCGATATACAGCTTGAGGTGAGAGTAGCCGGGAATGGGCTCATACATGGTGAAATGAGTGCTCCTGCGAAAAAGGCAGGAGGCGAACGCGTGATAATTATCTCATGGGGGCGCTGCGCGCGCTATTTCTGGCAGTTTCCTGTATGAGGCGGGCGAGAATATAAGCGCAGTTCGCTATACTTTCGGGAGTTACAAAGTATTCGTGTACTGAAGGATTAAAAATTATGCGTGGTCTCATCGTTGACTATGTCGGCGTCCTCGATGGCGCTGAAGAGGACAATCGCCGCTGGAAGGCTCTGCTATCTGCGGCGAAGGCAAATGGTGCCGCAACCGCTATCTTGTCTAATGACCCGGGCGGCTCTGGCGCTGAGCACATTCGCGAGTGGGAATACCGCGGCAACGTCGATGCCGTGGTGTTGTCTGGCGAAATCGGGGCGGAAAAGCCGGAGGTTGCGGCTTTCCAGGCGGCTGCCGATGCCCTCGAGCTGCCCTTGAGCGATTGTGTCATGGTCGACGATTCGATCCTCAACGTGCGCGCCGCTGTCGATGCCGGGATGATCGGTTTCTTATACACCAGCTTCGATCGCGTGTCTGTAGAAATTCAAGCCGTATTCGATATTGAAGGGGAATTTTAGTGGCTCAAGCCCGCGTCTATATTCCGGCGACCTATGCCATGCTGGCGGAGCTCGCTGAGACCGGAACGCTCGCGGCGCGCTCCGGGTGGGGATTCATGGTGACCCCAGCCCTGCGCGATTTTTATACCGCAGGCGATGAAGAAGAGATTGCCTACTCCGCCTTCCTCGAGGCCTCCATGGCTTCGCTGCGCCTGTTGACCATTGGAGACGAGGAGAAGTTCCCGCACCGGCGCGTGGTCATTTCCATCGACGTTGATGACACGGCGGTCACCCCGCGCCCGGATATGGGCGAGCCGGTGGTGGAACTTCAGCCAGCGCAGTTTGGCACGGATAGCCTCGCCGCCATTCACGTGGATATCGAAGAATCCGAAGAGGCAACCGCCAAGGCCATCGAGGCCATCGATTCCGCGGACCTCGGCGATGAGGACGCGGAGCTCGCGGTGGGTGATGCCCTGGATAACTTCATGGCCTTCTACCACCCCACGGAGCTGCCCTTCCTCGTGGAATTGCTCTAAGCCGCGCTAGTTTTCCCACTCCACGTTGGTGCGCAGGGCTTGTAGCAGCCCGCGTACCGCATCGCGCCGGCGGGCGGTAGCGGTGCCCTCGGGAATGATTTCTGGATCATCGAGCCCGCATTCGGGATCCGCCGGTGGACCCGCGTGCGTACAGCCGCGCGGGCATTCCTCAATAGCCGCGGCGAGGTCCTCGAAAACGCCAAGGACGGTATCCGCGTCCACGTGCGCCAGCCCAAAGGAGCGAATGCCCGGCGTATCGATGATCCAGCCGCCCTGGGAGTCGGTACCAGCAGCATCGGTGGGCAAGGGGAGGGCCACCGATTGCGTTGAGGTATGCCGGCCCTTGCCGATGCCCGATACTTCCCCCGTTTCCCTTTCCGCATCTGGAACCAGCCGGTTAACCAGCGTGGATTTGCCCACCCCGGAATGCCCGATGAGCGCGGTAATGTGGCCATCTACCTGCGCGCGCACGGCATCGAGTCCGTCTTCGACCCCGGCCTCTACCACCGTGACATCCAAATCGGCGAATTCTTCTGCAAACGGGGTCGGGTCCGCGAGATCGGTCTTGGTAAGGCACAAGATGGGGTGGAGGTTGCCCACGAATGCGGCAATCAAGGCGCGCTCGACAAAGCCGGACCGCGGGGGCGGGTCGGCCACGGCAGAAACGATCAGCAATTGATCGGCATTGGCCACCACGATGCGCTCATACGGATCCGTGTCATCGGCGGTGCGACGCAGCACGGAGGTGCGATCCGCCAGCTTGACGATGCGCGCCAGCGTGTCCTTCGCACCAGAGGTATCACCAACCACGCCGACGCGGTCACCGACCTCGATGGCGGTGCGGCCCAGCTCGCGGGCGCGCATGGCGGTGACGTGGGGGCCATCGTCAAGCGCGACGCCCCACCGCCCGCGGTCCTTGGTGATTACCATGCCGTATTTGGCATTTTTGTGCTTGGGACGATCCTTGGTGCGCGGGCGCGAGCCCTTGCCGGGGCGAACGCGCACATCAGATTCATCAAAGGAACCGAAACGTCTAGCCATGTAAATCCTGTTGGTCGGGGTGCAGCATCGTCTCCCACATGCGGGCGAAGCCGGGCAGGGTCTTGGAAGTGGTGGAAATATCCTCAATCTGGATATCAGGGACTTTCAAACCCAGAATGGCACCGGCGGTGGCCATGCGGTGATCGGCGTAGCACGGCCAATCGCCGCCGTGGAGTTCGGCGGGTTCGATCACTAGGCCATCGTCAAGCTCGGTGACCCTGCCGCCCAGCGCATTGATATTCGCCGCGAGCGCCTGCAGGCGGTCGGTCTCGTGGCCGCGCAGGTGGGCAATGCCCGTAAGCCGGGACGGCGTTTCCGCGAGCGCGCACAGGGCCGCAACGGTGGGGGTAAGCTCCCCGATATCGCCCATATTGCGCTCGATGCCCTGCAGCTTGCCTGCCGGGTTGCCCTCTGCCGTGACGCTGTTGTGCTCCTGGGTTACCATCACGCCCATATCCAGCAGGATCTGGCGGATGGCATCGCCCGGCTGGGTGGTATTCGCCGGCCAATTCTTGATGGTCAGGCGCCCGCCGGTGACCGCCGCGGCGGCGAGGAACGGCGTGGCATTGGAGAGATCCGGCTCAATGAACCATTCGCGCCCGGCAATGGGGCCGGGATGCACCGTCCACGTCGTGCCATCCGAATCCACGCGCACGCCAGCCTGGCGTAGCATGCCCACCGTCATTTCCACGTGCGGCATAGATGGCAGCTGGCCGCCCTCGTGGGTGAGCTGGATGCCCTGGGAAAAACGCGCCCCGCTCAGCAGCAGGCCGGAGACGAACTGGGAAGAACCGGAAGCATCGATGGTGACCTTCCCGCCTTCTGGCACGCCGTTGGCGGACACCGTAAAGGGCAGGCTATCGCCTTTTACATCAACGCCGAGGCTGCGCAGCGCATCCAGCGTCGTGGACATGGGGCGGTTATAGGCCTGCTTATCGCCATCGACGCGCACCGGGCCACCCGCCAGCGCCGCAACCGGCGGCACAAAGCGCATCACGGTGCCGGCCAGCCCACAATCCACCGTGGCACCGTGCAGCTTCCCAGGCTGGACGTGGATATCGGCGCCGTCATGGGTGAAGCGAACCCCCATGGCACTGAGCGCGTCCTCCATCAGTTGCGTATCGCGCGATACCAGCGGGGCGTGCAGGATAGACGGGGAATCAGCCAGCGCGGCCAGGATGAAGGCGCGATTGGTAATAGATTTCGATCCTGGCACCTGGTGTTCCCCCGTAACGGGGCTGGTAGCCAGCGGGGCGGTCCAAGGTTGAGACATAGTGTCCATAATAGAGGCCATGTGCGGAAGATTCGTTCTTTTTACCGAGTCCCTCCTCGATGAGGTGGGAAACCTCCCGGGAATCCAGGAAGTCCACGCCTCACAGGGTACGCCCGGGCCACGATATAATATTGCCCCTACCCAGCCCATTCCCATCGTGCGCGTGCGCGAGGAGCTAGCGGAAGTCGATCCCGCGCGGTGGGCGCTGTTGCCGCAGTGGAAGAAAGACATGGAAGGCCCGCCGCTTTTTAACGCCCGGGCAGAAACGGTGGCGAGCAAGCCATCTTTTCGCACCGCCTTTAAAACCCAGCGCTGCCTTATCCCCATGAACGGCTATTACGAGTGGCACAAGGATGGCTCCACCAAGACGCCGTACTACGTCCATCCAGACCAGGGACTGCTGTGGGCCGCGGGGCTCTGGGATACCGGGTTGGACCGGCTCTCTGCCACCATCGTGACCACCGCGGCTACCGAAGAGATGGAGTGGCTGCACCACAGGTTGCCGCGATTTTTGGCGCCGGAGGAGATGCGCACCTGGCTCGAGGGTAGCGCCGAGGAAGCCAAGGAGCTGCTAGCACCCACGGGCCTGCGGGGATTTGAGTACCACGCGGTGGATAAGGCCGTGGGGACGGTCTCCAATGACTACCCGGAGCTACTCATCCGCCAGTAGATCGGCAAAGTCGGCCCCGCACAAGTGCGCGAGGTCTTCTGCGTTGAGCTCGATATCTAGGCCGCGGCGGCCGCCGGAGATAAAGACAGTATCGAAGAGCACTGCGGATTCCTCGATCACCGTGGGCAGCGGATTCTTTTGTCCGAGCGGGGAAATACCGCCATGCACGTAGCCTGAGGATTTCTCGGCATCGTGCACCTGCGCCATGGCGGCCTTAGATACGCCAAGGGCAGCGGCGGCCTTCTTGAGGCTTAAATGGTGCGTGGTGGGAATCACGCACACCGCCAACTCGCGGCGCGGACCTTTGCCCGCGGTGAGATCAATGATGAGCGTTTTCAGCACGCGTTCGGGTTCTACGTCTAAGGCCGCCGCGGCGTGATCACCAAAGTGATTCTTGCCCGCCTCGAAGGTGGATATGGAGTGTTTGACTCCGGCATCTTCGATGACTTTCAGGGCCGGGGTAGCGGCATGCGGGGACTTTTTGGCCATATAGGAATTTTAGCGTGAGACGTTAGGATAGATTGTGTGGTTAAAGAAACAGTGAGCGAGAAGGAGCTGCAGCGCCGCTTTGAAAAGGAAGCGCTCCCGCTGCTTGATCAGCTCTATGGCGGCGCGCTGCGCATGACGCGAAACCCGCAAGACGCGGAAGACTTGGTGCAAGAGACCTATCTCAAGGCCTATAAGTCCTTTCATTCCTTCAAGCAGGGAACGAACCTGAAGGCATGGCTTTATCGCATCATGACCAATAACTACATCAACTCTTATCGCAAGGCGAAGCGGCGCTCTACCGAGTCTTCTGCCGATGATCTGAGTGATTTTCAGCTCTATACCACCGCGGGACACGATTCCACCGGCTTGGAATCCGCCGAGGTGGCAGCGCTTAAAGAGATGCCAGATAGGTCCATTTCGCAGGCAATTAATGACTTACCTGAGGACTACCGGATGGTGGTCTATTACTCCGATGTGGAGGGCTTAGCGTACAAAGAAATCGCCGAAATCATGGATACTCCATTGGGAACGGTGATGTCCCGCCTGCACCGTGGAAGAAAAATGCTCCGGAAGGCGTTGAAGGACGTAGCACGTGAACAAGGAATTGGATTAGAACACCCGGACATGGAGGACAAGTAATGGAAGGCGCAACCGGAAAGAACTGTGGTGCGTGCAGCTCCACTGAGGTACACAACCTATTTTGCGAGCTTCTCGATGAATCCACGACCTACGCCCGTGCTTTAGCCATCCGCGAGCACATCGCCCAATGCGATTTTTGCCAGCAGCGCCTAGAGCGCGAAGAACTCGTCCGCTCCCTCGTGCGCAATTGCTGTGCCGGCCAAGCTAAGGCACCGCAGTCGTTGCGCCGCCGCATCTCGGTTGAAATTACGGAAATCGAATCCCGCTGGTAAGAAGCGCCCTTCAGAGCTGCGAAAATCTCTGGAGGCTTCTGGGGTTTCTGGGGCGCAGAAATTTCTTGTTTAGATCTTAACGTAGATATAGCAAAAAGCCCGGCTGGGTAGTGCTGAAATGCACTGCCAACTAAGCCGGGCTTTATGTTTGCTGTACGTTATGCGCCAGGACGCTTGCCGTGATTAGCGGCCTTCTTGCGGCGATCCTTGCGCTTGCGACCACGCTTGCTCATTGCGCACTCCTTCGTTGAGGGTTTCTGAACTTTATTCAACTGTAGCGGCTAAGGGCGCCGAAACGAAAATTGGGGTGGGGGTTAGGTTCCCGGGTCCGCGCTTTTAGGCGGAAACGCGGGAACGGCCGCGGCCGCGGTTGCGGCGACGCTTGAGGGCGCGGCGCTCCTCTTCAGACAGGCCGCCCCAGACGCCGGCATCGAGGCCGGACTCGAGTGCCCAGTTGAGGCAGGAAGAAGCAACGGGGCAGCGGTTGCAGACCAGCTTGGCCTTAGCGATCTGGGTAAGAGCAGGGCCGGAGTTACCTACTGGGAAGAACAGCTCTGGGTCTTCGTCGCGGCAAACGGCTTCGTGGCGCCAATCCATGATTGATATCTCCTAACAAATTTTTGACAGCAGTAAATACGAGCGCAATCCGTGCGGGACAGGAAAGCACCTTGATTTTTAGGTGGTGTGTGAACTGGTCTGCTAGCAGTGGGGCCCGGTCTCGAGGTCGGGCCAGCGTCGCCGCCGCCTATGGTTCACGGTGTTGTTACCTGAAGTTTCCTCCAGGTTAAGAAGAGGTTTACGCCCTCTTTCTTTTTGCTACTAGAGAATCATGACATGTTTACCCGATCGCCGCTAGGGTTAAAGGCTAAATTGTGGTTAACATCACGCAAATAGGCGCGGTGTGGGGGTCATAAAAGTCAAAATCGAATTTTAAAGAAGCCTGTGAGAATCGCCGTGAGCTGCAGCTATAGGTGCTATGTTGTGAGTGTGGTTGCGCAGAGACCGTCAAATCTCCCAGCTCAGCCCCTTGCCCCCGCGCTAGCGCAGGAAACATCGAGGCCCTGCCGTGGGTGGCACAGAAAAATTCACGCCGGATTAGTAGACTGTGGCTTTGTGTCTAAGCAGAACAAACGCCAAGTAAATAAACAGCAGCGAGATAAGGCGGCAGCGCCCGCAGCGGCACCGGATAGTGCCCCGCAGTCGGTGCTGATAGGCGCTGGCATTGCCACGGTGCAATCCATCGCGGTTATTTGTTTTGGTATTTTCCTCATCGTGCGCGAAGCGATGGGCGCGGAAAATGACTCTATGGTTTCTAATTCCGGATCGGGAAGCTTTGTGGGGCTTGGCACGGCCATTTTTATCTTCATCGTCTTTGGCTTTGTCATCGCAGGCGCCTGGGCCATGGTGAAAGGAAAGCGATGGGGAAGAGGTGCCGTGGTCCTCGTAGAGCTCATCTTGGGTGCGAGCGCGTTTCAAATGTATAGCGGTGGATCACCGGTACTGGGGACTATCACCCTGTTAAGCGCGGTTGCGGTGCTTTATCTCTTGATGTTTAGGCGCGAGTCCTCAGAGTGGGCCGCCTCGAATTTCTAAGGGCCACTCGCGTTTGGGCCATTCGCGCGGGAGCAGCGAGTGGCACTCGCTTAGTTGCCCCTGAGGCCGACGACGGTATCGCCGCGGGTTTCTACAATGGTCTCGCCCGCCAACGTGAGGTGGACGGGACCACGGTAGCCGCCGCGGTCGACGGCAATTTCGCGCAGTACCTCACCGGTAGACCAGTCCACCACAGCTATGCCCTTTTCGGTGGGCATCAGCATGCGCCCAGCCACTGAAATTGGGGTGCCGATGGCGCCGTCAATGACGTGATCGATCCGCAAATCACTGGGGGTTAAAAGGTAGAGGCGCTGCCCATCAAACCACGTCATATGGTGCGGGAGATCCGCAACGGCCGGGGCGAAAGGGCTTGTGCCGGAATCGATGGCGTCGGAAGGCTTTACGGGGGTAGAAGAAAGCTTTTCGCCCTCGTTGTTATAGGACTCAATGCGGGGTTCTGGGCCGGGGATATAGACCGCGGCGGCGTCTTGGCCCACCGCGATAAGCCGCGCTCCATCGCGATCGACGGAGATATCGGCGTCCATCTCTGGTTCCCGGGAGTCTTCCGGGGTGGTGGTTTGAAACCTCAACCACGTGGTGTGAGGTTCCTCCGGGCACGATTCCGTCAGCGCGAGATTCTCGGTACGCGTGAGCGCCGAAGAAATGGTGCACTCCTCGTGCGGTTGCTTCTGCGCCTCCTGCTTGGCCTCCACGTCGCCGTATTCCACGGTGCGCACGAGATCTGAGCGCCACAGATCGATTCGCCCGGCAGAAACGGTCCCTACCCGGTCATTGGATTGCACAGGTACAACATCCGGGGAATTAATAGCGCTGCGGGTGGAGTCATATTCGCCCGTCGCCGCATCGATGGCAACCGTATCCCCGCAGCCCACGCCAGTGCGATAGGTGGCAACCACCTTGTCCCAGGCGGTCGATAGCGAGCAGAGCTCGGCATCGCTGCGGGAATAGGTCCAAGCCGTGGAACCGTCGCCATTGGTGGCAGTGAGCACATCGCCATCGTGGCTAATGCTCAACCCGTGGGCGGAAATGGCGCGGTACTGGCCGGGTACGGACTGGTTGGGCAGGCTGTAGGCGGTGGTGAGGGTGGAGGGGACATCGGCAAGCACAGTGGCATCGCTTTCCCCAGGAACGGCCTCTTGGTGCAGGTCAGCCTGGTGGATATTGGCCGTGGCGACCGCCCCGCCCACCGCGATGGCGCAGATAGCGCCGATGATGCCGGTGGCCTTCCAATCTGCCGCGGTTGCCCGCAAGATGGGGGCCTTAGTCATCGGCGCCCTCCTCGGGGCGTGCCCTTGCCGCGCCGAGCTCCGGAACGGGACCGCGACCGCGACTGGGACCGGGATTGGGCCTGTCCCGCGGACCGCTTATGCGCCGGAAGCTGGCCAATCACGCTGGTGGCAGGCCCCACCTTTTCCTGCACACCAGCGGGGATGGAAAGCGCCTGGGCAAGCTCCGGGGAGGTGGAGAACCACTGTGGCGGCGTGGCCGAATCTAGGCCTAGCTCATCGTTGATGACCTGCCATTTGGCCAGCTCATCGTAGCCAACGAGGGTGACGGCGGTGCCGGTGTGCCCAGCGCGGCCAGTGCGCCCGATGCGGTGGATAAAGGTCATGGGATCATCGGGAACCTGATAGTTGATGACGTGGGTGACATCGTCGACGTCGATGCCGCGCGCGGCGATATCGGTGGCGACGAGGATATCCACCTCGCCCGAGCGGAAGGCCTGCAGGGATTTCTCCCGAGACTTTTGGCCCAAGTCACCGTGCACTGCGCCGACGCGGAAGCCGCGCTTAGCAAGGTCATCGGCCAATTGTGCCGCCGAGCGTTTGGTGCGGGTAAAGATGATGCTGCGACCCCGGCCCTGGGCCTGCAGGATATGCGCGATGACCGGCACCTTGTCCATGCGGTGGGCCTGAAAGGTGACCTTGCGGGTGGTTTCGTGCGTGACCTCATCCGCCTCCGATTCGGCCCGAATGTGTACGGGCTTATGCATGAACTGGCGCGATAGGTTCAAGATTGCGCCCGGCATGGTGGCAGAAAACAGCATTGTTTGGTGCGCATTGCCATCGAGCGCTTCCAAAATCGCCTCTATGGAGGGCAAAAAGCCAAGGTCCAGCATCTCATCGGCCTCATCGAGCACCACGATGGCGACGTGGCGCAGAACCAGATCGCCGCGCTCGTGCAGATCGAGCAGGCGGCCTGGCGTGCCGATGACCACGTCGACGCCGCGCTGGAGGAGCTTAATTTGCTCCTCGTAGGGGCGCCCGCCGTAGATGGAGGCGAGGCGGACAGGCAGGTGCGCGGCCGCGTCCTGCAGATCAGCGGTGACTTGTTGGGCTAGCTCGCGGGTGGGCACGACGATGAGCGCCCGCGGCGTTCCATCCAGTGGGGCAATATCCGCGTCATCAAAAACGCGATCGAGCAGCGGCACGCCAAAGCCAAAGGTCTTGCCCATGCCGGTGCGCGCCTGGCCAATGAGGTCTTGGCCATTAAGCGCAATGGGCAGGGTTAATTCCTGGATTGCAAAGGTTCGCGCGATGCCACGGTCAGCGAGCCCATCGCAGATTTCGGCGGCGACGCCGAGTTCCGCGAAGGTCGGTGGCTGGGTTTTTATGACAGACACACCTTGATAGTAGCCGGGATGGTTATAGTGGGGCCATTGGCATGTAAAACTCTCGTTAGAGGAGGATAATTTTTATGGATATCAAGTTTGGTTTTGCAGATACCCCGCGCGAGCTGATCATTAGCACCACCGGCGAGCAGGCGGAGCTGACGCAAAAGATTAATAGCGCCTTGGCGGAAAACTCCACGTTGGAGCTAGAAGATGACAAGGGTCGCAAGTACCTCGTGCGCACGGACCGCGTGGTGTACGTCGAGGTTGGTGCCGCGAAGAAGCAGTCCGTCGGTTTCGCCGGCGCCTAAGCTTGGGGCTTTCTAAAGGTTTGCTAATTCAGTGTGTGAATAAGCAACCGGGTATCCTCAATGCCTATGGAAAGTAGGCAGAATCGCAAGGCTCAACAGGGCCATAGGCGAATTCCGGATCACCCGAACCCGGTGGTCCGGTTCGCCCACCGCTACGGCTGGTGGCGTGTGGTGGCTATCCCCGTGATGGTGCTGCTTACCGTCTGGGTGATTGTGGATATCGCGTCTGGCTCTTCGGGCGATGACAATGGCGATGCATCCAGTGCGGAAACTACCGCCGCCGCCACTCCTACCCACGAAGATCTCACGGGCCCGGATCCCGCAAATGCGGAGGCGGTAGAGCGCGAGATTAGTGAGATGCCCCCTGGAAGTGACTTCACCAAAAAGGGCAAGGGCACTTTCCACGCAATCGGCCGCCCCGGTGCTGTAGCCGGTGAAGGCGGCGAGAAGAAGGTCCGCTATTCCATCGAGGTAGAAGATGGGCTCAATACCGCTCCCTACGGCGGAGACGATGCCTTTGCCGCAATGGTGGAGGCAACCCTTGCGGATCCACGCGGGTGGACCGCCCAAGGTGACTTCGAATTCGAGCATGTCGCCTCCGCTGATAATCCCGATACCCGCATCCAGCTGACCTCATTAGGTACGGCCGCGGAGCGGTGTGGCGAGAAGATCGAAACGGAAACCTCTTGCCACACAAAGTTCACCGGCGAATCCACCACCATCATTAATGAAGCGCGGTGGGTGCGCGGGGCCACGCCCTTTGAGGGCGATTTGGGCAATTACCGCCAATACGTCATCAACCACGAATTGGGCCACGCCATTGGCTATGCCTCCCACCAGCAATGCGGCGGCGAGGGCAAATTGGCCCCGGTGATGATGCAGCAGACGCTGAGCTTGAACAATAAACAATTGCATGACCGCAATCCCAAGGAGGTCTATCCTGATGAGGATGTGACCTGCGAGCCTAACCCGTGGCCATATCCCAATCCGGAGCACAAGGATCCCCACCAACCCCAATAAGGAGTACTGGATGCCGCTTCCCCCAGAGCATGTTTTAAGCGCCTTCCACGCGGAGACCGGAGCGACAGGGTCGCGCCGGGCCCAAGGCGATCAGCTGGGTCCAGTATGGGATAACGGCATCAAGGTGGGCGACGTTGTCTACTCCCAGGCCGGCCCCTTCGCAGCGTGGTCTGCCAAGGTGCGCGAAAGGCTCAGCGTGCCGGGCGCGCGGGTATCGCGGCCGGTTCTCGCGAGCGATGGGCGCCACACCGCGGCTGGGTGGAAGGCGACGCAGTTCCTTCCCGGTGAGGTCACCGGGCGCATCGATGAAGCGGCGCAGACGGCCTTGCGCTTGGACGATGCCATGGCCAATGCGCCTGCGCCGCCGGGTGCGCACCGCGATGATGCCTTTGCCCGCGCGGAGCGCACCGCCTGGGCGGAGACGGGGGAGGCCTACGATAAGGCCGCGCTTGCCGATGTCCCCTTGGTCACCGCCCATACCGCCCTGCTGACCACCACGGTCTTTTATGGTGCGCACCCACCGGGGATTGTGGATCTCGTGCCGAGCCAATCCGCCCGCCCGGCCGGGTGGAGCGCCGCGCTCGTGATCGTGGACGGTTTGATCGCACAGGTGGTAGATGATGATATCTGCCAGCGCTTTGGCCATGTGCCGGGCATGCAGGAGCTTTTGCTGCGGGCGGTGTCTTACCGCCGGCATATCAATGATCTGAATCCGCGGTCGCGCTCGAATGTGCGTTCTAATATTGAGCGGGTAGAACAGTTTCTTGTATCTAGGGCATCTGCGATACTGGGGCGGTGACTTACAATCCCCATTCCACCGCCCGCGCGGGAGTGGTCCTACCGCCGTCGCCAGAGGTACGACTCATCGCCCGCACCCCGTCCGCACACGCTCGTTCCTGGCCCGTTGAGCTGCCGGAAACCGGTACCTGGAAGGTAACCGGCACCGCCGGAACAGGCGTATCCAGTTTTCTTATCGATACCGTCATTCATGCCCTCGACCGAGCCCAGGAGACGGGGGCAGATCCCTCCGGCATCCTCGTAGTTGCCGCCTCCAAGGAATCCGGCGCCCGCCTGCGCCGCGAGCTTTCAGAGCGCCTTGAAGATTATGCGGCGCAATCCTCCATGGTCCGCTCCATCCACTCCTTGGCCTTTGCACTTCTGCGCAGTGCAAGCGACGAGGAATTGCGCCTTATTACCGGCGCGGAACAAGATGCCGTTATCCGGGAATTGCTCGAAGGCCATGCTGAATCCGGCCACGGCGATTGGCCGGAGGAAGTTCGCCCCGCCCTAGAGTACGTAGGCTTTGCCCGCCAATTGCGCGATTTTCTTTTGCGTTCCATCGAACGTGGACTTAGCCCCGCGGATTTGGAGAGCCTCGGTGCGAAGTACGGCCGCGGAATGTGGGTTGCCGCCGGTACGTTCCTGCGCGAATATGAACGCGTCCAAGCCCTATCCGGGGCGCATTCTTATTCCGCGGCCGAGCTAGTCAACCAAGTCTTGCTGCGCCCAGAACTTACGAGTTCACACCCGTGGCACACCATCGTGGTCGATGACGCCCAGCTATTAGATCCCACCGCGGGCAAGCTCATCTCCCGCCTAGCACCCGATGCACAATTGCTGGTCATCGGCGGCGATGCGGACCAATCCGTCTTTGCCTTCCGCGGTGCTAATTCGCAGTTCCTTGAAGAATTTCCCGCGGAACACTCCGTGGAGCTTTCGCAGCCGCACCGCAACGGATCCCCGGCCTGCGTTTCCATCGTGGATTCTGAGGGCCGCCTGCGCGATGTGGTGGCCGATACCGTGCGCCGCCGCCATTTGGACGATGGCGTGCAGTGGCGCGATATCGCCGTCATCGTCCGCTCGACGGCAGATATAGGCCAGATGCGCCGCACCTTGCTGGCCGCCGGCGTACCCGTACACATCAGCCCGACCGACGTGATTTTGGCAGAACAACGCCTAGTATCTGCCATGCTCCTTGCCCTGCGCGCCTTGGAAGAAGACCTCAGCAATGCGGAGCTCGAGGAATTGCTTACTGGGCCCGTGGGCGGGGCGGATCCCGTCACACTGCGCCGCCTGATTCGCGGCCTGCGCCGGTGGGCGCCCGATACGCGCGGCATGGATAGCCTGCGAGAGCTCTTGCACGGCGAGCTGCCGGACTTCAACGGACAGCTCACGGAACGCGAGTTTTCTATCCTGGAGCGCGTGCGCGCGGTACTCGCCGCGGGGCGGCAGGCTATACAAGCCCAAGCCTCTGTGGAAGAAATCCTGTGGGAGGTATGGAGCGCCACTGAGTTGGATATGCGCCTGCAGACATCCGCCTTGCGCGGCGGCGCCACCGGCTCGCAGGCGGACCGCGACCTCGATGCCATGATGGCGCTTTTTGATGCCGCCGGTGATTACTCCGAGCGCCGCCCCGGCTCCTCACTGCAGTCCTTTTTAACCCACATCACCGAACAAGAACTGCCCACCGGCGTCCGCGACCGCCGCACCGCCATCCCACAGGCCGTGGAGATCATCACCGCCCACGGCGCCGTCGGCCGCGAATGGGATACCGTCATCGTCGCCGGAGCCCAAGAAGGCGCGTGGCCCTCGCTGGGGGAGACCGGGTCCATTTTTGGCCAAGAAGATCTCATCGATCTCCTGGACCGCGATATTGAGCCTGATACCCCTGTTAGCCACATCGCCTCCCGTCTGGCCGAAGAGCGCCGGCTCTTCCACGTCGCCACCACGCGCCACCGGAACCGGTTACTCATCGCCGCGGTGGAAAACCCCAATGAGGATGCCTTTGCAGAACCTTCCCGCTTCATCGCGGAATTTACCGGGCGCGGGGTAGATGTGCCCGGGACAATGGCGCGCCGGGAAGCCAGCCGTGCCTTGCGCGCCACCCAATTTCCCCGCGAGCTGGGTTTGGACGTTCCCGAGCCAGCACCGGTGTCCCTGCGCGATGGACTCGAGGTCGATCCCCTCGATATATCGGTGCTGTCTGTACCTTCCTTTGTGGCGCAATTGCGCCGCGTGGTCACGAACCCAGAATCCGGTGAGGCGGAGCGGCGTCAGGCGGCCCGGCAGCTGGCGCGTTTAGCGCAGGCGGGCATCCCTGGCGCCCACCCAGACCAGTGGTTCTCCGCGCGCTCTGTGGCATCGCATACGCAGCTGCGCGGTAGCAAGAGCCTTTCGCCATCCCGGGTCGAAGCCCTGCTCAACTGCCCGCTCAAGGCGATTGTGGGAAACTTGGCCGAAGATCCCAGCGGCGCCGAGCACCTCTTGCGCGGCACCATGGCACACGCCTTCTTGGAGGCCATCGGCCGCGGCATGGATGCGGAAAAGGCCCGCCTGCTCGTCATGGAGGCCTATGAGCTCATCCTGGACGTTCCGCAGTGGCAACTACAGAGCAAGTTGGAAGAATTCTCCCGCCTGTTAGAGCGCACGCAGCAATGGGCACAGCAGTCCGAGGTTAAAAATGAACTCGCCGGGGTGGAAGTACCCGTCTACGTCGAGGTCGCCCCGGATATTCGGGTAGGTGGATTCATGGACCGCTTGATGCAGGACGGGGATGGAAATTACCTGGTCGTGGACCTCAAGACCGGTAAATCTGCAGCGACGCAGGCGGAGGCGGAAGAAAACCGCCAACTAATGACCTACCAATTGGCCTTGTCCCGGGGAAGCTTCGACGGGCAGCGCGTGCGCGATGGCGAAGGGATGCCGCGCGCAGGCGGAGTTCTTGTCTATCCCGGAAAAGATTCCAGCAAAATTACCACCCGCACTCAGAGTCAGCTCACCGCGGAGGCGCTGGAAGAGTTTTCCACATTACTGCCACCCCTGGCAGCGGAATTGCGCGGTCCGCAACTGACCGCGCGCACCAATAAGGATTGCGATAAGTGCCCCATTCGTACCATCTGCCCAGTGCAGGAGGAAGGAAAGATGACCATCCATGCCTAAGCAGAATTTTTCCCCGGAACAAATAGCGAAAGCACTGGGCAAGGACTACCCACCCACTGAGGAACAAGCCCACGTCATCGAGGGTCCTTTTGGCCCCAAGCTTGTGGTGGCCGGCGCGGGTGCCGGTAAGACGGAAACCATGGCCTCCCGCGTGGTCTATTTGGTAGCCAATGGCTACGTGCGCCCAGAGGAAGTGCTGGGGCTGACCTTTACGCGCAAGGCGGCGCAGCAGCTAGAACAGCGCATTCGCCGCCAGCTCATTCAGCTGCGCGATTCCGGGCTCATCGTCCCCGGCAGCCCCGCTGCGGAGGCGCTTAACAATATCGCACCTACCGTGGCCACCTATGATTCTTATGCCGGCGAGCTCGTGCGCGAATACGGCCTCCTGGTCCCAGTAGAGCCCTCGGCGCGCATCATCACGGAGGCAGAGCGCTTTGCCATTGCTTATGATGTGGTGAAAAACTACGGCGGCAAATTATCGGATGAAAAGACCTTGGGTTCCATTACGGAAGTCCTGCTCAAGATCACCTCCGATATGGACAATTCCTTGAAGGATCCGGATGATATCGCCGAGTTCGCACGGGATTTTCGCGCTGATATTGACAACTTGGAAAAGGCCCCGAGGACGAAGGGCGAGTATTCCAAGGACCTGCAGAAGTACATCAATGTCCAGGATCTACGCGTGCAGTACGTGCCTTTGATCGAGGAACTCAAGCGCGCCCAGGCAGAGCAGCAGGTCATCACTTTTGGCGAGCAGATGTCTGTGGCAGCGCGCCTCGCGCAATCGCACCCGGCGGTGGGCAAGCAACAGGCGCAGCGCTACCGCGTGGTCATGCTGGATGAATATCAAGATACGTCTTATGCCCAGCGCGTACTCCTGCGCAGCCTCTTTGGTGGGGAACACAAGGACATTTCCGTGACTGCGGTGGGCGATCCCATGCAGGCCATTTATGGCTGGCGCGGGGCTACCTCAGAAAACCTCACCGCGTTTGTGGAGGATTTCCCGCAAGCCGATGGCACGCCTGCTCCCAAGGATCAGCTGACTACCTCGTGGCGCAACCCGTCGGGTGCCTTGGAGCTGGCCAACTCGGTGGCGGCCGGGGTCTTTGGGGGCGGCCCGCGGCCCGTCGATGAGCTGCACGCGGCCCCGCACAAGGGCGAAGGCGAGATTGAGCTGGGCTATTTCGCCAGCGAAGATGAGGAACACGAGTTTATTGCGCAGAAATTAAAGCAGCAGTGGGATGCGCGCGAGGGCGATGGCTTTCGCGCAGCGGTGCTGGTGCGTACCAACCGGCAAACCGCCGCCATTGCAGCAGCCTTGGATGCCGTCGATGTCCCCAATGAAATCAATGGCCTGGGTGGATTGCTGTGGCAACCGGAAATCCAGGACCTCGTAGCGCTGGCGACCATGCTGGTGCGGCCGGAAGACGCGCAAGCGGCCCTCCGCATTTTCGCCGGGCCCATTTGCGGGCTGGGAATGGGCGATATTCAAGCCCTTGCCGCGCGCCAAAAGAACCTGGCGGGGGCAAAACAAGAGCGCCTGCAGTGGGAAGAGGGTATGGATCCTGAGGAGTATCTGCGCGCCCAATTGGCGCAGCTTACGGCTGAGGGCCCAGATCAAACGGTGGGGCTTGCCGATGCCCTGGCGGACCTCGGCGAGCGCGACCGCTATACCCCGCAGGGCCTGGCGCGCATGGAAGAGGTATCTGCCAAGCTGCGCTACCTGCGCACCTATTCGCTGTCTAAGCCTTTAAGCGATCTCTTCGCGGACATCGAGGCCATCTTCAATATCCGCACCGAGGTTCTTGCCCGCGGCAGTGCCGGGGGAGCCACCCACCTAGATAAATTCGCCGATATTGTCGCGGGATTCCATGGGGATTCCTTGTATGCGCTCCTAGACTATTTGGAGCTCGCCCGCGAGCATGAAGATGGCCTCGGGCTTGGGGAGGTGCCCGCCTCCACGGATCGGCTACAGATTATGACCGTGCATAAGGCCAAGGGCCTGGAGTGGGAGCACGTCTATGTCGTGCACGCGGATTCTTCGAGCTATAAGGCCCAAGCAGAGACCTTTTTGTCCAAGATTGAAAAGGTACCTGGTGACAATGACTACATCGAGGTCTCACCCGATGCGGTTACCCGTTCCGAATTCGAAAAGGCCTGCAAGGCATTCTTGGATGATGACCGCGCGCATAATGCGGAGGAAGCAGCACGCCTGTTTTATGTGGCATTGACCAGAACCGAGTCCACGCTGACCGTTACCGGCTCCGGCACGAATAACCGGTCGGGCAAGGCCAAGAAGGGCCCGTATGAGTACCTCGAAAGGCTAAAAGAAACCTTCCCCCAGTACGTAGGGGAGTGGACGGTGCCCGAAGAGCCGGTGGACACCTCGGCTCATGCGGCAGAAAGTGGGCTCTTCCCAGCCCTTGAAGCCGATCCGGATTCCCTAGCTGGCGCGGATGCGGTGCTAGCCGCCATGGAGGACCTTCCTGAGTTAAGCCACGGCGAGACCTTCGAGCTGTGGGAACAGGATGCGGGCGCGCTCATTGAGGAATACAAGTCCCTGCAACAACCGGTTGTGGATGTGGAACTTCCCAGTGAGCTTACCGCCTCTGACATGGTGGCCCTGGGTAGTGATCCGCTACAGTTTGCGCGCCGGCAACGCCGCCCGGTGCCGTTTAAGCCCAATTCCTATGCCAAGCGGGGCACCGCCTTCCACGCGTGGTTGGAAGAGCGCTTTGGCAGCCCCGCGCTGCTCGGGGAAGAGGAATTGCCGGGCATCGATGAGCCGGAGGACTTCGACCTAGAAGAGCTCAAGGAGTCCTTCTTGAACTCCGAGTGGGCGGAGCGCCAGCCGGACTTTGTGGAGGCGCCGTTTGAAATCACCATCGGCAGCGCGGTGGTGCGCGGGCGAATGGATGCCGTCTTCCGCTTGGCAGATGGTACCTGGATGGTGGTGGATTGGAAGACTGGTCGGCCGCCGAAGGGCGCGGCCATGGACGCGGCGAAGATTCAGTTGGCGGTCTATGCCGAAGCCTGGCGGCGCATCCACGGCGGCGATAAAATCCGTGCAGCTTTCCATTACGTCCACGATGGTTATACTTTTGAGCCAGATACTTTAGCCCAAGGTGAGGAGCTGCGTAGCCTGCTTGAATCGTCAGTAGCAGGCCACTAGGGCTAAGGTATGGGGACGGAACGCGGACGATGAATGGATAGTTGCGTCCCCGTATAACCGGCGGAATCAAAAAATCGATCCAGAAAAGAAGGCTGGGCCAGTGGCCAAAAAACATGCGAAGGTGCTCAAAGGGCGTATTAAACAGCGCTTTTTGCCGCAGGTCGAGTTGTCCTCGCAACCTGATCACGCGCTCCTTGATGTCATCACTGTGCCCAAGGATCAAAATGCCAGCCCGTGGCGCCAGTTGGCCAAACGCGCGCTGTGGGCATTCGGCATCCTCATCTTTGTCACCATCGTGGTGTACTTAGACGGCGAGGGCTATAGCGAGGACATGTCGCTTTTGGATTCCTCCTACTATGCCGCCGTCACGCTGACCACCGTGGGGTATGGCGATATCGTTCCGGTCACGGAGCAATCGCGGTTTATCAACCTCGTACTTATTACCCCAGCCCGCCTCATCTTCCTTGTGCTGTTGGTCGGTGCTACGCTCTCCGTGCTCACGGACAAGGCCCGCCGCACCTTTGAAATCCAGAACTGGAGAAAGCAATTGCGTAACCACACCGTCGTTATCGGCTATGGAACGAAGGGCGCCGGGGCAGTCGCCGCGCTCTTGGCAGACGATGTGCCCACCTCCCAGATCGTGGTCATCGATAATAACCGCGCCTCGCTGGCGCATGCCGAACACCACGGGCTGGTCACCATCTTTGGCTCGGGCACCAAGCAAGACGTGCTCAAGGTCGCTGGGGTGGAGCACGCAACCTCCGTGGTGGTCACCCCGTCCTCGGACGATACCGCGGTGCTGTGCTGCCTGTCCGTGCGCGAGCTCGCCCCCAAGGCCAAAATCGTGGCCTCGGTGCGCGAATCCGAAAACCGCCACCTGCTGCGCCAATCCGGTGCTGATTCCGTGGTTACCTCTGCAGAGACCGCCGGCCGCCTGCTGGGACTTGCCACCGTGACCCCCACCGTGGTGGAAATGATGGAAGACCTGCTTTCTCCCAACGAGGGCTTTTCGGTATCTGAGCGCGCCGTGCGCGAGTTCGAGGTTGGTTCCAACCCGCGCCACCTGGCGGATATCGTGCTCGCGGTGTTGCGCAATAACGAGCTCCACCGCGTTGATACCGCTGATGCCTCCGCACTGAAACCGGGCGACCGCCTGCTGTATATCAAGCATGACTTGGAGCAACCCGTGGAAGTGCAAGATGAGGACGAGGAGGATTAATTGTATTTGCCCGTAACGCACACGGGTCTAGTGCCTGCCACCGCGAGCGGGGACGCCGCGTTGGTGGAGCAATTGCCGGAGGGCGTGGGGACACCGGAGATGGTGGACATCGGCACGTTGCACGTTTTTGCCTGCCCGGAAGCAATCGCACGGGGGATGGGGCAGCTACAACCTGCGACCTTTTTCGCCGATGATTCCCTCGTCATGCAGGCCATTGCCTTGATTCGCAACCGGCTGGAGCAGCGCTTCGATCCGCGCACGGGCCACCCGTTGGACTATCCCACGCCGGGTATTATTGGCCGCGATCCGCAGGATTCGCGCCGCATGGTGTTTCCGCGCCTAGACCCGGCGGTCATCGGGCTCATTGAGCTCAAGGGCGAGGAGCAGATTTTGCTGGCGCGCAATCGCGGGCGCAATAGCTTCTTTTCCTTGATCGCCGGATACGTGGAACCGGGCGAGACCATTGAGGCCGCCTTTGCCCGCGAAACCATGGAGGAAACCGGGCGCCGCATTGACAATCTTCGCTACTGGGGATCCCAGCCGTGGCCGCCGAGTGGCTCGCTTATGCTGGGCTTTCACGCAGAGACATCGGATGTCCAGCCCACCTGCCATACTGATGGGGAACTGGAAGAAATTCGTTGGGTGACCCGCGCCGAGCTGCCTAAGCTCCCGTTGGCCACCGCGGGTTCTATCGCACACACGATGATTATGGAGTGGTATCACGGTGAATAAGCCGGATTTGTCCCTGCTGGATGAGGATCAACGCCGCGCGGCCACCGCCCCGCGCGGGCCGGTGTGCATTTTGGCGGGCGCGGGCACCGGTAAGACGCGCACCATTACTTATCGCATCGCCAATATGGTGGATCAAGGGTTCGTAAACCCCCAGCGTGTTTTGGCCGTGACCTTTACCGCGCGTGCGGCGGGAGAAATGCGGGATCGCCTGCGCATGATGGGCGTGGCTGGCGTGCAGGCCCAAACCTTTCACGCGGCCGCGCGGCGCCAGCTGAAGTATTTCTGGCCGCAGGTCGCAGGCGATCTGCCGTGGACTCTATTGGATAATAAATTCCCGTTGGTAGCCCGCGCGGTGCGCTCGGTGGGGCTGGATAATTCCAAGGACATGATCCGCGACGTGCTGGCAGAAATCGAATGGGCAAAGTCCGCGCTGGTCAGTGCGGAGGACTATGAGAGCGTCATCGCGGAAACGGATCGCACCGCCCCGGCCGATGCCGCCAAGGTGGCCGCGGCCTTCCGGCGCTACGAGAAGGCCAAGGCTACGCCGGATATGATGCATTTGGACTTCGATGATCTGCTCATGCACATCGCTGGCGCCATCGAAAACGTCCCGGCCATTGCAGAGACCTTCCGCGAGCAGTACCGCACATTCGTCGTTGACGAGTACCAGGACGTCACGCCCCTGCAACAGCGCGTGCTGAACGCCTGGCTGGGTGATCGCGATGATCTCACCGTGGTGGGCGATGCCAACCAGACCATCTATTCCTTCAACGGCGCCTCGCCGGAGTACCTGTTGAATTTTTCGCGCAGCTATCCGGACGGGACCATCGTCAAGCTGCAGCGCGACTATCGTTCCACGCCGCAGGTCACGGACCTGGCTAATCGGGTCATCGGCAAGGCGACGGGGCGCGCGGCCGGCACCCGCCTAGAGCTGCAGGGCATGCGCGAGCCTGGGCCGGAGCCGACGTTTAAGGCCTACGAGTCCGAGGAAAATGAGGCGCAAGAGGTGGCCGGGCAGGTGCTCACCCTGCTCAACCAGGGCGTGCCGGCTTCAGAAATTGCCATCCTGTACCGCATCAACGCCCAGTCGGAGCAGTTTGAGCAGGCGCTTGCCGATGCCGGAGTGGTCTACCAAGTCCGCGGCGGTGAAGGTTTCTTCCGCCGCCCGGAGATTCTGGAGGCCATTCGCGTGCTCATTGCCGCCACGCGCCGCGATGATTTGCCGGAGGACCCCGTGGCGATTGCGCGGGCCGCCTTCGTCGAGCTTGGGCTCAGCGCCACCGAACCGCAGGGCGCGCAGGCCCGCGAGCGCTGGCAATCGCTGAACGCGCTGGTGGGATTGATTGAGAAGATCGTGGAATCCACCCCGGGCATCGATCTCAACGGGGTGCTGGGTGAGCTGCGCCGCCGCTCTACCGATAAGCAAGCCCCCGCCATGGAGGGCGTTACTCTCGCTACGGTGCACGCGGCAAAGGGCTTGGAGTGGGACGCCGTCTTCCTCGTCGGACTGAGCGAAAAGCTCATGCCCATCAACCACGCCATTAAGGCGGGTAACGAGCAGATCGAGGAAGAGCGCCGCCTGTTTTATGTAGGCATTACCCGCGCCCGCGAGCACCTAGCCTTGTCGTGGGCATTGGCGAAGACCGCCGGTTCCAGGGCCTCCCGGGAGCGCACTCGGTTCCTCGATGGCATCGCTCCAGGCGTGGAATCGTCTGCGGGAAGTGGCCGCTCCCGCCGCCCGAAGCGCTGCCGCGTATGCAGCGGGGTACTAGAGACCCCGGCGGAAAAGGTCATTGGCCGGCATGAAGACTGCGAGGGCAATGGCGATGACGAGGTCTTTTCCGCCCTGCGTTCGTGGCGCGCGCAGGTTGCCCGGGAAGAAAAGGTTCCGGCCTATGTCATCTTTACGGATGCCACGCTGCAGGCCATCTCGGAAGAGTTGCCGGCAGATGAGGCGGAGCTGCTGTCCATTTCCGGAATAGGGCCCAATAAATTGGAGCGCTACGGCGAGCAAATCCTGGAGGTCATTCGCTCGGTGCGGCTGTAGCCAGGTTGACTTTGCCGCCAAAGCACACCGGGCAGCGCGGATGGGCGATGGCCGTGCGTTGCTGGTGGCGGCCGTAGACGTCTACCTCCCATTGCTGCCCTGGCCGTGGGAAAGCCGTGGGCGCGCCTGGCGGTAAGGGGCGCTTGCTTAGGCGGCGGATCACCACCTGTGCTTGGGCCGCTACAGCATCGATGACTAGTTTTTCTGGCTGCCTGCGCACGCTGGTGAGCTGGGAAGCAATGGCGCTCCACTGCGGATCCGCATCCACGCGGAATAAGTGAATACACAGCGGGCAGGGGCCTTGCCCTTCTACGCGCAGGGGCCCGATGATGCCGCGGTTATCCAGTAAGGAAACCGGTAACCAGGTTGTCGGGGTGCCTGCAAGCGCATTGGCGCAATCGATGGGGCAGTGGAGCTGGTCGATGGCAAGCACCGTAAAAAGCCCATCGAGGTCGTGGATATAGGAAAAGATTTTGTCCTCATCAAGGGGGATGCGCACCGTATATCCATCTGCTGCCAAGCGGGCGCGCAACTCCAGAGCAAGCGGGGATTCACCCAGCATGATGATGGTTTCATGCTGCTCGGGATGTGGTGGCTGGGGCCAGAGGATGCCATAGTCCAGAGCATCATCGATGAGGCTGCTGGCGGCGGCGCTATCCAAGCCGGCCGCTTCCAACCGCGCCGCCAATTCCCCGGAATCGACCGGCTGATGGGCCGTGGCAAAAGCGCGGGCCACACCTTGCGCATTGCCCGTATCCGCCACCGCCACCCGGGTGGCGTCCATCCCAAATTGCACCACGGAATCCTCGCGGCAAAATACGCCACACCCTGGAGCTAATGTCACACGTTGAGCCGTGCCTTGTGAGGCAGTCACTGATTTCCCCCTCGATTCCCCTTTTATCACCCCGAATACGGCATATGTGCCGCATGTGCGTCCATTGCACCACAGGTACAATAGCCTGTCATGTCGAGCACGCAACCACCAGGACGTACCCACCCTGAGGTCAAGGTTATCCGCTCTGCGCGGCGGCGAAAGTCCGTGCAGGCGCGCATGGTGGCCGGGGTATTAGAAGTGCGTATTCCAGCCTGGATGTCCGCCCGCGAGGAAAACGAGGCGGTACAGGACATGCTTGCGCGCTTAGAAAAGAAAACCGGTGGTGCGGCGAAGACCGATGCGGCGCTTCTCCAGCGCGCCGAACAGCTCAACGCGCAGTACCTGGAAGGCCGCGCGTGGATTGGGTCCATCCGGTGGGTGAGCAATCAAAATACGCGGTGGGGTAGCTGTACTACCTCCACCGCGGATATCCGGCTGAGCAACCGCCTACAGCAGGTGCCGGATTATGTATTGGATTCGGTCATCATCCATGAGCTCACCCATACCTTCATCCCGCGCCATGGGCGCGAATTCTGGCAGTGGGCCGATAGGGCGCCCCACGCCGAGCGGGCCAAGGGCTACCTCGAGGCCTACCAGCGCTGGGGCGGTTAGCGCGAGCTACTTATCCTCGCCGCCGTTGTCCTTTTCGGAGTTGTCGTCGCCGTCGTCCGCGTCGTCGCTGCTCTGCGAGTCCTTGTCTTCTGCAGAATCCTTGTCCTCTTCGGACTTGTTTTCGGAGTCCTCGCCGGAGCCCTCGCCGTTTTTGAGCATCTCTTCGAGCTTGGCAAATTCTTCCTCGAAGCCCTCATCTGGCTCATCATCCAAGAGGGAATCGATGAAGGCGGCCGGGTTATCGAGGTGCTCTGCGGTGGGCAGGAAGTCTGGGTGGTCCCAGGCCTTATCGCGCTTTTCGGCACCTACGGCCACGGTGGCGCGGCGCCAGAGCTCGGCGGCCTCGGTCACCTTGGGGGCGTTGAGCTCGATGCCCACGACCTTGCTAAAGGCCTGCTCGGCAGATCCGCCGGTGCTGCGGCGGTGCGCCCATGCCTCAGTGAGCTTGGAGGTGGAAGGGATGCGCTCGCCCAAGGCCTCGCTTACGACGTGCTCGGCCCAGCCCTCGACCAAGGCCAGCAGGGTTTCTAGCCTGGAGGCGGCGGCGGTGTTCTTGGAGGTAATTCGCGGGGAGAGATCCATTCCCTGCAGCTTGCTCATGGCTTCCTGGATGGCCTGCGGGTCGCCGGATTCCAGGTTCAGCTCGCGGGCGAGCTCTTCAATGTGGGAGGTATCAATGACCAAGCCGATGGCGTATTCCTCCACGGAGGAGACGATGCGCTCTACCAGCCACGGCACGTGCTTAAACAGGCGCTGGCGGGCGGCCTCGCGCGCGGCGATATAAACCAGTACCTCTTGGCCCGGAACGTTGAGCTCGCGCGCGACCTTCTGAATGGTATGCGGCAAAAGCGCCACCGTATTGGCCGGGGCGATGGGCAGGCCAAAATCGGAGCCGGTCAGTGCCTGGCTGGCGAGATCGCCCAGGGCGTGGCCTAGCTGCATGCCGAAATTCATGCTGGACATCTGGCCCATCATCTTGGTCATCGGGCCCATCATTTCGCGGGCCTCTTCCGGCATGGATTCCAGCTGGGCATCGTTCATGTGCTGGGCCACGGGGGTGACCATGCGCTCCCAGGCGGGCATGGTTTCTTCCAGCCACTGCTTGGAATCCCATGCCTGCGTGGTACCGGAAGCGGTGGGGAGAATAGAGGCATCGTCAAGCCAGAGCTCCGCCAGGCGCACCGATTCTTCTACTGCCTTGGAATCCTCCGTGCTGATGTCTTTTGACTTGGGGATCTGCTGCAGGGCGATGCGCTTGGCCATGTCGTAATTGACCGGCCCGGAGTTCTGGGGCGAGTTCATGGACGAGCCCATGCCGGATAGCATCTGACCGAACTGGTTCAGCATGTCTCCGAGGCCGCCACCATTACCGCCGCCGAATGCGCCGAACGGGTTCTGGTCACGACGGCCGTCATTATCGTCGTCATCGTTATTTGGGAAAGAAAAACCGAATCCGTTGCTCATGCGCTCCAATCTACCGGCACCGTGCGGAAAGTTTCCATGATCACAGCAACGCTGACAGCGAACAGTACGCCAAAGGTTGTAGGCTATTGCTTCGTGAATTCTCCTGCTAGCCGTCGCGTCCGCACCATCGCCTGGGGTGCTATCCCCGTTGTGCTTACCGGTGCGTTGGTATCGCTTGACCATATCCCGGGCACCGATGTCTCGCTGACCGTTCCCTATGCCGCCGAAGGCCCTGGCCCCACCGTGGATACGCTGGGCGAGGTCGATGGCACCCAAGTCGTTGATGTGCAGGCGCCAAAGACCTATGAGCCCAGTGGGCACCTGAATATGACCACCGTATCCGTGCGCACCAATATGACCTTGGCGCAGGCGTTGGGGCGCTGGGCGCTTACCGATGACACCCTGGTGCCCATCGATACCGTCATTCCGCAAAACATGACCGATGAAGAGGTCCAAGAATCCAATAAGCAGGCCTTTACCCAATCGGAGTCCGCGGCCACCATCGCGGCGATGGACTATTTGCACCTGCCGGTCAAAATCACCGTGGCCGAGGTCATCGAGGACGGCGCCGCTTCGGAGCACCTCAAAAAAGACGATGTCATCACCGCAGTCGATGACACCGAGGTCACCGAGCCAAGCGAGGTCCAAGACATCATCAAGGACAAAAGCCCCGGCGATAAGGTAAAAGTCAGCGTGACGCGCGGGGATAAAGAGCTCAGCGAAGAAATCGAATTGGGCGAAAACCCGCACGATAAGGGCAAGGCGTTGCTCGGAATCGCCATGCTATCCCAGCCCAAGGACGATATCTCGGTGAACTACAACCTGCAGGATATCGGCGGGCCGTCAGCGGGCATGATGTTTACCTTGGCGGTCATCGACAAGCTCAGCGATGAAGACCTAACAGGTGGCACTTTTGTGGCCGGCACCGGGACCATTCAGGCCGATAGCAAGGTCGGGCCGATTGGTGGCATCGAGCATAAAATCGCCGCCGCGCACGATGCCGGCGCTGAGCTCTTCTTGGCGCCTAAGGACAACTGTTCTGCAGCGGCCGGCAGCGACCACGGCGATATGACCATTGCGCAGGTAGAAAACCTCGACGATGCCGTGGCGGCCATGAAGGACTTTGCGGCGGGCAAAGACGTCAAGGAATGTAGCTAATAAAAGCTCATAAGGCCGAGGCCTAGTCCTTTACTAGGCCCAATTCCTTAATTTTTTCTTCTGGGTCCACCTGGTCAGAAGAGATCATCTGCTGCATGACCAAGCCTTCCTTATTATCCACCACGGTGATAACGGCCGTGGTGCCCAATGTGGACCAGCCGACGACGCGATCGCCATCGTCCTCGATGGCATGGGAGCTGCGCAGCTCTGTAAGTACCTGGGTGGTCTGGGAGGCCTTGGAGTGCGACTTAAAGAACTGGAACTGCCCCACTTTAGGACCGGAGCAATTGTAGGAAGAGTCCCCGCCGGTGGAATCGCAGCGCTCAAACTGGGCGAATAGGTCTTTGGGCGCCAGCGACTTATATGTGTCATAGACCTTGGCCACCGATTTATCCAATTCGCCGCTAGCGCTCGGCTCGCGGGTGGAGCTTTCCTCGGAAGCCGCGTCCTCGTCCTTATCTGCCGATTCTGACTCCGTAGAAGACGTGGAGGATTCGGTGCTTGATGCCGCGGACTCCTTGTCGTTCTCAGAGGTCGTGGTGGTGGCCGCAGAGGTGGTCTCTACGGGGGCATCGTCAGGCGCATCAGCATCGGAAGAACAACCTGCCGCAGCCACGCTGAGCCCTAGTAACGCCGCCGCGGTAGCGGTGCGGGCAGAAGAACGGCGGGTGAAGGAAAGGCGTCGCACTGTATAGAACTCCTTGGTTGCGGGCTTAATTGCCACTTAGTCTAGTTCATCCGGATCCTGGTTGAGGCCATAGCGCAGCGCGGCGATTACGCCAGGGGCCACCTGCGGGCCGCCGCGGAGCTGAATATCGTCCTCAGCAAAGGGGCCGGCCGCCTCAAGCTCTTCTTCAGTGGGCCGCAGCTGCAGCAAGGTGGTCTCAATTCCTTCCTCGCGCAGGGCACCCGAATACAGGCGCGCCGGGCGAGGGGAGGGGTCCTCGCTAGAAGTATCCCGGAACTTGATCTCCTGGGCCAAGATGGCGCCCGCGACCTCGCGCGGCCAGGCCAAGCGGGAGACGTAATCAGCCAATTCCTCGGAACCCGGCTCGATGTTTTCCGGGACATTGTCTTGCACGATAAGGGTCAGCGGGGACGCGGTTTCCTCATCCATGGCCGCTAGCTGGTCCGCCACCAGATGGGTGGGAACAAGGGCGAAGATGGTGGGGCGGGCGTCCCAACCTTCAGCATGGACGAACTCCACGGCCTCCGTCATAGCGCGGTTTAAAGCTGGCTGTGATAATTCGGGGGAACTCATAGGCATCCTTATTCGTTATCTGGGTATTGATTCCTTAAACTGGAAAAAGTCTACATGTTTAATATTCGCACTATTTGATTGGAGCTGGCGTTGTCCCTAGGGTCATCCACACCAGCCGCCCCATTGAAGCGGCCACCTAAGGTCGCGGCAATTATTGCGGCCATCATTGCCGTCCTCTTATTCTTCGGCCCCATGCTCGTGGGCATGTACACGGATTGGAGGTGGTTTGGCTCCATTGATTACCGCAGTGTTTTCACTACCGCGATTATTGCGCGCATAGTCCTCTTTATCATCTTCGGGCTCGTTGCTGCCGCAGTGGTGTGGGCAGCCGGGTTCTTTGCCTGGCGCGGCCGCCCCGATTCCCTGGATGTGGGGGATCTGAATTCGCCGGTCTATCAGTACCGCCAGTCCATTGAGAAGTCCATGGGCGTGCTGTTCAAGGTCATCCCAGCCATCGTGGGTATCATCGCCGGTTTTATTGGCCAGTCCCACTGGCGCGATGTGATGCTATTCCTCAATGGCCAGGACTTTGGCGTACAGGACCCCCAATTCCACCACGACTTGGGCTTTTATGCCTTCAGCCTGCCTGTGCTGCAGATGGTGGTTAACACCCTGTCCATCCTGCTCGTGCTCGCCTTCCTCATTGCCTTGTTTGGCCACTACATTTTGGGTGGAATCCGCATTGGCAATAAGGCTGCGGGAGTGCGTGGCTCCATTTCCCGCTCGGCGCGCCTGCAGCTTGCCATTACGGCCGGGCTGTGGATGGTGGCCCAGGTCGCCGGCTACTGGCTGGAGCGCTACGGGCTGCTGTATTCCGAGCACGACCTGTTTACCGGTGGTTCCTACACGGATATCCACGCCTACCTGCCGGCCAAGATCATTTTGATGATCATCGGCGTCTTCGTCGCTATTGCGCTCTTTATGGCCATCGTTATTAAAGACCTGCGCATTCCTGGCCTCGCCGTCGTGCTCATGCTCGCGTCCTCGCTCATCATCGGCCAGGCATGGCCGCTGCTCATGGAGCGCTTCTCGGTACAGCCAAACCGCCAGGCGAAGGAAAACGAGTCCATTGCCCGCAATATCGAGGCCACGCGGTATGCCTATGGGCTTACCGATGACCACGTGACCTACAAGGAAAACTGGGGCGGCGACAACGTATCGGATGACAAGGTTGCCTCCGATAACGCCACCATCAATAACCTGCGCTTGCTGGATCCAGAGATTTTGTCGCCGACGTTTACCCAGATGCAGCAGCTGAAGAACTTCTATGGGTTCCCAGAAACGCTGTCCATGGACCGCTATGAAATCGATGGCAAGATGCGCGACTTCGTCGTTGCAGCCCGCGAGCTGGACCCGAATGAGCTGCGCGAAAACCAGTCCGACTGGATCAACCGCCACACCGTATATACCCACGGCAATGGCTTCGTAGCCGCGCAGGCTAATACCGTCGATGAGGTTGCCCGCGATGCCGGTTCCGCCCGCGGTGGTTACCCCATCTTCACCGTTTCTGATCTGCAGACCCAGGCCGGCGAGTCCGAGGGTGAGGGCGAGACCCAAGATGCCGAGAAGTCCTTGGGCATCAAGGTAGACCAGCCCCGCATTTACTACGGCCCGGTCATCGCTAGTGCCGCAGATAATTTGGACTACGCCATTACCGGTACCACCGGCGAGAACCCAGTGGAGTACGACACCGATAGCACCAACTACACCTATGACGGTGAGGGCGGCGTTGAGATTGGCAATCTCTTTGACCGCACCATGTATGCCGCCAAGTACCGCGAGCTGAACTTCCTGCTTTCGGACCGCGTGGGCAGCGAATCCAAGCTGCTTTATGACCGCGACCCCCGCGAGCGCGTGGAGAAGGTTGCCCCATGGCTGACCACCGATTCCGCTACCTACCCGGCCGTTATTGATGGTCATCTGAAGTGGATCGTCGATGGTTACACCACCCTGGACTCCCTGCCGTACTCGCAGCGGGCTTCGCTTTCCGATGCCACCCAGGACGCCCTCAACCCCGATGGCACCACCCAGCGCTTGGTCAATGACCGGGTGGGCTATATCCGCAACTCCGTGAAGGCGACCGTGGATGCCTATGACGGCAGCGTGGACCTCTACGAGTTCGACAAGGAAGACCCCGTTCTCAAGGCCTGGGAAGGTGTCTTCCCGGATGTGGTGAAGCCGGAATCCGAGATCTCCGATGAGCTGCGCGAGCACTTCCGCTACCCAGAGGACATGTTCAAGGTGCAGCGTGACCTCTTGGCCCGCTACCACGTTGATGACCCGAACGTCTTCTTCAATAACGACGCCTTCTGGTCCGTACCGAATGACCCGACCGCAGAGGAATCCCGTGACCTGAACCAGCCGCCGTACTACGTGATGGCTGCCGATCCGGAAACCGGCGACCCGAGCTTCCAGCTGACCACCTCGTACCGTGGTTTGAACCGTGAGTTCCTGTCCGCACACATGGCGGTATCTTCCGATCCGGATACCTACGGCGATATCACCGTGCGCGTGCTGCCAACCAATACGCAGACCCAGGGTCCGAAGCAGGCACAGGACGCCATGATGTCTTCTGACCAGGTTGCCCGCGATCGCACCCTGTGGGAAGGCACCAACGATCTGCACAACGGTAACCTGCTGGCCTTGCCGGTCGGCGGCGGCGAGATCCTCTACCTCGAGCCGATTTACTCGCAGCGCAAGGATCAGGCATCCGCCTTCCCGAAGCTGCTGCGTGTGCTCGTGTCCTACAAGGGCCGCGTGGGCTACGCACCGACTATCGGTGATGCCCTTGAGCAGGTGGGAATCGACGCCAAGTCCGCCCAGGACATCGAAGAGATCGAGGGTGACTCCGGCGACGACGATGCCGCTAAGGACAGCTCTTCTGCGGACAAGAAGGACGAGAAGAAGGAATCTACTGAGGAATCCGCTCCGGCTTCGGCCCCTCGTTCCTCCGATGAAGCAGGCGCTATCGAGGACATCAACAAGGCCCTGAAGGGCCTGGAGGATGCCCGCAATGGCTCCTTTGAAGAGTACGGCCGCGCCTTGGATGAGTTGGACAAGGCAGTTGAGTCCTACCAGAAGTCCGAGGGCTAAAGCCTCTCACTTCGCGTAGTAGAAACTCAGGAAATAAGGCACCTACCCAGGGGATTTGGGTAGGTGCCTTCCTGTCTGTATAGTTACAGAAGTCGCCGGGACAGAGCGAATACGTTAAGTATTACTGCACTGTTCAAGCGCAGATGATGGAAGTCATCTCGACGCGGGGTGGAGCAGCTCGGTAGCTCGCTGGGCTCATAACCCAGAGGTCGTAGGTTCGAATCCTGCCCCCGCTACCAACTTCCAGGCCCCTACCAGCGGAAACGTTGGTAGGGGCTTTAGTTATTACTCTTAAGGCGCACGCCCTGGGACTCAAATTGGGACTTTAGCGATGGCATTTTGTCACTTAAGCCGGTTTGGAAGCGATGCTGCCCGACACGCCCCTAAGCGTTACCCTTCGCGCGGTTGTGGGACATAAAAGGAACTGCTACCCTCAGCCTAGGTATACAAATTCTGGAGCTTTCACTGTAGACGGTGATCCGATTTAATATGTTGGGCGAAACTCTTCTTTTTACAACTTACTTCCTCGCTCGAGAGTCTGACCTTGAACAATTCCATAAACAGTATTTAAAAAGAGTGGATAAGGCTCGAGAGATCACGCAGATACTCTATGTAACTGACGAAATTACACATGGGGGAGACGGAGTAATTCGCGAAGTCATGATGCAAGATTTCCGTAGGGATATGCGAGACTTTGGCACTTACCCATTTGATGAATCTGAATGGGGTTTGTATAACCTTTCATGTGTGGCTAAAGACGTTGACGAACCCGCCATGGAAGGAGCTGGTGTCTCTCGGCTATGGCGTGATTTGGCATTAGGCGAAGAGACAGTACCTAGGGAATTTACCAGTCATGTAAAAGCCGTTAATGTGTCGAGCGATGGCAGAGGGTTCCCTCTGGGATCTATTTGTGCTTGATTGTCATCCAGAAATTCAACGGAATATCCATATGATAAATGCCGTCACCTCTTGATTAAGGCGTCAGTGTGTAGTCTGGGCGACTAGGCTAATCACTGGTGCACATATCCGGTGGCTTCATTTCTGGTACTAAATCGCTTCGCGAAGCACCAATAGCCAAAGTTTTTGACAGGCGAGCAGACGCACGTATCGCGCGATTTAGAGACTCCCACGCCATATCATCCCCACCATCGTTGTATTCTCACACCACTTCTCGCGTTGATCGTCGCGATAATCATGGGCCACAGCCAAGTATCCTCGATCTACAAAACGCTAGACCGTAAGCTGAGTTGTACGAAGTTACTTCTTTTCTCTTACCTGCATCCTGATCTCGCCATGTATTTGACTGGAAGAATTCTCTATATAGATGACGCGACGGTGAAAATGCAACAGGCTCCATTTGCCCAGGAAGAGTTAAAAGCGGTTAGCGATATGGCGGATACGCTGGTGCCTCTTACTATTTCAAAAACACCACTATATGGCTCTAACGATGGCAGCGACGTAGTTCCTCAATGGTTTAACATGGAAAAAGGCCTAGCCTAAAAATAAATGCGGTAAGACATAATAAAAAGGTCGGACGTGATTCGTTATCGGAATGTAAAGCTCTGCGTCTACTCTTCTGTCTGCTTTCATCCTTCTCAATTCCATAAAATGCTGAGGAACGTTGTTGCTGGCTTTCCCAAACCACTCGATTTTATCTCCTGATCCATAGTCCAAATCTCCAGCAAATGCATCGCCAATCACCAGCCCAACCGGAGCCAGCCTTAAGATTCAGTGAGGAAAGTGCGGCTCCTCCCCCGCCCCCATAGAAAAGCGGTATATGTCACGACAAACGTAGACATCAAAACATGCAATGGGACAGCCCGCTCTGGACCCCCCAAATAAACTTGCAGAAACCCGATCCCCCACTGAATTATGATGAACAGAATAAGAACTTTAGCGATTCGTTGAATGCCCTCTGGAGTTCCAGACTTATGTAAAAATATTGCTACCACCACTGTAATCAAGAGGTAGACATACGTAGCTCCAGAATGGACATAAGCCAACATCAATGTGTCAAAAGCTAAGCGTCCTTCCGCAGCCTGTTGCCAAACTCAATTGCTTGATGGATTGCCCGCGCAACGCCTTCAACGGGGACAAGGGAGCCCGCATGACAATTTGGTTGCGTCCAGTAGCGTGGTGTATCTGTAACTGACGGTGGGCCCCTTATGAATGAGGCCGGCGACCACCGTCGTA